>JAJRQL010000034.1 GCA_024280265.1 Deltaproteobacteria bacterium
AGGCAGTCTCTCTATCAAACCCGTACCCAACACCAAGACCGTTATCATCAGTTACAGCCACAAAAATCCAGCTATGGCCAAACTGGTGATGGACTCCATTGTCAAGGCATACACCGATGAGATCCTCGAAATAAAACTGGCCTCCAGCAGCTACTCACTGCAATGGATGACCAGCAAAGCTGCCGAAGAGCGTAAAAGACTGGAAAAATCAGAACTGGCTCTACAGCAGTACATGCGGGACAACGATCTTGTTACCGTCGAAAACAAGCTCGCCGTCTACCCCCAGAGACTCAGCGAGTTCAGCTCCCAACTCTCCAGGGCCCAGGGAACACTGAAAGAGCTGGAAGCGTTACACAAACAAATACAAAAAATCGGCGATGATTTTGAGAATATTGAAACCATTTCCGTATTTGCTGAAAACCCGGTCCTTCAAAACCTGCGTGAAAAAATATTTGCAGTCGAGCAGAAGATAAAAGATCTCTCAAAGAAGTATGGCTACAAACACCCGGTCATGATCAATGCCAAGGCCGAGCGCGACCTTCTTTTGAAAGAGAAAAACTTTGAAATAACCAGGATAATTGACGCCACCCGCAATGCATACGAACTGGCAGAGTCAAAAGTCGCCAGCCTCAAACAGCTGCTGGCCACCACTAAACAGGAGATACTGAACATCAACGAGCGCTTCACCCAATATTCCATCATGAAGCGGGAGGTGGATATGAACCGGGTCCTGTATGATGCGCTCACCTCCAGTATCAACAAAGCCGGGGTCACCAAGCAATCCCAGGATGTAAAAATATGGGTGGTACGAGAAGCGGAACTCCCGGGCGCGCCATCCAAACCAAACAAAAAAAGAAACCTGGCCCTTGGTATCATTCTTGGCCTCTTTGGTGGAATAGGACTTGCTTTTTTCATTGAGTATCTCGATAACAGTGTCAAAGATGGCAAAGATATAGAGCAGCGTTTTGGCATAACTGTGCTTGGAACCGTTGAAGAACTGAAAGCTCCCAACGAGTCCATTGAAACCCACCTTGTCAAGCACCCCCTGTCGCCACTTGCTGAAAATTACCGTCTTATCCGCTCCGGACTACTTCTTTCTACACCTGACCATCCGCCACGGTCAATCCTGGTAACCAGCATGTCGCCCAAAGAGGGAAAAACTACCACCACCTGCAACCTCGCCAGAATCCTTGCCAAAAACAATAAAAAAGTCCTGATCATCGACTGTGACATGCGCCGGCCACGTACCCACACACTCTTCAGCATTCCCAACTCAACGGGACTCAGCAATTACCTGTCCGGGAACACCGTCAGCAACCTTGTCAAATCAATCCCCAACGAGCTTATTTCACTCATTACCTCCGGCCCCATTCCGCCCAACCCTGCCGAGTTGCTGCAGTCTGACAGGATGCAGACCCTCATGAAGGAAATGTTGAAGAAGTTCGATTATGTTCTTCTCGATTCCCCGCCCCTGCTTCGCGTCACAGACAGTCTCAGCATCAGCACCATTGTCGACGGTGTCCTGCTCGTCACCAAATCCGGGCAGACAACTTATGATTCCCTGGAAAACGGTTTGAAAAAATTACATGACATCCATGCACTGGTTCTTGGTATTGTTCTCAACGGGCTTGTCAAATCAAAAAAGCAGTCGGGATATTACGGATATTACGAGTACTACAACAAAGAATAGTCCCAACGTTACCCGGAGGATAATCTGACGTTTCTCCACTTTCTCTTTGCACAGGGCAGATACTTATGGCAGCTTTGAAAAATCAGGGTTTTCGTTCGAAATCAAGGTATGCGAAAATATCACCGCTGGCATCTGCCTGATATTACGAGGATAAAACTTTGAATATAACGCAGAGATTGGGCAAAAAGACAATTTCACAAGGTTGCCTTATGAAGTCCCCTTCTTACGCGCTCTTTCTGGGAACACTGTTTTTTGCACCACTGGCCTTCGGCAGCGTGGAGACATGGTCAATTGCCATCGTTGAAACCCTGGTCTTCCTGACCGCTACCCTGTATTTTTTCACAATCCGGCATAATTCCACTCCCTTCTATAAAGTCCCTGGAATCATCCCCCTCTTCCTGCTCCTCCTTTTTATGTGGGGCCAGTTACTTCCACTGCCGGCATCCCTTGTGGCAGTGATCGCCCCCGGTATCCACAAGGCCTATGCCCCGATCATAGCGGCATCAGAAGGTTCGCAGTGGATTCCACTGACTGTTAACCAGAAATCAACTCTGCTTGAAGCGCTCCGGATAAGCTCATACGTCCTCTTTTATATATTGACCATTCAGCTGCTAAGCCGGCAGGAACTGCTCCGCAAGACCGTCAAAATCGTGGCAGGACTGGCAACCGCCATCGCCCTCCTGGCCATCCTCCAGAAATTCACCTCCCCGAATCTGATCTACTGGTTTCGTGTTGCTCCCGAAAGTTCCAGTCCGGTCGGTCCCTGGATTTATAGAAATCATTATGCCGGATTCATGGAGCTGCTCTTCCCCATTGTGCTGGCCCTGTTTTTTTATTACCGCCCCAGGGTTAACAGAAAAAACTCATGGCGCCAGAAGGTGGTCTCAACACTCTCTTCCCACGGCTCCAATCAATATTTTTTTCTTGGCCTCGGCGCTATACTCATCATAAGTTCCATTTTTATCGGACTCTCCCGGGGTGGCATCATCTCAGCCACCCTTGCGTTATTTTTCTTTTTGGTGCTTCTCAGTAAAAAGTCTTCCCACAGAGGGAAAATTGCCCCGCTTATTCTTGTTGGTACACTGCTGCTGGCCATCACCTGGTTTGGATGGGATCCAATCATGGAGCGCTTCAATGCCACCACAGATGCCAGTGGAGCGATCAATGAGGGTAGATTGCTGGTGTGGAAGGACTGCCTGCCCTACATCAAAGACTTTTTTGTCACCGGTTCAGGATTTGGTACCTTTATCCACACATTTCCGCAATACAGTAATCAGCCCCCCGCCACCATCTATGATCATGCCCACAATGACTATCTGGAACTGTTTACCGATGGCGGCCTGATCGGCTTCATCCTTGCAGCAAGCTTTGTCATTATTGTCTTCAAAAATGGCCTTGTTCAGCTGAAACTCCGCCGTGAGCCCTACTCTGTTTTTCTGATCATCGGGTCGCTCAGTGCCATATTTGCATTAATGATCCACAGTATCACCGATTTCAACATGCACAACGGGGCTAACGGACTCTATTTTTTCTTCCTCTGCGGCCTGCTTGTCTCGGCCGGGAACACTCGTATCCATTTCCGCAGCAGAGGCACCATTCTAAACGAGGATCGGGCCGGATGGAAATTCTCCTTCCTGACTGCCCTGCCTCTGCTTATCCTGACTGTTATTGTTCAAACAGGCATCATCTCCGCCAGACAGCACTACCAAGAGGCTTCGAAAATTTATATCAATCCGCTACTCTCCAGATCCCTTCTCACCGAGCAGCTGACAACCATCGACAAGGCCATTGGCAAAGATCCACTGGAAGGTCTCTATTGGTCATATAAGGGCAACATCCTTTCCTATCTCAAGGAGTACAGCGCGGCTCTCGAAAATTATATACAGGCTGCCAGAAAAGACCCCCTTGAAGGAGCCTACCTCCAGCGGATTGGACTCTACCTTCCCAAAGAAAAAGAAGCTCTCACCACAATCCTGATGACAGAGGGTTATAAAAGGGGGCTGAACAAAGAACTGCATATCCTTGTTCTTGCCGAATGGTACATGAACCGGGGAGAACGGCAGAATGCTGTTTTCATACTGCAACAGGGATCCAGACAGTTCAGCGACATCGCCAGGAGGCTTCCTCCCTTTTTCCTCAACTACCAATTCACAAGAAATGAGATATCGCAAATTCTCCCCGGTAAACCCACGCCGTGGATTGCACTTGGCACGTTTTATGAGCGCGCCGGACAGCTTGAGGAAAGCGAATATTACCGCCGCCGTGCCCTGGAGTTCCTCGCCAATGACGACAAAATACTTCCCTCATATTTCACCCCGCTCTACCAGTTCTACAGAAAGCAGAAACGTATAAATGATGCCGTCGCTATCCTTCACCTGGGCATTGAATGGCTGCCGGATCACGCACCCTTCCACATCTACCTTGGTGATTACTACCGACAACAGAAAATCACCTACCGCGCCAGGGAAGAGTATGAACAGGCCCTCATGCTTGAGCCCGGTAACGACCGAATACGAAAACGGCTGGAGCGCCTGGAGAGCAGTAAATAGAACAGGGCAGTCCCGCCAGCAAATAACAACGCAAGCCTTAACGGCTGCCCAAATCAGAAATTTTCCTGGCTGATACCTCCTGAGGCCGCAACAAACCTGCTGCCAGCCTGGCAACATGAAGTATCCGGCCTCATCAGACCTCTGAAATTCCGTCGCTTGCCCCCTGTCACTCCCCAAGTTTTATAATCGGCAGAGTAAGGGTAAAAAGTGCTCCCCCGTCTTCCAGGTTTTGCGCTTCAATTGTTCCCCCAAGTTTTCTCATAATACTGTAACTGATCGACATTCCAAGACCGGTACCTTTTCCAGGATCTTTTGTGGTAAAGAACGGATCAAAAATTTTTCCTAGTATTTTTTCCTTAATTCCTGGACCATCATCTGCGAACTGCATGTAAATGGTCTTAGCATCAGCCCTAGTACGGATCTCTATTGTTCCGTCAGATCCAGTGGCATCCATACTGTTATTAAGCAGATTCAAAAAGACCTGTTGCAGTTGCGGGCCATCGGACATGGTAGACGGGAGCTTCGCACCAAATTTCTTAACTATCGTGATATTGTTGTTTTTAGCATCATTTTCAACAAATGAAATTGTCTCTTCAATGAGTTTATTTATGTTCAGGCATTCTTTCTCTTCCTCCATCTTTCTGGAAAAGCCAAGTAAGCGATGGGTTACTGTTCCCGCTCGTCGGACATGGTATCGAATTTTCTCAACAGCATCCCGGTACTCACTCAGATTTTTCATCTCTTCAGGGTCCTCTTCCTGGAGCAGCTCATTAATCCACCCAGCCTGATTAGTGATCATCTGCAGTGGATTGTTGACCTCATGGGCAACACCAGCAGCGAGTCGACCAACTGTTGCCATCTTTTCAACCTGAACCATCTGTTGATTAACCTCCTGGGTTCGAGTTGTTATTTTTTCAAGGCCGCGCACCATAAAGTACGCAATGAAGGCTGCAACGACTAATGCAACAGCCGATGTACTGACAAGAATTATAAAATTAAATTTTCTTTTTTGATAATACAAGCCAAGGGAATCTGCAGGCAGAGATTTGATAACCAGAAGCCATTGTCCATCCTTAATCCAATTAGTAGCGTAAATATAGTTATCTATGGCCTGGACTACTGTACCCTCATGCCGTTCGAGAAGCTTCTCTTCCTCACTGGTCAGTCTCGTGGCACCTTGCAGACTTGGTGTCTGGAATTCGGACCGACTGTTAATAATATAAGCATCACCGTTTATCCCCAGCTGCGCACGGAGAAGGAGGGAGTTGAAAATATCAGAATTAATGGTTGCCCGCAGTACGTAGGTTTTCAAGGGGTCTGTTACCGCCACCACAAAATGCGGCACATCGCGATACCCTGTGTAAATATCACTGATGTGTCTTCCTGTTATCAAAACATCTTTAAACCAGGGTTGTTCCTGGTAATTTTTATTCCTGATTTTACTCCTGTATGGCCCGACATAAGCAATTTGTTTACCAGAAGCGTTAATAACATGAAGGTCTACAATCTCATGCATCTGGCTGACAGTAATAAACAGTTTATCGAGAAATCCCTGGTTTCCAATTTCCTTCATGGAGTACATACCAGACAAGGTAGTCAAGAGGTTTTCCTGTTTTTTAAGAAACAGGGAAATAACATCTTTCATGTGATTACAGGTGGTAGCCTCAATAGTCTCAATTTTACTCAGAGATGTTTCTTTGAAACTGTATGTTGTGCTCAGAAACACAACTAATACCGGAAGGATAATCAGAACTGCAAATGTAAACATAAGACGCCTTCGAATAACATCATATGGCATATCTTCTCTGAGCATTTCAAGACTCCTCCGCTTCCTGTTTCAACAAAAAATGCATCTTTTCCACCAAGACACCCATTGCTATAGAGCGATTCACAATAGCATCAGCTCCTGCGATCTCAATCTGTTCCCTGCTCTTCTCCGACATGTGATTCTCGACTATTGATAATATGCGACACTCACCTGTTGTTTTTGCAAAACGAATAATTTTCAAGGCATTATCAAAAGCACAAATTGTGTATGTAACAATCAGATCCGGAGCGAAGGTAAAAATTTTATATTTGGCGTGATGGTCATAACAGATGGCATCAGATATAAAGTTTTCTTCTGCCCTCAGTTTGTTAAAAACATTCTCTAGAAAGGTAAAACAAATATGCCTCAGTGTTTCACTGGAAAAGATAAAAAGAATCTTTTTTGCTGTAACAGGGAGAACCGACGTAGGAATGGGCATATTATGCCGCATCAAAAAACTTACAAGATCATGGCAATAGATATACCCTGAACCTTTTTCCAGTGGCTTCAATCCCCGTTTTTCGACCCAGACATTCACTCTATTCCTTGAAACACAGCACAGTGAGGCAACCTGTCCAAAATCCAACATTTTAAGTGCATCATTTTTAAGTTTATCTGTTACCATGTCCATCATACACTCATGACTGAGTACTCTGTTCCTGGTTAACCAGCACCTTTTCAAAGGCCAACTCTATCTTATCGAGAAGCTCACTGGTATTAATCGGCTTCAAACAATAATCAAAGGCGCCTTCTTTCATCCCTTCTATCCCTGTATTGACAGAAGCATGACCGGTGAGAATAATAACCTCAGAACACAACCACTCACGCTTGATCAATGCAAGACATTGAATACCGTTCACTTCAGGCATACTGACATCCATAATTATTACAGTAAAAGGACCAGACTCCGATTCCATCTGCGCCAGCGCTTCAGCACAATTGCTGGCAGTGCCCACTGTAATCTCCCGTCTTGAGAGAATTTTTGCCAACGTTACTGTAAACTCAACTTCATCATCAACAAGTAAAACTTTCCTATCTATCTTCATTAATCCGTTTCCTCAGTGTGGTTAATCCAGCATTTGCTCAATTTCAGTAAGAAATTTATTTTTGTACAGATCTACAGATTCCTGTTTGTTCATAACCATGTCAATCTGACGAGTATGTACGCTCAGGTATCCAAGAATTTTCAGGCGCTCCTGAAGAAAGCCAATTGAACGCTTTTCAATTCTGGCTGTCAAGGAATCACCTTTCTGGTCAATGCGAAAATCATAACGACTGAGAATATCCGAAATCAATGTTATTCGTCCAGCCCTGCGTTTTGCATCAGCTGCCCCGCCTTTAAACGTAAAAGCAACATATCTCTCTGTACGTAGATCACTTAAGTACGCTTCAATCATAGCAAAATGATATCCAAGTCGGACAGATAAATTGCAAAAATTCTTTGAAATAAGAAAATAATTCTTTTCTGTCAGGGCTGTACCAACTGCAGGATCAAGCCCTGGCTGCATCGTTGATTGAAAAAGAATAGCTCCAAAGCCCCTGGCGCACACAGAGGGTGGACCCTGCCAGGGAAAGGCCGAAATTCCTTCCCAAAGTGCACGCATTGGAGTAGAAACAATATCATTCATATGGATCATTTTATACGAAAGATCCACTCCTTCACGAATCCCGTCAGCAACATCTACAACCCACCAGTCCAGAGAAACATTTTTTTCTACCAGTCGTATGGCAGCATGCCGATGGAGACGATCCCTGTCACCGAACTTAAACATTTCTGCTACCGCCTTCTCGTGACAGAAGCGTGTTATATCATGTAATGTCTCACAGTACCCGGGCTTGAAATATGGTGAATGGGGGTCAGTCAGATTCAGAGGAGTCATAAATTCCATCAGATTCTGAAGCAGTCTCTTTACCGGACTCCCTGCCATAAGATCCGGTTGTTGCACATCCCCTACTATACACTCCTCCAGCCTGCCGGTATAAATGCGTCCCCTTGCGGCATCTACGGTTATACTTTCAACATTGCTCAGGGTTTTCAGCGCATCGGGAACACCAAAAACAGCAGGGACTTTAAACTCTCTGGCTACTGTGGCCAGGTGGCCTGCAATACTGCCGGTTTCAGCAACAACGGCTGCTGCCCGATTGAGGATGGGTGCCCACTCCGGAAGAGGATGCTGCACCACTAAAACAGCCCCTTTTGGGAACTGAAGCATATCCAGAGCAGATCGGACAGGAAAAACAGGCCCACATGCAACGCCCGCACTCGCACTTACGGCACCAGTGAGCAGTGGCGGAGCGGAACTGTCATCAGGTTCATCTTGTAAGTGGCATTCCCCCTCTCCCTTTTCGGCATAGACCATAGGCCTACTCTGAAGAATAATCAACCTGCCACGGGTATCGATTGTCCATTCAATATCCTGAGCAATACCGAAGTATTTTTCAAGCACAAGAGCTGCCTCAGTAATTGTTGCAATCTGCCTGGGAGTCAAAAGATCTAATGGAACCTGTTCACCTGAATTACCAGTCTGTTGAGTCACTTCCTGTTGAATAACTTCATGCGGTGGCTGCCTGGAGACCAGCAGGAGATAACTGGTACCCGTCCCATCCACAACCTTCACAGCCTGGCCCTTTACCACACTGACAACACACCATGAAGTATCAGGACGTTCCGGGTCGCGACTGTACACTACACCACTGACAACACTGTCCACCATGGCCAGACAGCCTACGCACATTGCCACATCCCTGTGACGATACCCTCTTTTCATACGATACAGCATCGCTCGACTGGTGAATTTACTGGCTACAATTTCCTTATACGTCTGGCCCAGAAACTCAGGGTCCACATTCAATTCGGTATGATATTGCCCAGCAAAAGTAGCACCAGTTGTGTCTTCCCCGAGAGCACTGGACCTTAAAGCAACGGTCACTCCCGCCCGGGTTGTTTTCTCAAGATCTGCGTACGCTGAATATATCTTTCTCTCCAGGTCAGCTGGTAGAGTGCTCCCGGTAATCAATCTCTGGATAGCAGCACTGACCTCATACACAGCAGCAAGATTTTCAGGATCAAGGGGCTGGAGAAGGCGAAGAATCTCGGGATTCAGGTTATTTGCTTCAAGTAAATAATCAGATGCCGAGACTGTTATAACAAACCCCTGAGGCGTCTCCATACCGGGAATGTTCGCAATCTCACCCAGATTAGCCATTTTGTTACCAACCAGATCAACAGAATTCCTGTCAACCTGATGTAAAGGAACAACATGCTCTCCACTGCGAACCGGAGGAACTGCCTCCACAATTGCATCAATATCTGCATTTATCCTTGCAAGAATATTCTCAAGCTTTCTGTACCGTCCACCTGACATCTCGTTCAGATGATTCACCATTTTATACACATTAACCGTTACCGCCGTGGTTCGTGCACGAACAAATGCCATACTGAAAGTCTGTTTTGACTGCAAAGCAAGTTCCAGGTCAGCCATAGCCTGCAACGCCGTATTGTTGGCCGTGAGCAGTGCCCTGAAATGTCTGTATCTGGCCCTGAAAACAGCTTGAAGCTCTTCCGGTGAAAGCGCACTATCGTGCCTTGAAAAGAAGACTTCCTTTATCCATTGAATAATGCCAGTCATACAGTGAGAAAAAGTGAGAGTGGAAAGGAGCAGGGACGGATTTCGAACCCTGCTCCTCTTGTTTTAGTGCCTTACTCCATAAAAACTGCAATAAAAGAAAAGAAAAGAAACCGTGAGAGCTTTTTGAAAGCGAAAGTTTAGAGTTTGCACAAGAAAACTTACTTATCCAACCTTCCCTCAAGAATAATTCAGAGTATCCTGAAAGACTTAATGGGAAATCCTATACCCACAGCCCTCAAAAAGATACATAATACCAAAGCCATACCACAGGGTATAAAAAACATAAAAAACCAGCGAGAAAGTAACGAGAAACAAAGAGTCCATAGCAGACTGAGGCTCTACCCCGTAATAGTTGTAGGACATCTCAACAGCCTTTTTCTTCACTGTGGAAACAATCTTGGCATCTTTGAATTTTTCCATCTTATTCAAACTCTTCTGCATGGTTGCCAGCACCCGGTCCCAGTTATAGAGAACAAGTCGATGATTATACCCATATTTTTTCACCAACCTCGGACCATCGTTTGCGTACATTATATCCGCATCAGCAAGACTGTTCATCAGCACTGAACTGATATCTCCGGATACTACAATGTTATTTTCGCTAACAGTAACAATCGCTCCACCAGCTTCCAGCAGTTTAGCACTTTCCTGAGCTTGCTGTGCATCCCTCAACGTAAGCTGCAGCTCACTCATTGATCCTTTATGTTTCTGTACCTTCTCCTTTAACTCCGGAATAAAGTAGGCAGAATCCTTGGATATTGAATTGTATAGATTATCCATAAAATCAAGCCCATTATGCCCATGAAAGATTGGCATAAATATTACTCCAAGAACGACAAAGAATGACGCAAGCATGAGGATGCCGCGGATTTTCAGTTTCTTTTGAATACTCATGATTCGGATACCTCCCCCTTCAGTACGTTGAGATTGGTAAAAAATGCCTTAAAAACCCAGAAGCAGAAAATACCGATGGCGATAAAGAATCCATAGATACCTACCTGCTCAAGAATATGAACAGTTTGTGCGCTCCAGTTGATCAATTCCATATCACGTAACTTTGTGGGCAGGGCAAAAACCCGGTTAACGAAACCGGAGAGAACGGCCATTGCATAAAAGCCCCTGATGGTAATACCGGGCACCACTTTTGTCACAAGGGAACCAATCTGAATACCAAACAAAGAACCCAGAAGCATCCCCATCGCCAGGGTATAAAAAATAAATCCGTAAATGGCATACTGGCTGAGCGAAGCATAACCTGCCGTGAAAATGATCTGGAAGATATCGGTCCCCACTGTGGTCATGGAAGAAACACCGAGTCCATAAACAAAAATTGGAAAGGTGAGGAAACCACCTCCCACTCCCATTATACCCGCAGCCATACCAACAAGGGCACCACTGACCACCAGAAAGACCCAGGAAATTTTACGACCACCCGGAGTAATCCCCTGATCAAAACTGACCATGGGCGGAATATTAATGGATTGAAGTTTTTTTCCTATGGAAGGAATTTCCTCTACAATAGGAGCACCTTCCTGAACATCTACAGTATCAAGCCCCCTCTTGGACTTAATGTAATCTGCTAAAGCATAGAAACCAAGAAAACCGAGCATAAAGACATAGGTAGTGGTTATAAAGGCATCACTCAAAACAGGATTGAGTTCATAGAGATAACGATTCAACAACCCTCCTGCCGTGGCACCTCCGATGGCACCTATTAAAAAGGTAAAGGCCAGCGGTATACATATATTACCAAGTTTCTTGTGAAGGACACTTCCCATGATAGCTTTGGCAAAGATGTGAAAAAGATCCGTACCAACTGCCAGGATTCCTTTCACGCCGACACTCATAAGAGCTGGCGCAATGATAAAACCGCCACCCGCCCCGATACATCCAGTGATCAATCCGGCTCCAACACCAACCAGAATAGAAACTATAAAAATGCTTGGTGTATAAAACGCTGGAGTATATGCCTTTTTACCACCAAGCACATCGGGAAGAAGGCCAGTTGGATCTCCAGCGGCTATTGCGATACCACCAAGGATTATCGGCACCAGCAGAAGGCACAGCAACAGGCACCTGGTACGGCTTCTCAATATATTATTTGACATCTCCAGCTCCCATTTCGCATGTGCCTTCGCCCCCAGCACCATGAAATGGTTTAATTCCTTAAAAAAACTCATCGTAACGTCTCCTCATTCTAATCGTCTTTTTGTATAACAGGTCCGATCCTGTCCAGCTATACCCTCTAACTGGGCCGCACCATATCTCTTCTAATTTGGGCCATTTCTATCTTTTCCTGCTGCGCGCGTTTTTTTTCATAAGCACCTTTCAACTTTTCCAGCAGAGGATCAAGTTCAATAGGCTTCATCAGATAGTCAAAGGCCCCCAGCTTCATGCCATCAATACCCGATTCAACGGACGCATGGCCTGTGAGCATCACAACCTCAATCAACGGCTTCATGCGTTTAATTTCCCGTAATACCTCAACCCCGTCCAAGCCAGGCATTCTCACATCAAGAAGCACCACATCAAAATCACCTGTCCGAATCATCTCCAGAGCCTGCTCCCCATTTCCTGCACCTTCACATTGAAGGCCTCGCTTGTTCAATCGCTTTATTGTCATGTCCCGAAACTCATCTTCATCGTCAACGATTAAAATCGTAAAAAGTACCATGCATGTTTCCCCCAATAGTTGTTGTTAGTAGATCCCGGCCCGGTACCATACCCGAGCCACCTGTTATCCTTCACATGCACATTCAAGGCCAGAACGGACATCCACAAAACATACCAACGTCTTGTAACGTACTTACAGAACGTTACAAGACCGACACCCTTATCCTGCAGACAGTACAACCAAAAGAGGTTTCTAAGCAGAAGCAAACTCCCACATATTTGTGTAAATCAGGTGACAGCAATGGACTGAAGGTCTCATTTTTCCCAGCTATATATAGATCGTGTAACAATGTAAGATATGTGACACATTCAGCTGCCGAATTGGAAATCCGTGTAAAAAGAGGGAATCACACAGAAAAACACCACCACGTGACACCTCCTGTGCCAGAAACAGGGACTGAGGTAGAGCGCAGGGAACGGGAAAATTACAAAGCACACCCTGCAGCAAACGGACAGGCCTCCAGAATTGAGGCTGCCTGGTTCAGGACTCTGAGGAATTTCTAAAGAAAATCAAATCAAGCTCATATTTTTTCACCTTGTCATAGAGGGTCTTCCTTGAAATCACAAGATCCGTATATGCCAATGTTATCTGGCCCGGATTTCTTTTCAATACTTCCATAATATATTTTTTTTCCATCTGCGCCAGAAATTCCTTTAACACAACCTTCTCTTCTATTCCCTGCAGATATTCCTTTTCACACTGGTGCGAAAATTCTTCAGAACAGGACTGCTCACCCAGAATACACATTCTGCGCACATGGTTTTTCAACTCCCTGACATTCCCGGGCCATTTTTTCTTCTGTAGCGACAGGAGAGTTTTTTGATCAAACAGTTTCACATCCAACTGGCGTTCATGACAATATTCCTGATGAAAACATTTGACCAACAAAGGAATATCAGTGCTTCGCTCACGGAGAGGCGGGATATTTATCGGTAGAACATTCAGACGGAAGTACAGGTCCTCACGAAATCGCCCTTCAGATACTTCGTCGATAAGATTTTTATTAGTTGCGACGATGATTCGTGCCCGTATCGGAATTGAATCATTACTGCCAAGGGGTGTAATCTCCTTTTCTTCAAGTACTCTCAGAAGCTTTCCCTGCAGCGCTACGGGAAGACTGTTAATTTCATCAAGAAGAATTGTTCCCTTTCCGGCATGAATAAACTTTCCAGTTTTTTTTCTGTCGGCACCGGTAAAAGCACCTTTGACATGCCCGAACAGTTCGGATTCCAGCATCTCAGACGGTATGGCCCCCATATTGACAGCTACAAACGGTTCCTCGGAGCGAGTGGCAATTTCATGAATGGCAAGTGCCACCAGTTCCTTACCAGTTCCCGTTTCACCGTAAAGCATAACCGGATCACTTTCTGTCGCAACTTTTTCCAAGGTATCATAGAGCTGCTGCATGACAGGATGATTCCCGACAATCCCATGAAATCGAGTCCTTTTCTTCCGTTGCTCTAGTAAATTTGCGCTGAGTTCCCGGTTTTCCAGCACCAACTGCCTTTTTTCCACGGCCCTTCCCAGTGATGCTATCAGCATATCTTCGTCAACAGGTTTTTGCAGAAAATCATACGCTCCTTTCTGCATGGCTGTAACAGCCATAGTCACATCCCCATGGCCAGTTATGACGATAACCGGAAGCTCTGGATCTATATTCTTTATTCTTTCCAGAAGTTCAAGTCCATCCATTAACGGCATTTTAACGTCCGTAAGAACTGCCGCATAATCTGTAACCTTCACCGCATCCAGGCTTTGCAGGGGAGTATCGAAAGTATCCACACAAAAGTTATGCAGAGTTAAAGTCTGTTCAATCGCAGCAAGCAGAAAAAGGTCATCATCAACGACCAGAATGCGACCCCTTTCCTGAATCTCATTGTTGTGTTTCATTTTCATAATAGTATTTCTTTTTAATCAACTGCTGGCGGCAGCAAGATGGTAAAACAAGCACCAGCCCCAGGATTACTTTTCACCTTAATACTTCCAGCGAACTCACGTATAATCTTTTCAACAATTGAAAGTCCCAACCCCATACCTGTACCGACCTCACGGGTAGTAAAAAACGGATCAAAAATCTTTTCCTTTACCTCACTTGCTATTCCCTCTCCATTATCCATGATCTCAATGAGAACAAATTGCTTTTCCTTCATGCTTACCAGATCAATCCCCTGCCGCACCCCTGTTTTCACCGTTAAAACAGGATACTGCGTCCGTCCCATTGCCTGAACTGCATTCTGAATAAGATTCAAACATACCTGTTCAAGCTTCACTTCCTGCCCTAGTACCCAGGGGACAGACTGATCAAGTTCGAGCTGAAGCCGTATATCGGACAATTTCAGCCTGGAATCCAGGAACTCAAGGATATTTAAAAGGATAGAATTCATATCCACACCTGTAAGTTCATCCGGTGCCTTACCTCCAAAATTTTTTAAACTTCTAATAATTGATGTGGCTTTCCCCACCCGATCAATTATAAAACTCAAGTTCTCTTCAATCATCGGCCTGTTGTGCAGTGGGTCGTCAAGGGCCTTGGCGCAGTTTCTGGCAAAAAGAAGAATGGCGTTTAACGGTTGTGTTAACTCGTGACCAACCCCTGCCGCCATCTCACCAAGACTTGCCAACCTTTCTGAATGCATCATTTGTTCCTGCGTTTCACGCATACTCTCCATCATTGCCTGAAAGTCACTTCTGTCCGCGGCAACCAGCATATAAAGAACACGACCAGATTCCGTCACGTAACAAGACCCTTTAAGGGATACTGGAAATTCCTTTCCTTCCCTGGTAAAAAAAGACGATTCGAGGGTACTGAACTCTCCGTCTACAAGAGCATTTTTAATACAGCCGTAATTCTTTTGACCACTTATCTGTTCAAGAGTTATCGTCTCCCCTTCCAGCTCCTCACTATACCCAAGAGAGCGATAAAACTCTTTGTTCGCCTGAACTACAATAAAATCCTCACTCAGCAGAAAAAACAAACTAAAGATAGACTCCAAAAGCTTATCAGTGAAATTTTTCCCCGCCTCAAGCTCTTCATGTTTTCTGAGATAGCGGACTACAAGATCCTTTTTTTGCTTTTCAAGGATTGCTATCAACCGTTTCTCACTTTTGCCATCCATTTTATCTGGACCAGTAATCACCATCAAACTCCCCTATGAAAAACATTCCTGCACAGCACAGCACATCCCCTGGCTGGTGTCCGCCTGGAAATGAGATTGTTTCTTCTAGCCCTGGACACAACGACAGAAGACTTCTTCTGTAACCCCCGACACAAGCCGCCTTCCTGCGAAGCGCCCACTGTAAGCGCCTGAAGAACCGCAGCTCACGACAGTTGCTATCTGAGCGAAAAGATACTGTAAATACGCATACGATTCCAGCTTATTTGCTGTTACTGTCTCAATCAGGCTATACAGTATAGCACTTGCTGCTATTATACAAACACTGCTGGTTCAATTCACAAAACCAGAACCCATCGCCATGTAATTCTCAAGATATGGTATCTCAATCCAATTGAAGATGATTGTACAATCAGGGTCGGTTATGCTAGAATAAATTTTTTTTTGGAATGAACGTGGAAAGATGTGTTCCATATAATTATTAATAAATACAGGCACCGCAATCAGCCTGAAAACATGGAGTGAAGAACGATGGAAAAAACTTTTGTCATGATTAAACCAGATGCCGTACAGCGTGGCTTAATAGGTGAGATTATCAGCAGATTTGAACGCAGAGGAATCAAAATAGCAGCCATGAAATTCATGCGTGTCCCCCACGAACTCGCGGAGGAGCATTATGAAGCTCTCAAAAGCAAGCCATTTTACAGTGACCTGGTCACCTATATCACATCAGGGCCAGTTGTGGCTATGGTTCTTGAAGGAACAAATGTGATCAAAGTCGCTCGCAGCACAATGGGAGTAACTAACCCTGCCGATGCTCTCTCCGGTACGATTCGTGCCGACTTCGCGCTGGAAATCGGGAGAAATGTGGTTCATGGTTCAGATAGTGAAGAGAATGCTCTCAAAGAAATTACGCTATGGTTTGGTGAAAATGTTACCGACTGGCAGCGTAATGTTGACAAGTGGATATTTGAATAAGCAGGATCTATTGTCCGTCCAGAAATGAGATTTTCTCTTCTAAATCGATGCGCAAACATTTTCAATTGTTTCGGCGTACTGGAGTACGTCGTAATGATTGAAAATGTGAAGCAACGAAAGAGGTGAAGAGTTTTTTTACGACACCATCATATTTATTTGATCTCATTTAGATTGGGCGAAATTAAAAAAATCTTACTTTACAAGGTTCCCCTTGAGTGTGCAATAGACCCTTTGTGAGCCCACCACGATTAACAATACTGAAAAAAAACCACTTACCAACAGGTTCATTACTAACACCCAACATATCTGTAATACTCGAAAGAAAATCTGTCGCAAGGGAAACACCCTCTTATTATGCCCAGACTCCTGCTGCAAATGAGTAGAGTTATCATCTGGATACTGCTCCTTGTTTTCTGTTGCTCGGCCTGCGCATCACCACTCAACAGAACACCATCACCCGGCAAGATAGAGTTGGGCAAAACAATCTACCTGGTAAGCCATGGATGGCATGCAGGGATTGTACTGAAACACTCAGCAATCCCTCTTGATATCCAACCTGTATTTGCAGACTTTCCCGACACAGAATACCTTGAGATCGGCTGGGGAGACAGAGAATTTTATCAGGAACCAGATCCTCATACTGGCATCCTCCTCAAAGCAGCCCTGCTGCCAACGCCCAGCGTACTCCATATTCTGGGATTCGATGGCCCTGTACAAGCTGCTTTCCCCCACAGCGAAATCATCAGCATCAAAATATCATCTACTGCTCTCAAATTACTGTCACAGAGTATTGCCGCTAGTTTTTCCAGAGATAAGGCAGGCAGGATACACTCTTTGGGACCAGGCCTTTATGGAAACAGTCGCTTTTACAAGTCCAACGAAAGCTATCATATATTTAATACCTGCAACGTATGGACAGCTCGTATTCTACAGAATGTCGGTCTTCCGGTAGAACCGACATTCGCAGTCAGAGTTGAAGCGCTCATGTCCCAGGTTCGTCAGATTGGTACGGTAATACAATTCACACCAAAACCGTCAGAATAAGAACAAAAAGATTAAAAAAAGTCAGTAGTGTCCGGTAAGGATTTTGCATGTTAAATAAAGCAGTTATTTTTCAAAATAGACACACTTTTTCCTTGACAAAGTAAAAAAATTCGCAGCCGACCTCCTTAAAAGACCAATCTTTTAAGGAGGTTACGAT
>JAJRQL010000278.1 GCA_024280265.1 Deltaproteobacteria bacterium
AGACAACGGGCTTTGAACAAAAAGAGCTAAGCCGACAAGTCGGAAAACTTTTCAGAGTCGCTGGACTCTTTTCTGTACCCCCCAAGAACACACGTGAAATACTATTTCACAAGGCAGCCATCAATGATGGCAGATCTTTTTTTATCTCATAACCATAATATCTAAACATCGGCAGGACGTAAATCAAGTTCTCTGCCAATGCGCCAGGCATCTACTACGGAGGCCAACCAGCAGCAGAATAATATCAAAAAAGAGATTTTGAGGAAAAGTGAGGATGCCGTTGTTGAGGCTTCAGCAACAATGAGCATTACCTTTGGGATGGTAGTCACTTCTCCAGCAGCCACAAGATCCTGCAACATCACCACCGCCTGCCGGACAATGGCGGTGACACAGAGTAATCCACTCAAAAAAGCTACCGCAAAAAAAGCTGCACCACGCATATACTTTGATAAGATAATCTGCCCTGCTCCAGGAAATATCAAAGCAGAAAAAAGCACACCCTTCATTACATTACTCATAGATTTATTCCTTATAATGCTTATTTTTCAGGCAGTCTACCTGCTGTTACCAAGAAGGATAACGTAGTAAAATCCCTGTATTTCCAACTTGCTATTTTACATTTTGTATTATACTCTTTTTATAGATGATTTTCACACACTTCCTCTCAAGGTAACAACAGAAAAAAAACTCAGACAGCAACAGGTCTTCCTCGATGACACACCAGGATCCACCCATATTTATCAGCTTTGGAAATCGTAAAGGAGGGGTTGGCAAAACAACTTCTGTAATCAATCTTGCAAGCTACCTGGCAATCCTTGGAAAAAAGATCCTTATCATCGACACGGATCCCCAGGCAAACTGCTCATCCATTTTATTACAAAATTATGGTGACAGGGAAAAGTATTCTCTTGTTGATGCACTCGAATCCCCAGAAAACAACAACATGCTTCTTTCTACCATTGCTTGCTCCACTTTTCACCCCAGGATTCAGATCATTCCCAATTCCACCCGCTGCATGCTCTGGGAACGGAAAATATCCCAGGAAACTGATGCTGTTCTCGGCATAAGAAAACTTGTTGAACAGGACCCCGGCCTGAATGAATTTGATTTTGTCCTTTTTGACACCCCACCCAACCTTGGGGTTATGATGAACAACGCCCTTATGTCAACGGATTATGTCATCATTCCCATTCCCCCATCTGATCAGTTTTCCCTGGATGGACTAGCCGCCTATCTTGATCTCATCGCAGGCATTCGCAAACATAACAGCCAACTCAAGCTACTGGCTGTCCTCATTACAAAATACGACCCGGACTGGGGAAATTCTGCCCAGAACCTCAATCAGATAAAAAAATACTTCTCCCAGAGAGGGATCTGTATTTTTAACACTCATATTCGTAACTGTCCTGAAATTGATATGGCTCATGTGGAAAGAAAAACGATCTTTGAGTCTGCGCCAGATAGCTACGGTGCCAATGATTATGCCAGCCTGGGCAGAGAGGTCCTGGAAATATTCAATGTTCTTTATGGAAAAAGGTTTATTTGAACGGAACAGCTCATTTCCACTGAAGCATAAAAAATGATCAAAATGTTCCCCAATCAAAACTATGCACCATGTTGCAAACGTTATTTTTTTATGTTATACTAATACTTTAACACAAGAACAACCAAAAAAAAACCCACAACCTCAGGCGACAATATTCAGTCCACAACTATGGCACGAAAAGAGGACAACAATCCTGCAAATATATGCAGTACCATTCAGTCAGCTGGCAGCATCGATCCTTTTGAGGGGCTGAATCTTGATGAAATTTGTGTTCCACCCCGGAATATGAGCCATCCTGAACCTGACCCAGCGAACAACAGAGGGGAACTGTTTGACTTAAATCCACTTGATGATATTGATATTGAAGAGATGTCGGTCCCGCCCTCCACTCTTGCAACTATCAAAGTCACCCATACTCCTAAAACTGTCTCCGTCAGTTCCATTGAGTCAACGGCAACTGAGTCAGATACACTGGAGGGGGACAGGGCTTTCACAGAAAGTCGTGAACGTCTGGAAACAGTATCACCACAGGATACTCACATAAATAACCAGCGGGTTTCTCCAGTTATTGAAAAGGCTTATCACTACGCCGAACTGACACGAATACGCGAAAAGATCTTTTCCAGTCTTGAAAAATCCGGTGGGAACACTCTGCTCATTGCGAGTCCTTATGACAACACAGGGAGTTCTCTTCTTGCTGCAGCACTTGGGTACAATGCGGCATGTTCCTGTCAACAGAAAGTCCTCCTCATTGACTGCAACATGCGGCGCGCCGGACTTCACAAATTCTTCAACCTTCCACAACCGTTTGGCTTCACAGAGTTTGTTAGAGATAACCTGCCAATGCAGGCAGTGGTCAAGAAAACCGGAGTAACTAACTTGGATGTCATAACAGCTGGTGAAAACTGTCAGAATTTTTCAGATTACCTTCGTCACTCGCATATTCCCAAGATTCTCCAGGAGAGCAGAAATACGTACGACTTTATAATATTTGACACCTCCCCCGTTCTTTCCCCGAATCGAAACAATGTCAACATCGTCTCTCTCACCTCAGTAGTTGATTATTTCCTGTTAATCACCAAACAATCAGGAACAACAAGGGCTGACCTGAAAGAGACCAAAAGCATTATAGAAGCTGGAAACGGAACCATACATGGAATCGTCCTGAACGAGCATACCCCTGACAAACAGGCCAGTCCGTATCCACACTGACAACGATATAAGCAGCAGATGACAACTACACCTCAATCCCGAAACGTCCAACCGGGTCCAGCGGATCCGCAATTTCTCATTGCCAAATATCTCTCTCCGGTCCAGGAGCACAAGTGGATGGTGTTGCTGTCAACACTCTTAGGCCTTGGCATTGCTCTGCCCATAAGTTTCATGATCCAGCCCCAGTACAGTAGTACAGCCACCACCCAACTCGAGACACCCCGAGCTCAGATGATTTCCAAAGTTACCGAGGAGATTGCAGCAAGAACCGGGGACAAGAACTATATAACAGCAGCAATAGAGCGAATGAACAGCACTGCCTTCAGAACAGAGGTATTCAAAATTCTGCCCGTAAAGCTGCAAAAAGACCTGGAAACCCCGCTGGAAATTTCCGGCCAGCTGAAAAAGAAACTCAAACCATACTTCAGGAAACTCCTCAACAAAGACTCGGCACCTCCCAGAGAAAAGATCAGCATAACCCCCGAGCGCCTTAATATGCTCCAGAAACGTGTCCTTGTCACAGGAATCCCCAGCAAAGGAATCATCCAGATAACCGGAACATGCTTTGCGCAGGAGATGGCAACCGTTCTGGTACAGAGTTACATCGATATCTGGGTTGCTTTAAATATGGAAACAAACAAAAGCCTTATCCGACATGAGCTGGGCTTTACCAGAACGCAGCGGGATGAGTACTTCAAGCAGCTGAAGGAGGCGGAAAAGGAACTGCGGTTCTTTAAACAGAAATTTGAAATACCTCCGGCCCTCTCCTCTGTGACGGACATGGAACTCCAGTCACAGCTGGATGTCCTGCAGAACAAGGTCAGCAACGCTAAGGAACGCTACAAAAAAATAGATGATATTTACCTCGATCTTGTCAGAAAAGAAAAAGCTGTTGTTAATAATATCAAGGTGATCAATCCTCCGCAATCGCCACTTGAGCCATCCAGAAACATGCGAATCCCCATTATTCTCATAGGAATATTACTGGGTGCTGCCACGGGTATTGCCCCGATTCTATTATTAGACTATTATCGTGGCACCATTCGTCATAACAATGACGTTACCAATGCGATAAATATTCCAATCATTGGAAAACTCCCAACCATTAAATAATTTTCCCTGAATATCATGACAGACACAAAACCCACCGTTGGTATCCTTGGCCTCGGCTATGTCGGGCTCCCCCTGGCTATAACATTCGGAAAGCAATACAACACCATAGGTTATGACCTGAACCAGACCGCAATAGATAATTACAGAAAAGGAATTGACCACAATAATGAGGTGGACAGTGCGGGTTTCAAGGCAGCAGAGTTTCTCACCTTTACAGAAGACCCAGGCCAACTCGGCCAGGCAGATTTTTTAATCATTGCTGTTCCTACTCCCATTGATCACGCAAACCAGCCAAATCTGCGACCTCTGCTTGGCGCTGCAGCCACTGCCGGTAAGCATATGAAAAAGGGAGCCACAGTAATATTTGAATCCACTGTCTACCCCGGCGCCACTGAAGAGGATTGTGTCCCAGTGCTTGAAAAAAGCTCCGGGATGACATGGAAAAAGGACTTCAATGTAGGCTACTCTCCGGAACGGATTAATCCAGGAGACAAAAAACATACCCTCACTAAAATCACCAAGATTGTCTCAGGAGACACAGAAGACAGCCTACAGGAGATATCCGCCCTCTACAGCTCTATCATTGAGGCCGGAATTTACCCTGTCCCATCCATCAAAGAAGCGGAAGCAGCTAAAGTTATTGAAAACACCCAACGCGATCTCAACATTGCACTCAT
>JAJRQL010000279.1 GCA_024280265.1 Deltaproteobacteria bacterium
ATGCGTATCTGCGTTATATTTTTGAAAAGTTACCCATGGCAGAGACCCTGGAAGACTACGAAGCCCTGCTGCCAGGGAATATTACCCGGGAACAACTGGATTCACCGGCAGTGGTGGAGTGTGCTTAATGTGGCGCTTACGCAGCTACAGAACAGTTGAGTACCAATATGAACTCTGTGGCTGCAGCCAGTGAGGAGGCGTCCACTAACGTGAATATTGTCGCCACAGCTGCCGAAGAAGTCACTAATTCAATTGTTGAAGTTGATGCAAAAACCAGAGAAGCAAGAGCTATTACCGAGGATGCTGTTCGACTTGCTAATAGTTCTTCACGAAAAGTTGACTCTCTCGGGGAGGCTGCCAACCAGATTTCCAAGGTCACGGAAGTGATAACAGAAATATCAGATCAGACGAATTTGCTGGCATTGAATGCAACTATTGAGGCTGCAAGGGCAGGTGAGGCGGGCAAGGGGTTTGCTGTGGTTGCAAATGAAATAAAAGAACTGGCCAAACAGACGGCAGAAGCGACGGGAGAAATACGCACTTCCATTGAATCGATGCAGGGATCAACCGATGAGACAGTGGGTGAAATTAAACAGATCGCTGAAGTAATAGAAAAAATTGATGGGATTGTCATAGGAATCAGTGACTCTGTGGCAGAACAGACAGCAACGACCAATGAAATTTCAGCGAATATTCAGCAGGCGGCACTTGGAATCAGTGAGGTGAATGAAAGTGTGGTACAAAGCTCGACTGCTTCTGTGGAGATTGCCCAGGATATCGCCGAGATGGCAACGCTTGTCGATGAACTTTCCAGCACAGGGGGGAAGGTGACTTCCAGTGCCAGCTGCTTGGCCGACACCGTGGATACTTTGAAAACCATGATTTCAAAGTTTAAAATTACGTAGCAGCAGAAAGGTAATATCCTCATCTGTGGTCAGGACTGGAATATTCGTTACCTGATAAATTTGCCTTACAATGTGAGGCTCTAATACTGAAGAACAGACGAAGAGCACAGGCATGATTGATTGACGCCTGTGCTTTTTTGCGTTTTTCGGTATGGGATGGGGGCTTTGTTTCAGACAGGCAAAACGGAGTGTCAAAAATGGATTTAATGTGAGATCTGTTTTTTTATGTAACCTTTTATAATAAAGAACGTTATTTTAAGTATGATGAAGCCTTTTCGGAAATTTTACATAGAAAACAAAGAGAAGTTCTTTGGCTATCTCTTGCGCCAAACAGGGAATTATCATCTTTCCTCAGATATTATGCAGGAGAGTTTTACCCGGTGTCTTGAACGATATGCAGATAGAGAGGAAAGTTCTGCGTTGCTATACACCATTGGAAGGAATCTTCTTTATGATCATTCCAGGAAAAGCCGGGGGGATGCATCCTACGATGATGAGTTGCACGGATCTGGAATCGATCAGGAAGAAACATATGGGATTAAAGAGGAGTACCAGCGGGTTTTACGTGCCATGCAGAAGCTGGATGACGAGGAAAGAGATATTTTGTCGCTTGTTGTGAGCAGCGGTTTGACATATCGTGAAATAGCCAAAATAACAGGGAACAGTGAGGGGAACATCAAGGTGAAGATTCATCGCTCACGCACTAAACTCAAAACAATACTCAGGCAGGAGTAACTATGAAGGACTATCTTATCAGCATGTTTGTGGATAATGAGCTTGATATTGACGAAAAAATTGAATTTGTTGAAACCGTGCATGATGACAGGTTTTTCAAGGAAGAGGCCGTTCTGCTACTTGAGCAGGAAAAAATGTTGCAGGGTGACATGGTTGCCACCTTGCCGCATGTGACCATTCCTGTGGTTTCTGAAAAAGAAAGCTGGGATTTTCGTTCGTGGTTTCTCCCCATGACAGGGTTCGTCACTGCCATGGTAGTGGTGGCCATGGTGTACTTTCAGAATTCTGCTCCTGCTCCAATAAGCAGTCCTGCATTAGCAGAACATCGGTTTGTGATTTATCGCCCGGATGTGAACAAAGTAGAGCTAGTGGGTGATTTTACTCAGTGGACTCCGGTGCCAATGGAGAAAATCGGGGAAAGTGGTTATTGGACAACGAAGATTAATCTTCCTCAGGGGGAACATCGCTACAGTTATTTTGTGGATAATGATCAGCAGATGCCAGACCCGACGGTGCTTGCCCATGAACAGGATGATTTTGGCGGAGTTAATTCAATTATCAGGGTGGTTGGCTCGATATGAACAAATTTCTTCTATTGATCTTATCCTTTCCTGTGTTGCTGCATGGGTGTGCATCCGCTCATTTTGTTGAAAAGAAAGAGGATGCCCTCCTTTTCTCAATACGTTTACCGGAAGCAAACCGTGTTCAATTTGCTTCATCTGTGGATAATTTTGTTCTGCACGACAGCATTAAAACCAAATCAGACCGTTGGCTGGCAAGGGTTTTCCCCGTGCAGGGGCTTGCCTATTTTTATGTTGTTGATGGTTCATTTTATATTCCCGATTGCCCACTCAGGGAAACCGATGATTTTGGGGCAGAGAATTGTCTTTTTCAACCGGGTTTGTAACCATTGTGGACAAAAGATGTTATAGAAACAGACACTCAATAAACACGGTACAGGTGATTGGTATGAAATTTTTTATTAGTATATTTTTTCTGTTTCTTTTTACTGCTTCAACAGTCCTGGCGGTGGAACTTGATCCTGATCTGCTTCAGACCATGGAGGCTTGCAACTTCAATCCGGAACAGATAAGAACGGTGCAGAGCGCAATTAATACTGCGGCGCAACAGGGTATTCCAACGGCTGTTTTGAGCAGGAAGGTCTATGAAGGGGTTGCCAAGCGGGTTAACCCGGAAAGAATTGTTCAGGCTTTGGCAAGAGTATCTTCCCGTTATCAAACTGCCTATGGACTTGCCAGGAAACTTGGCAACCAGCAAGAGGTCATAACCACCCTTGGTAATACCATAGCCACAGGTATGGCGGCAGGCCTGAACCGTAAAGATGCTGAAAAGCTGGTGGATGTGCTTGCATCCAGGTCTTCCCAAATGAAAAGGGGTGAGTTTGCACGTCTTGCTGAAGAGACCCTGGCCGTCGCAAGAGATATGGGGCGCCGGGGAGTTTCCTCAAAAGCGACTTCGGAAGTGGTTTCAAGAGCTGTACAGAAAGGGTTTAGTGCTGAAGACATGGAGAGCATGCGGAAAAGTTTTGGAAAGCGAAGTTCGAACGTAAATTCTGAAACCCTTGCCATGGAGTATGGGAAAGCTATAGATCAAGGGGCGAGGGGACAGGATCTCGAGGGAACTGGCTCTGGAGAGCGGGGATCTGGAAGCTCTGGTTCAGGTAGTGCTTCCAGCGCAGGTGGGAACAGCGGCGAAGGCGGCAGTAATTCTGGAGGTTCTGATGGTGGGGGCGGTGGCTCAGGTGGTCATTTTTAGGTTGTCATTACGAGCACTGGAATAAGACACGCTCATATCCATGGCTACTGCCTTGAGACCTTTATCTTTTTTTGCAAGTTTTTCAAGGAACGGCTGTATGGCCTCTTCGGATCTACCCTCAACAGCATGGACTATCCTGCCTGTTTGAAGGTCGATAAAAATCGTCATGTAATTATGCCCTTTTCGAAGACTGAACTCATCAATACCGAGATATTTAATTTTATGAATAGGCATCCTTTTGTAAAGACGTTGTAACTTTGATTTATGGATGTTTTTGATCACATCCCAGCCAACATTTAAAAAGTTTGCGACATCTTTG
>JAJRQL010000280.1 GCA_024280265.1 Deltaproteobacteria bacterium
CTCCAATTGAGGGTAATCCTCCACCAGACGATGAATATATGATAAAAAGCCATAGTGGCTTTATGTCAAAGAACAATTTAACCGAAAGTCATCCGCTTCCATCATGATGATGGATTGGTGCGTGAAACTCTAAACTTCAGTGTTATCATAAAAGTAACAAAAATCAGATCCCAAAAAGAACACTCGTCTCCCGCTGGCTCCCTGCCGCAAATGTCCCGAATCTGTTTTCTGGTTGTTGCTATATGTCGTTGATATTATGGTGTTTGGCGCGTGGAAAACGATTCGTGTCTTTCCTATGGTCACGGATTCTGAAGAGATGAAAAAAATACGCTGTGATCGGCAACAGCCTTGTATAACAGAAATTTTATTGATTCTTTGTGGAAAAATGTGCCATAATAGGAAGATATAGGTAACTATTCAGCGAACTCAGAAAACAACGTTAAACTCGAACCTGTAACTGTTTAGCAGTTCTTCAAATTCTTTATTGGTTTTAAAGTATACTTGTGCTATTCGAGAAGGCTGGAGTGGATGTAGTTGCATTGTTGCTGCTTGGTTTTAGTTTGTCTCCATGTGAAAGAAGTAAAATAATAATCCAGTAAAGGTGTTAAAATATGCGTTGCCCAAAATGTGGTTATATCTCATTTGATCATATGGAATCATGCCGTAAATGTAAGAAGGATATTTCGGCCACTTCAGATGTTGAGGGTACAACGTACCACGCATCAGCGCCCTCGTTTCTACGGGTTCCCGACAAAAATACTGTTGATCCTGTTGACGAAAGTGTTTCAGCACCACAATCCAATGATGAGGTTGAGGTTGAGGGTGAGTTTGAGTTCTCTGATCCCGATTTGGACATCCTGGTTGATGACAATGAAAATGCGACAACTATAACCTTTGGTGAAGATGATATTGATAGCGGTGATTTTCTGCTTGAACCGGAGGATGAGTCTGACGAAGATGGCACCTTTGAGTTCGATCTGGATGAAGATTCCTCAAACGAAGAGGAGATCACTGTCGCTACCCTGGATGTCCCCGATGAGTTGTCTGATATCTCAGATCTTGCACCACCTGAGGATGGTGACGGTCCCGTTGCCTCTGCCTCCAGTGACATGAGCCTCTCGTTGGACGATGAAACGAGTCTCGATGAAGATCTCGACCTTGATGGACTGGATCTTGATCTGGGCCTTGGTGGCGATGAAAAAGATACTGACAGTGATATGTCACTCTCCCTTGACGATATTGACCTGTCGCCGGGGGACCTTCTAGAAGAGAGCAGTGAACTGGACAATATGAGCCTGGATCTCAACATGGATGACCTTGAACAGGCTCCCGCATCTGAGGACAAAAAATCCTCCGGAAGCCTTGACGGCATATCTCTTTCTCTTGATTAATGAGTATCATAAGAAAATCAGTTGACACGGGCTGGAATGTTCAGTAAATAACAGCGCACACAAGGTGCCGGGATAGCTCAGTCGGTAGAGCAACGGACTGAAAATCCGTGTGTCCCTGGTTCGATTCCTGGTCCCGGCACCACATGTAATTTAAATGGGTTAGGTCATTCATTTGGCGTAGCCCATTTTTTTGTTTTAGCTGAATTCGTGATGGTTTCATGATCGTTTCCCGGTAACATGCTGAGGAGCTAATATAAATTTGGCACTCAAGTATGTTCAGAAAAAAAAATCACTCGCCTCCCTACGATGTGTTCACCATCAAATGCTCACGAATTAAGGTTTTGGTATGAGAATGCGGAGTTGGTAGTTTCCCCCTTTTCTCTGTAGGATAGTCCTTTTTCTTATAGCCTTTTTTCAGCCTCAACTTCAAGTCGAACCATCTCTACCCAGACACCGCCATTATTATTCGGAGGAAACTCTTTAATGTATGTATCGACTATTTGCGAGATAAATTCATCTTTGCGATGAACGGGGATACGATCTATATAAGATAGCCATGTCGTTCGTATCCAGCCTGCCAGGCCATCCCTGTTCTGATAAGACATGGTTTTGGGGAGAAGCTCAACTCTTACGGGGACAAGGTTTGCTTCTTTCAGCAACTGGGTATACCTTTCAGGTTCATAAAAACCGTATGGAAACGTAAAATTTGCAAAGTAGTGCTTCCACTTTTTTTCGATCCTGATGGCATCTAAAACAGAGATTATTGTTTCAGCGTTTCCCCGCCCGCCCATTTGGAGAAAAAGGTTCCCCCCGGGTTTCAAGCTGTTCTGAATACCTCTCATAACGGGCCTGTGATCTTTTATCCAGTGCAGGGTAGCATTTGAAAAAATCATATCGAACTGTTCTTCAAATAATAAATTGTTTGCATCGGCTAATTCAAACGATAACTTTGGGTGGCTCTCCCGGGGGAAGTATTTCCTGGCCAATGCAAGCATCTCGGGAGAGTTGTCCACTCCAAGTGTATTGCCTCCAGAGAGTTGTGCGGCTATTTCAGCAGTTATTTTCCCGTCTCCGCACCCAATATCCAAAATAGATTCATTCCCTCTAAGCTGGAGTTTTGTGATAAGCTCTCTTGCCCATATTTGCTGGGCAGAGGAATGTCTTGCATACTCTTCTGCATCCCAGCGGTATCTTTTTTTTTTTCGGTTCACTGAATCCCCCCCCTCCATCTCTCCCGTTACCCTTACCATCTTCAAACGCATAATTAACAACATCCTAATACAGGGCTGATAAATATGCGTCATGATTTGAGGCGAAGAACTCTGCCTCATGTTCATTTGTGGATCGAAACAGAGATATGTACAAATACAAAAAAGATCAAACAGGAGAGGAAAGAAGAATGAAAAAGTTTTTTTGTCGTACCATGTTGTTCCTTGTTGCCGTAGGAACCCTTACCGGCCCAATCGGCCTAGTTGATGCAGGCCAGAAATCTCCTTCAAAGCCCATTGAATTCAAAGGCGTTTCTTTTCCGTCAAGCGACGAGGACAAGCGAAGGATCCTCGCCAGTGATGAGATAACGGTTGACGGAAAGACCCAAACGATTGGTTATAATACAATCCTCCGCAGCGGGGATACAATAGGAAGTGATGTTTTTGGGCTCCTGATGGATGAAAACGGTAACCCCGTGTTCAACAAGGATGGTTCCAAACACATATCCACCGATAATGACTTCAGTTCGCTGTTGCCGATTGGCAAAAAACTGTTCATGGTCTCTCACTTTGAAAGCCGTCCGGGGGCCATGTATTTGACCGAGCTCAAACAGAACAAGACCGATGGAAAACTGGAGGCAGTCAATACTAAGAGCATAGACTTTTCTTCCTTTGGCGGTTTGTGGGTACCTTGTGCCGGGAGTGTAACTCCATGGGGTACGCATCTTGGGAGTGAAGAATATCCTACCAATGCCAGAGTAATGGAAAAGGCCAGCTCAATGGATGAAATCGAAGATTATGATAAACCCATGGCGCGGTACTTTAACCTTGATCCGTATGCAAAATCTACGACAGTTGAGGATTTTAGGGCTGTTTTTAAGCCATATCGATATGGTTACCCGGTTGAAGTATCAGTGTCTAGAGACGGTAACGCAAGTGTCCAGAAGCACTTTGCCATGGGGCGAGTGGCAGTCGAGCTTGCTTATGTTATGCCAGATAATCGTACTGCCTATATTTCCGATGATGGAACCAATGTCGGTTTTTTCATGTTTGTTGCAGATCATGCCGGAGATCTTTCAAGCGGAACCCTGTATGGCGCGAGATGGAATCAGATACACGATGCCCATGGTGGATATGCCGAACTGGCTTGGGTAACCCTCGGACATGCAGATAATGACACCATTCAAAAAGCGATAGAAGACGGGACTTCTTTTTCCGACATTTTTACCGTGGCCAAACCAAAAGATGACGGTAGTTGCGAACAGGGATTTACATCCATAAGAACCACCACCGGGCATGAATGTCTTCAGGTAAAACCGGGCATGGAAAGTATCGCATCCAGACTCGAGACCAGGCGTTATGCTGCCATGAAGGGAGCTACAACCGAATTCAGGAAGGAAGAAGGGATCACTTATGATAAGGATAGCCGCAAACTGTATGTGGCCATGAGCCAGGTAGCTAAAGGGATGGAAGATGGTGGCAGGCATGACAAAGGTGGACCAAATCATATCCGTCTTCCCAAAAACAAGTGTGGTGTTGTTTATGGCTTGGACATCCGCCCTGATGCCACTATCGGCAGTGATTTTGTTGCGGCAAATATGTACGGAGTTGTTGTCGGAACCATGCATAAATATCCAAAGGATGGTGATTTCTCAGGTAACAGTTGCGATGTCAATGCAATAGCAAACCCTGACAATGTCACCTATATGACTGGTCATGACACCCTGATCATTGGGGAGGATACAGGTTCTGGACACCAGAATGACGTCATCTGGGCCTTCAAGACCAAAACCGGAAAACTTACCCGGATTCAGACCACCCCGTATGGATCTGAAACCACATCACCCTACTTCTATCCTGACATTAACGGATATGCCTATCTTATGAGCGTTGTTCAGCATCCATATGGCGAATCAGACGGTGACAAACTTCTCGGTTCTGCTGCGGCAAAGGCGTACACCGGATACATCGGCCCCTTACCGGCCATGGATTAGACTGACTGCAGAAGGTCAAGTTCACCTATGGCGCTGCGTTTCTGCAGCGCCATATTCCCCGTAGAATCATTTTTCTACGTAATACACGCAAGGTGTCAATTCATGACAATACGAAAATATCTGCTGGCAATTATTCTCTGTATTCTCTCTGCGCAGTCAGGCAACAGTGAGGAGATATCTCGAGTTGCTGCGAAAAGAACAATTATCACCAACGATACTGCCTATATCCCTTCGCAGTGCTATACAAAAACTGAGAGCAGTGATACCGGGAAGCGCATATTCAACCCCTGTTATGTCTGTCATACCCGTTATCCCGAGCCTAATTATGTAAATGATCAGGCATTACAGCGTACCTATTCCTTCCCAGAATCTGCCCTGGAGAATCCCTGGCACAATTTATTTGAGGACCGTACAGCGCGAATCAGTGGGATCACTGATCAGGAAATTGACACTTATATTGCTCACAGCAATTATCTGGACAGCAATGGAGATATTCTCCTGAAAAAACGACTCCGCAACCTCCCACCTTCTTGGGATTACAATGGTAATGGTACATGGGATGGCTACACACCTGATTGCTGGTTCACCTTTGACAGTCAGGGGTTTGACCGTGGTCCTGGAAAGAGTTATTCAGGGTGGAGGGCCTTTGCATACTACCCATTCCCCGGAATATCCTGGCCGACAAATGGATCCACCGATGATGTTCTGATCCGGCTTCCTGAGAATTTTCGCACCAGCGAACAGGGCGAATTTGACCTGCGCGTTTATCAAACAAATCTGGCCATTGTTGAAGCTGTGGTGAGCCGGAAAAACATCAGCATCGAGCCGACTGATGAAAGAGAATTTGGAGTGGATTTGGACAAAGACGGGAAGTTGGCCACCGCGGATCAAATAGTTTTTGGCTGGGATCCTGGAAACAATATTAGTATGTCCTATGTAGGGCAGGCAAAAGTCGATCTGCAACAGGGGTTGATCCATTTGGCAGCAGGTCTTTTCCCTGTGGGCACAGAATTCCTAAACAGTGTCAGGTATGTTGATTGTAAATCAGATGGTGAGACAACGCTCTCCCCACGGATGAAAGAGCTGCGCTATATGAAAAAACGTACTTGGCGCACATATTCAGACCTTGAGGAGTCAGCGCTCAACGAGGTCAAAGAAAGAAACGATTTTCCTGACCGTACCCGCCAATTTGTGGGTGATTCTGAACATGGTATCAACAATAACAGCGGTTGGCTGCTGCAGGGATTTGTCGAAGACAACGCTGGAAACCTGCGGCCGCAGAGTTTTGAGGAAACGGCGTATTGTATTGGTTGTCATGGTGGCACAGGTGCCACCACAGACGCTATATACTCTTTTACAAGGAAAGTAGACAGTAGTCACTTCCAGGCAGGATGGTTCCACTGGACTCAGAAGGGCATGAAGGGGCTGAATGAACCGAAGATACATATCAGAAATGCTGGTGTCTACTATGAATATAGTTACTATCTGATGTACAACGGATCCGGGGGAGAATTCCGTCATAACCCGGAGGTGGAACAAACGTTTTTCCATCCTGATGGAATTGTAAGAAAAGAGAAGATAGACCAACTCCATGATGATATTTCCATTCTCCTTAATCCTTCCAGAGATCGTGCAAGATTACTCAACAAGGCATATCGTACAATAGTTATTGATCAGGATTTTACCGATGGTCGTGATGTAAATGTGGCCAGGCTGACTGAGGTTTATGAAGTTGTTGAACAGGACCTTGCCACAGGGGTCAACAAAGCAACATCTATTGATAGCTTTGGTTCAAGATTTGGTACCCATATCAATACTGCCTGGCACAATTCTCTTTATAAAGGTGGAATTACAGAAATCAGCCAGCAGGAAAAACTGAAAACAGATCATATTGGCGGTAACGGTATGAAGGGCCCCAGTGGTAAAAAATACGAAGTCGATTGGCAGGGGGTAATCCATAAAAGCAACTACAGCCTTGGAATATCGCACGTCCACTTCACCTTCCCACCCCGTAACACTTTGCCGACACGATTTATTGTGCCACCTGGAAAAAATCGTCGCTGCTACACATGCCATAGACTTGATTACCCGGGGACTCAAAGTCCGGCCAATCTGAGCAACATAATTGACCCCGTCGATAACCAGGCCGAACTCACCGCAAACATGACTCGGTTAACTGAAAATTCAGGGCGTGATCTGAATGGTGTATGGAGCCCCGATAGAAGCAGGATTGCCTATGTTTCCAATCGCAGTGGCGCGGACCAACTCTGGATAATGAACACTGACGGCTCAAACAAGCGTCAACTGACTTCTGGGCCTGCTACTGCCGCATGGCCTCAATGGAGTCCTGATGCAAAAACTGTGGTCTACCTTTCATACAATCAACAAACTGAAACCTACTCCATTGAATGTGTCGATATTAACTCAGGTAAGCAGGAATCCATTATTCACAGCCGCAGTCCTCTGGCCAGGCCGGGGTTTCATCCTGATGGCACAGCCATAGTCTATGCCGCACAAATAGATTCCAACTGGGATATCTGGTTGATAGAAAGGAGTACGGCCAGGAAATACAGATTAACCAGCGATCCGCAGATGGAAACAAATCCTTTATGGCGACCAGATGGCAAGGCATTGGCTTTTAAAGTCGCACCGGTTGGAGAATACCCCCTGACCGAAGAGTACTTTATGACTTTTGAGCAGGGGTATGGGAGTCCGACAATATACTTCTGGAGTGGTCCTCAGTCAGTTCAAATGAGTGATTGGAGTCCTGACGGGAAAAAAATTACTTACACTGCCGAGATAATAAGCGACAGCTACGGTGAAGATAGGGTGACGTATGCTGCAATGATTTCTGATATATCCTTTGAAAATAATCTGGCCGTAATGAAAAATACAAAGATCTTATCAAAAGGAATGACATTGGGCGATCGCGGTCCGGTATTTTCTCCCGATGGTAAGGCGATCGCTTTCTGGGCGTGGGATACTTCCGCCAATGCCACCCTTTGGCTGTACAGTATTTCTGATGACAGGACCAGCAGACTGACCAGTGACGGAAATGATATGTATCCGCAATGGAGTCCTGACGGAAGATGGCTGTTGTTTTCATCTACCAGAGCCGGAAACAGTGATGTGACGGTGTTGTCAGTGCAGTCACACACTGCATCGGCTCAATTTGATACCACATCGTATTCCCCGAGATAGCCCGAACCGGAAAGCCCTCGCCTGGTTGCTGTGATACTGGATGTGTGTCTTTACGAAACACATCCGACGTTCCAGTGTGTAGCGTCAGAGAGGGTACCTGACCTTGTTGAACATGGCTACGAGCTCTCTGAGCTGAGCTGAGCGATAATATCCTGCATTTCTGAAGCGGTGTTGTTTTTTCGTTCTTCTGGGTCTGGGATCAATCAGGCCGGCTAAACCTGAGCCAAACAGTAGTATTGTTGCTGGCTCTGGAGTCGGGGTGGTTGAATATGTTGGACGAAGCTGCTACGCGGAGGTAGCGTCCCCCATGGCTTTCCTGTTATGATCAACGTGTTGTAACCTCATTCTTTTCTCGTAATATACCAGTGGTGGCAAAGCAAGTGCATTTGCCATTCACAATATTGCAGCAAGGAGGTTACAGTGAACACCAAAATGCCGGATGTTATCTTCCGGCGTTAAGATTGAGTATCGTCTGAAAGTTCTTTTCGAAAGTTAATTTTGACATTTGACATGTTGAGATGGCCCAATGATTTGGCAGCAAATTGTATCGCTTTAGGCCTGCGAATGGTGGTCCATGGAAAACAAGTAAATATTTCTGGAAATCTATGGGGTAGATCTAATCAAAGCATGATCTATTCTTCACAGTTTCCAAATATGAGCCGGATATATTCTTATCAACAACTAACAGGAAAAAATGTCCCCCTCAGTGGAAAGTATTTTTTGAGCTTTCTAAATATACAACTGTAGGAATATTCGATGAAAACAATTCTGGTGATTATTGATGGCTGTAGAACTGATGGATTGCAACAGGCAGTAACGCCAAATATTGATTATATAATCGAGAATGGTGCGCACACCCTGAACGCCAGCACCGTCACCCCCTCGATCACACTGCCTGTTCATTTCAGTATCTTCACATCGTTAAAGCCGATATCTCACAACGTACTGACCAATACCGGATCTCCTGCTCCATCGTCTGAGGCAAGAAGCATAATAGATGTGGCGAAAGATTTTGGAAAGAAGACCGCTGCTTTTTATTCATGGGAACATTTCAGGAACCTTTCATCCCCCGGATCGCTTGACCATTCCCATCTTATAAAAAGTAGCTCAGTGGAGAATTGTGATATTGAAATTGCTAAAGCCGCTGCTGATTACTTGAAATTCAGCTATCCTGATTTCTGTTTTGTCTATTTTGAAGGAACCGATTTAGCTGGCCACAAGGCAGGGTGGATGTCAAAGGAATATCTTGATGCAATTGAGATGGCAGATACTGCACTCGGAATCATTTTGGAGGCGTTAACGAAGCCCAATTTGTCAGGCGGTTATAATATTATTCTGCATAGTGATCATGGTGGTGTTGACAAGCATCATATGAAAAATAGCCAAGAGGTAATGACTGTCCCGTGGATTGCATTTGGTCCTGGAGTGAAATTGAAACATAGAATTACAGATAGTGTAAATATTATTGATACAGCTCCGACTCTTGCCAAATTAATGGATATCCCAGCGCACCATACCTGGCAGGGACGAGCAGTCGACGAAATTAAATCCATCATATACAAGGAGAACAGTAAGGAAAAAAGTAAAACCCAAAGTGAGGTCACAGTTCAAGAAGGTCTGAGCAGGCGCGAATTTGTCAGAAAAACAGTGCAGTGGGAGTCGCAGTCGGAGTTACAGCCAGTGTAGGACCATGCTTTATTAAAGATCCAGCTTAGCTGACTTTGTTTACGAAGGTTAGCATTATTTCAAGAGATATTCCTTAGTTGTTTTTTCGCCAGGTACTACAAATGATTATTTATCACTGGGTGGTGTTTTCACTCAATGTCAAACGTGTTTTGCTGTGTTAATTCCGACCTGAGAGCGGGCAATCATGGTTTGTACAAAATATTAAATTCCGCTGAAATAGGTAGTGTCTCATTCTTTCTGTAAAATTAAAAAATGCTTGGCAGAAGCAGGCCACTGCTCATCCCTCCAGACTCAATATTCACATCAACTGAAAGGATATCAGAATGACCTGCGTTATCAAGAATACACAATTTGGACTGGCGATGGAACTGCTTATTGACAACGGCCTTGATGGAGTAGCGAATGCTATTTTCAGAGTGATGAATCTATCTCTCTGAGGGCGTGAAATCCCGCCAACACCAAGACTCTCCTTGTGGTCAATATGAAATGGGTGAAGTCCTCAAACAAACAGCACCTTGACTTGACAATACTTTTCTTGTATACTATCTCGTCTCCTCCGTAATTTTTCTCCCGTCGAGATTTCTCTCCATTTACTGTTTATTCCCTCGCAGCTTGTTTATTTGAGACAGCTGGCAGGAAAATAACTACTCCCCGCTCGTCTGCATCCTGTGGTGTTCACAGGTGTGGTCTTTCCCCTATTATTTAAAAAATACAAAGGAAGCTGAATATGAAGAATCTACCTACCCATCCAGGATTTCAGGAAAAACAAGTACGAACGGCCCTGTTGCTGGCTGCAGGTACAGGTAGCCGTTTAGCTCCGCTAACCGACAGCACAGCAAAGTGCCGTGTTCTCGTCAATGAAATATCCATTCTTGAGAGGTTGGTTGATACCCTGTGTATACATAACTTTAAGCGACTCGTTATAGTTGTTGGTCACCAGGAAAACTCCATCCGTGATTTTCTGGGAACCCGGGCTGGAGGCATGACAATAACGTACATTACCAGCCTGGTGTACAAAACAACCAATAATATATATTCGCTATGGCTGGCCAGGAAAGAAATAGATGAACCCTTTCTGCTGATTGAAAGTGATCTGGTTTTTGAGCCGGGAATGCTCAAGGACATGCTCCAGCCTGATCGAATTGCCGTCTCAAAATTACAGCCATGGATGAATGGCACGACGGTAACCATTAACAGCCACCACAAAATTGAGGCATTCCAACAGGATCTCAAAAAAACTGAAAATAAACATTAAAAGACCGTCAATATCTACAGTTTTTCCCTCCAGACCTGGCATTTGGTCTGCGAAAGATTAGACCGCCATATTTCGAATAACAGGGTGAACGGCTATTATGAGACAGTTTTTGTAGAAATGGTAACAGAGGGCTTTCTTTCTTTAACGCCGGTTTTCTTTGACAACGAGGGTTGGTATGAAATTGACACCATTGCTGATCTGCGCGCAGCGAACCTTATGTGCAGCCTTCAACACAGACAATCTACACGTAAACCTGTCCACGAGAGTACGCAACTAGGTCTCTTTGCATTTTCATCACGTCGACAAGCGGTTTCTGCCATCGCTCAAGGCCTCTGAATTACTCCATAAAAATTGTAATAAAAAATAAACATGGAAACGATGTGCGAGACTCCAGGATACTGTGAGAGTATTCTGAAATCAGAAGTTTAGGGTTACCATCAAGGCACTTAACCAGCGACTCTAAAAATCTTCCGACTTGTCGGGTTAGAACTTTTTCCGTTAAAACCAAAGGCGGGCGTAACCGTGACTTCTGCAGCAAGATGCCCACTACCATGATGCTGACTTCGTTTTTAGAACCGCAATCTATTTAATTATCAAAAAAAATGACAAACCAACACCCTACCATTCAAGAACGCTACGATTTTGTCTCCACTCAGCACGGCGGCTATTGGCGCCATGATTTTGTTGATCACAATTACCTCTATAACCTCTATTTTCCACCGGAGGATTTTTTTACCCATATTACAGAGAAAATCCACCAGTTGGTGTTAAACTATCCCGTTGCCCAGAAAGACCTGGCAGACCTGCTGGGAGATCTTATCGATCAACCACCGGAACGCCTTGTCGTCGGTAATGGAGCGGCAGAGCTTATCAAGATTATCGCCAATATGGGTCGTAAGTTGCTTGTACCGGTTCCATCATTCAACGAATATGCCAATGCCGCCCCTACCGGTCGGGTAATTGAGTTTGCTCTTGAATTTCCCTCGTTCCAGTTGGATGTGGACAAATTTGCAGACGAAGCAATCCGTTGTCAGGCTGGCTTGGCAGTGGTAGTCTCTCCGAATAATCCCACCTCGTTACTCGTGCCGAAGGTTGAACTAATCCGTTTGTTGAATAAGCTGGCAGACCACGACTGCATGCTCATCATTGATGAATCTTTTATCGATTTTGTGGGAAACTGCGACAAAGAGAGCCTGGCAACAGACCTTGACAAACATCAGAACCTGGCGATTTTCAAAAGCATGAGCAAGGCCTATGGTATCTGCGGCATTCGAATTGGCTACATGCTTACCGCTAACTCTGATTTTGCGGCACAGGTTCGACAAAGACTCCATATTTGGAATATTAATGGTTTTGCGGAAGAGTTTCTGCGTCTTGCTCCGCAGTATCGCCAAGAGTTTAGTGATAGCTGTAATAAGGTTAGAGCGGATCGTGATCTTTTTTATGACCAACTGCAGACGATCCCGGAAATGACTGTCTACCGACCTGACGCTAATTATATTTTCTGCCGTCTGCCTGACCACGCTGCATCCGGTCCGCAAATAACTAGAGCCTTGTTTGTTGAGCACAATATCTATGTCAAACACTGCCAGGGAAAGATCATGCCGGACTCTGACCGTTATCTCCGCATAGCCAGCCGCACCCAGGCAGAAAACAGACGATTGGTTCTGGCATTACGCGACACTATTGACCGGGAAGGGAAATAATGGCAAGGACCAATTTGGCGAATTCACGAGCCTCCATACTCTCTTTTGCTGGAGATCTGCCGAACATCTGTTCTCTAGCTGGATTGCTCTGCACGGTTATTGCTATTTATTATGCAATACTTGGCCTTTTCCCAGCCGCGATGATTGGCCTGATATGGGCGGTATTTTTTGATTGGAGTGATGGGATTATTGCCCGGCGCTTGAAAGGGCGAAACGATAAACAGCGGGAGTTCGGAGGACAGCTTGATTCCCTGATCGACATTGTCAGCTTCAGTGTTTGCCCGGCAATTATCCTGTTAAGCTACGGTCAATTCAGCCTCTGGTTCTTACCTGGAGCCTTTGTTGTTGTGGCAACTGGGGTGCTTCGTCTCAGCTATTTCAATGTTTTCGGCTTGGTTGAAGAGTCTACTTATATGGGGCTGGCATTGGACAACAACGCCATCATTCTGGTTCTTGTGTTTCTTCTTAATGGAGTAATCAGCCAAACGGCTTTTTCTGTTCTTCTCTATATCCTGCTTATGATTCTTGCCACTTTTAATGTGGCTTCAATCAAAACCCCTAAACTTGCTGGTCGATGGTATTATGCTCTTATGCTGTACACCTTTGTCATCACCGTGATATACGGTTGGCAACTATGGCATATTTAGTGCCTTGCTCCAAAAAAACTGTAATAAAAAAACAAACAGGCAAGTGGGGTGCGATACTCCAGGAATATGTGATAGTGGAACAATATCAAGATGTTGCAAATAGCAATAGGGCACTTACTTGTGGTTTGTCTGCGTTGGAGTTATTAGTAAGGCATTTATCGAGTGAACTGTACAATTTCCAGTGAACCGGGTTAGAAACGAAGGATACATAACACACAACATGACAAACTTCCCCCCTCTTAGAAAGTGCATCTCGAACAATGATAGTGAACTGGTCATTTATGGAACGGATAACTTTTCTCAGTTTCCACGGCGTGAGGCTTCTATACGTTCAAAATGTGATCGGGCATTAGCCGCAGCCTGTTCGGACGATCTGGTAGTTTTACGCACCACCTTAGACCGCGATTACCACAACTGGCTTCGTTCATGTGATCTGGGAAGCGACCATATCGTTGAATACAAATCTGAGTCAACTACTGTGAGCCTATCCGAGCTTATCACAGAAGACCCCGCCCCGGTGTTGAAGATTATCAAAAAACTGGATAAAAAGCCAGTATATACCCCATGGTTCAGTGGGGCATTGGAAGTAAAAGCGGCATGCGCTCTGGGGGCTGAACTGTTCGGTGCTCCTCACGCGCTTACTCTAAAATATAATGACAAGGCAGAGTTTAAGGCTATTTGTCGAGAACTAACTATTCCTGTGGTTGCGGGAGAAACCTTTACGTTTCATTCGGAAGAAAGTACGAATTATCAGGAAATGGTATCCATGGTCAACCGCCACCTGACGACATACAAAACTGTTATTATTCGTGGCACATTAGGCGAATCCGGTATGTCGTTATACAAAACAACTGGTGCGAATCTGCAGGAGCTGTATCGTGAAATCGCTGCCAGTGGTGAAAAACAGGTTCTTGTTGAGCCTTGCCTGGAACTTACCTCAACTCCCAACGATCAATGGGCAATCAGTAGAGGTGGAACCCTCAATCACCTGGGCATGTTGGATCAAATCTGCATGAAGGGAATGGTGCATGTTGGGAATGTGAAAGGCCAACAGCTAGATCCGGACGTCCGTGACTATATCTATGACACGTCGCACCATATCGTCACAGATATGGCCAAATCGGGCTATTGTGGTGTGGTTGGGATTGATTATATTGTCTCTGGGGAAGGTATATTTCCTGTTGAAAACAATGCTCGTTTTAACGGATCATCCTATGTGAGCATGGTTGTGCACAACATTGAGATGTTGACCGCAACCTCTATTCCTTTCTGGAAGTTCATTAAAACCAGAACCGCCCCCTGTTCATTTTCAGAGCTTACTGGTCTTCTTACGCCACATCTCTATGACGGCAGTAAATTGAATTCAATATTTCCACTTAATTGTGGAGAGTTGGCAGAGTCTGGTGACTTCTCTCTTGTGCTCCTGGCAAAAAGCATGGAACAGATCTTCAAACTGGAAAAATTCTGGGAGAACTGTTTAATAGCCTGATTGTACATTCAAGCAGCCCTGAAAAGCGATTACTTATCAATGATCCACCACCCGGAGCTACTTGACTGTCAATCAGAATGAGTACTGTTTTTTTGAAGCTGTTGTTCTTCAAATATTGTTGTCTTATCTTCTATCTTCATAATTCTGTCGCAATAGGGAAGCATTCGTTCGTCATGGGTCACCATGATAATGGCCACCTTTTGTTCCAATGCGATCTGTTTCAGCATCTTGACCACGTCAACGGAACGTTGCATATCAAGGGCTGCGGTTGGCTCGTCGGCCAGGATAATCTGTGGCTCATTAACCAGTGCCCTGGCAATGGCAACTCTCTGGTTCTGACCGCCGGAAAGCTGTGAAGGCATTGCCTTCTCTTTTTCCGCAATGTCAAAATATTTCAGTAATTCTCTCGCTTTTGCCCGTGCAGTCTTGTCATCTGTTTTATTTGCCTGGGGCAGCAGGGTCAGGTTGTCAATAATATTTAAAAACGGAATTAGATAGTGTGCCTGGAAGATAAACCCTATCTTTTCGCGCCTGATCTTTCGGGTTTCCCTGGTCAGCCACTTGTCCGCAAAAACCTGTTTGTCCCCGAGCCAAATTTTGCCGGAACTGGGTTCTTCAACGCAACCGATCATCATCAGGAGTGTTGTCTTTCCACCGCCGCTCGGAGCGATAAGGGCAATCAATTCACCCTTATGAATGGTAAACGAGGCATTTTTTATGACCTCAATATAACTGTCTCCCTCGCCAAATGATTTGCAGATATTCTCCGCCCGTATTGCAATTCCTTCCTCCATATTATCCCCCTATGGCAGCTGCGGGATCCGCGCTGATCACCTTTTTCACCCCGACAAAGGAGGCGGCAATACTTGCCACAACCACAACAGCAAAAAGCATCCAGGCATCGGGGATTTCCAGAACGACCCTTTTGGGAAACCTGGAATAAATGAGATGGGAAAACAGGTTGCCGAAGAGAAATGCCAAGATGCCGAGCAGCAGAGTCTCTTCAACAATCATGCGTACAATCATACTGTTGGGTATTCCCATCAGCTTCATAATAGAAATCTCTTTCATCTTTTCCAGGGTCATGGTGTAGATGATAAGCGAGATAATGATAGTGGCTACGATAACTAAAATAGCGGTGAACATCCCAATCTGTTTTGACGCCTTCTCCACCACATATTCGGTCAATACCGCCCGTTGCTGCTCTTTGGTGTACACGCTTTTATGCAGCCATTGCCGTATTCCCCGAGCAATATTTCTGCTTCATAGCCAGGAAGCACTGTAGCAATAATGGCATTGACCATATGGGTGTCTCGGTTAACGATGCCCCTTGCCTGTTCAGACTGGATGCGTTTGTTTGAATAGGAGAATTGCAATTCCTGGGCATCTTTCAAGCTGACATAGACCAGCAGATCACCACCGGACGAAACGCTGCCATGGGTTATCCCGACAACTGTGTATATGTTGCGGCCTAGCTGTATCTTGTCATGCAGGGAGAACCCTGTTTTATCGGTCACCACTATTTCATAATGGTCTGTTGTCAGCACCCGACCTGCCACCAATCTTTCCGGGTTGATGGGCGAGAGGTCTCCGTAGACATCATAGCCGACGGCAAACACTCTGATTTTACTGTTTCCTTTCGGAAGTTGAATGTTTTGAAATGTTATGACGGTGCTCTTGGCAATTCCTTCCAGTGAATCAATCGTGTACTGAAGATCTTCATGGACCCTGGATGCCTCGGCAAACGGACCCAGTGTATCTTGTTGGACAATCCATAGATCCGCATTTATGTCTTGAAGCAGCACCTCGGCATCAACCAGCATCCCCCGGTATACACCCATCATGATCAGGACAATGCCTAGCAGCATCCCTACTCCCATGGCGGTTACAATAAATTTCCCCAGAGTATGTCTGACATCCTCTTTGGCCAGGTGAATCATTGATAAATCCTCATCCCCTCACGCAGTGATTTTTTCCCTCTGGCCGGAATAATGACAGACGTCTCGATCGTTCCATTTGCCATGGCCAATTCAGTATCACTCACGGCAATTGTATCAATGGTTGTCCAATGTGCCCGTCTGTTTTGAACGACCCACATTCCCGCTTTTCCCTCTTTTTGGACGATTACCCGCAAGGGCACCTTGATAACATTGTCATATTGCCGGACAGCAATAATCACCCGGCCCTGCTCGTTAATGAAAAACGGTTCGGGAATTGTTGTAAATGATACATTTATCGTACGTTCCAGGGTTACCGGATCCGTCATGGTGTTAATTCTCTGTACGACGCCCTGGTATGACTTATCGGGTTGCGAACGCAGGGTTATGGACGCCTCCTGCCCCTCTTTGACCTGGCCGCTTATTCGTTCGTCAATTTTTGTTTCCAACCATAAAGTTGTTGGATCTACAATCTGTAGGATTTGTGTCGACGGCTGTACATACTGAGCCACTTCTGCTTCTCTGGCGATCACATATCCATCCACAGGGGCATAGATCTTTAGTCGATCGATTTTCTCCTGCAGGGCTTCTATGTTTTTTTTCGCAGCGGTAACACCTGCCCGGGAGGAATCAATTCTTGATGCGGTTGCAGCAATGGCGGCCTGAATACCCTGCAGTTCTGCCAGGGCTTTATCATATTCCGCCTCGGTCACAAATTTTTGTTTGTTGAGTTTTTTGTAACGGTTAAAAGTGATCTGAAGCAGTGTCTCCTGGGCTTTTTGATTATCCAGTTCACCCAGCAGTGCCTGAACTCCATATTCGGCCTGCAGAAGATTGGATCGTGCAACGGCAAGCTGCTGCGGTAAATCAACCCCATCCATGACGATCAGCAAGTCCCCTTTGTTGACCTGCTGTCCCTCATCCGTCAGAATTCGATCAATTTTTCCTCCTGTCTGGGCTGTTATGGCATAGATATTCAGTGCATTGACATTGCCGATTCCCTGCACGTTGACCTGCAGTTGTCCTGTCGTTGGGTGAAGCGTTGCAAAGGTATGTTTCGGGATATACACTTTAAAAATCACAACCATGGCAAGCGCTGCCACGATGACCACTCCTATGAGATACCTGGCAAGTGCCTTCATTTGCTTATTCCTTGTAAATATTCCAATCGATGTATTGCACTGTTTCTGTTGTAATTGGCTTGAAGAAGTCCAAGTTCCGCGTCAAGCCGCAGAGCGGCTGCATCTAAAACCTCTATATAGGTTGCCAGTCCTTCCTGGTAGCGACCATTAACGACTTCCAGTGTCTGGCCGGCGGCTCGGAGCTGGACTGTTTTGGCTCGTATCGTCTGGCCGTAGTGTTTGAGATCAATGACCAGCTTTTCGAATTCTTCTTTCATGGCCAACACCTTTACCTCATACTCATTTTTCGCACTTTGGCGATCTATAACAGCCTGTTCATCCCGAGCGGTGAGACGGCCGCCGCTGTAAAGCGGAACATTGAACATGATACCCACCATGGTTGAATTATAGGAGTTAAGTGTATCCTGATAGGCATACGAGGCAATGGCATCAATGGAGCCGAAATGGGCAGCCCTGGTCGCCCTGTAGAGTAACTCATTTTTGTCTATATTTTTCTGCAGGCTTTGCAAAACCGGTGATTTCTGCAGAATTGTTTCCTCATCTGGCTGGACTGTTTCAGGCATTATAGTGGTTTCTTCAAATTCAATTTCCGGGGGAATGGTTTCTCCGATATAGAGCGACAAGACAACTCGGGCCTTTGACAAGTTTGCCCTGGTAAGTGAGAGATTATCTTTGGCCGCCGAGGCCGCTGAGAGGAATCTGGTTGTATCTGCTCGGGTTTTCAGTCCCTGGTCGAGAAGGGCTCTTGCCTGCTTGTATAGTTCTTCTTTCGTTTTAAAATCTTTTTTTCTTACCAGACTGGTCTTTTGCTGGACAAGGATCAGTTCATATTGGAGTTTTACCTTGTAGGCCAGCAGGGCTCTGGCATCCTGCAGAGATAAACCGGCGATATCCTGCTGAACTTCCTGTGCCTTGATGCGGGATGAGGTCTGTGAAAAGTCCCATATTTTTTGCTTGAGTGTCGCCTCAACCTGCCAGCCATCGCTGTCTTTGGTATGGAATGTGCCTTCAGAGGAAAAGACATAGGTTCGGGTAGGATCGTATTCTGCGTTGAAAGAGAGTTGCGGTAGATAATCAGCTTGGATTGCGTCAACTTCTTTTTTGCTGCGCTGAACCTGTAAAAGAAAGCGCTTGATGTCAGGGTGGGTATGCAGGGCCTTTTGAATGCAGTCCTGTAGAGTAAGGGTCTCGCCGTGCAGGAGAGTCAAACTGCTGAAGAGAAGCAACACTGTAAATAAAGTGATTTTTTTCACTGCCTGTTTCCTGATGTTATAAAATGATATCAAAATTCAAAGATACATACCGTGTTGTCAAACACTCGTTTAACTTATACCTGTATTCCCTCTTCATGTCCATAACAAACCGGGAGTGTCTTGGACACCCTCTGTCAACCATGGTATTTTCGGGTGACTGAAACGTTTTTTTAACAATCTTTATGACGCAATGATCCCGTGAACTTGCTGTTATACCGACATTTTCTGGACAAAGGTGCAAAATGAAAAATATTATCCTGCTGCTCATATTCTGTAACTTGGCCCCTGCTGTCTGTCGTGCAGAGAACCGGACGTATACCTTAACCGTTCGTGTTGAAAACCTGCGCAATTCAACCGGGGTGCTTCAATATGCCCTGTACAACAAAGATGGTACGATTCCCGATGAAAAGTATGAAAAATACATGAGAAAAAAGATTGGAAAAATCGTTGATTCTTTTTCTTCCACTACCTTCATGAACCTGCCGAAGGGTGTTTATGCCGTCAATATCCTCCATGATGAGAACAGGAATGGAAAAATAGACAAGTGGCTCCTGCTTCCTGTAGAGGGTATCGGTTTTTCAAACTATAGTTCTATTGGAATAACAAATCGGCCGACTTTTTCCGGTGCAAGTTTTCCCCTCGACTCTGATATGGAAATTGACATCACAGTTAGTTATCTCTGATTTTTGGAGGTCAGTAGCTCAGGATCTGGAAAAGTGTCTGCTCTCTGCTGCAAGCCACTGCTGCATGCCCTGAACTAAGGATTCACTTTAGTATACACGGTCGGTTGATATCAGCCACTTTGACCGGTTGATATCAACCGGTTGCGTCACTATAGCCTCTTTTTCTCAAGCAGGGATGAACAAAATGGGCCGAGAATCAGCGGTATCGATATTTTCCTGTAATGGTGGAATGAAAATTGCTAAATCGTGGACGAATAAGTAATATTTTTTGCATGCCTCATTTAATAGAGATACAAAATGGTTGGTGAAATTTTGGTACAACGAAAATACCAGCGAAGAGATATCACGTTTTTAGTACTTCTTTCCGTTGTAAATGATCAGGAAAACGGCAGTGATGATTTTTACCTAGGTAAAATTTCCAACGTTAGCCTGGGAGGTGTCTGTGTACTGATACAAACACTTCCCGAGGATATTGCACCTGGAACCAAGGTAGTTCTGTTTGTATCCACGGGCGATTCTGAAGAGGAAAACAAATCTGACCTACCTGTACAGATTCGAGGTGAGGTGGTGTGGAAAAGTAGCTAAGGCTGTTCTCTTGGTATTCGCTACTTATAATCTTTTTGCAGGATGTTTTAGTTTGTGCCTGTTCAGAAATGGCCTTTTCTCCTAATTCTTCATTGTTGTGAAAAGTAAAATTTCTTCTGGCCCTCGATTTGGAAGAGAAAGTTTCATTTCTGGCTAGTATTCTGGGTGTTCTTCCATTGCCAGTTTCCCTGGTAAATTCCTGCGTCCGAGATATCCTGAAGACCTTTGTCAAAAACGACAAAAAGTTAGGTGGTGTGTGTGAGTGATCATGATAATTGATGGAAAAACTATGAAAAATGTGCAAGATATACGAGGGAACGGCAAGGAACCCCCTTAAGTATCTTGGCTGATTATTTGACCGAGGGCTCCCTACCTTACTTTTCAACAAAAGGCAGGAGTTATGTTATCAGAATTTCTTCAAAACGTCAGTCTTTTTCGCGTACTTCACCAGATTGACCAGCATCTTGCTCTCGGTAAGCGCCACAACAACCCCATCTTTTTTCTCCGATAGCATTGTGTCATGATGGATTCCATCACAACCACAACCGAGGAGAATCCAGATGGTAACACACAAAATAGACGGAGATCGAACAAAATCCAGGCGCAATTGGCA
>JAJRQL010000035.1 GCA_024280265.1 Deltaproteobacteria bacterium
AAATCATCTGCAGATGTCCTTGATTTATCAGCACAGGAAGGCGGGGATGATTTTTTGCGCCGTACCCTGATCCGGGGTGAGTTTGTTTATGAAAATAATTCGGAAACAGTGATTACTCTTGGGGCCGGAATGACAGGCAGTGAAAGAGGGGCCTTTGAAGGAGCAGATTTAGTCAGGACAGCCAAAAGAAATGAGCTCAGTACCGCAAATGGTCAGGTAAAGATAGATAAAGTGTTTAGTGTTGATACTTCCGGCTATTTTCGCTGGGCCGGACGTTACCAGGATATGGACCGTCCCTCGCATGGTTCTGTGAAATATCGGGTCGAGGAGCATGATATAGAAGGTCAGGTGGATATGACAGGGTTTTCAGGTCACTCTCTTGCCTTGGGTGGAAATGTTAAGACCACTGCAATTAACAGCCGTCCGGTGCAGGCAGATGTCCTGACCCTTACTGAAGAAAATGTGTATGAAAACTGGTTGGGAATCTTTTGCTCAGACAGGTATCAGTATTCCAGCCAGCTGTTTTTTGAGGGCCAGTTACGTGGAGACTATTATTCAGAGGGAGACTTCGATTGGTCGGGTCGGTTCTCTTCCATCTACGGGGTTGATGTAGCGCTGGATCATGTTGTTCGTCTGAGTGTAGCCAAATCTTATCGGCAGCCTGTTGGGTTTGTACGTGACTCAATCTTTTATAATGATACAAACCGGGTTCCATATTCCTTCACCTTTACAGTTGCACCTGATATAGACGCTGAGCAGGCCTGGTCCGTTGAAGGCAGATACCAGTGGAACTTCCTCGAAGGATTCAAGTTCAAGAGTGATCTCTATTACATATGGTACAAAGAGTTAATAGGTGTTCAGGATGAACATGGAACTACAGAAACCGGCTTTCCGGCCTATGCCTATGTGGTAAATAACACTGGTGGTGCCAAAGGCTATGGGGTCGAACTTGAGCTCGATTACGAATCAGGACCACTGGGGTGGGGTGTCTGGTACGCCTATAATGATTTTGAGACAGAGTTTGAAAATCAGTGTATTCGTTCATTTCTGCCGGCATCCAATAAGCTGGGAGTAAGCTTGCGCTGGGCCATTGATAAAAAATGGATCTTTAATGGGCAGTATGCCTATTCTGACCTAGTGGACAGGGATAAAAATGATTATTCAATAGATGCTTCAAATCACCTGGACCTCACCCTTTCAAGGCAGTTCCTGGAAAGAGGTGAGGTGATGGTCGGGGTCAGGGATCTTCTTGTCAAAGAGTACGATTCAGTCGCTGGTGAGGACCAGGCCGGCAGCCATCCCGTTCCCGGGAGAACATTTTTCTGTCGCATTCAGTACACTTTCTGAGTTGGATATTTGTGTTTTTCCACAGGAACACATACAACATAAGTAGGTAAAATACCGTTTTCGGCTGGAGGCGGCAATATATATATTCAGGGTTGCTGGCAGGTATCATGGGGCAGAATAAACAGAAGAAACAGGGGGGCATGAGTTGGATGTTCTGCGTCCTGTTCTGTCTCATGGTTCTGTTCACTCTGCCTGGAAATGTCCGTGCTGATCAGGATGTTATCCTTGTCCTCAGCTCCGGTGCTCCCCCCTACCACCAGGCAGCCGGAACGCTGAGAGATATTCTTTTGAAGCAGGAACGCAATGTTCGGGTATTGCTGGCTGAAAGGCTTTCCCGTCAGAATCCTGCTGAGCTTACCAAAAGGTACTCTGCCGAATTATGGGTGGCCATTGGCAGTCGGGCAGCCGGTTATCTTCACAGGGCTCTCCCTGAGTCAGTCTCTCTGGTGTATTGCATGGTGGCTGATCCTGATAAAAGTGGTCTGGAAAGTGGTCGGAAGAATATTGCCGGGGTCTCGGTCACAAAAACAGTTAAAGAGCAGTTTGAAATAATTCAGGAAGCATTACCCGAGGTACGCTCGGTTGCGATGCTCTACAGGTCATCATCAATAAAGAGTTTGCAGAGTCTGGTTGATATAAATGCCCATCTTCCTGAAAACTGGATCCTTGAAAGTGTTGATATAGACACGGCCGACTCCATGGCTGAAGCCATAGCTGAGTTGTTTGGGAGGAAGGCCGACCTGATCTGGACCATGGCAGATTCTGCCATCTATAACAGGGCCACGGTGAACAGCCTGCTGCTCTCATCACTCAGACAGGAAATCCCTGTCTTCGGGTTTTCCGGATCTTTTGTTAAGGCAGGCGCTGTTCTGGGCCTCGGGACAAGTCCAGCCCTGCAGGGAGAATATGCAGCTGCACTGGTGCTTGATCTTTTAGATGGCAAGTCTGTTGTATCTGAACCAGTTTCCAGTGGAGTCAGCCTTGTTATTAATAAAGTGGTGGCTGACAGGATGGGACTTACATTTTCTGCAGATATTATATCCCGGGCAACCATCATCGGAGGGGAATAGCCGATGCTGCAACTTAAATCCCCCAAGACATACTCCCTTCGCACCAAGGCAACCCTTATTGTGGTGGCGGTAGTCGTGGTGAGCCTGGCCCTTGCAACCGCAATTAACATATCCCAGACCAACCAGCTTATTGAGTCGGAGCAGAAACGGTCCGCCGAGGCCATTGTGCAGGGGCTGGCCCAGGCGGCTGAGCTGCCTATGATCGTTCAGGACAAGCAGGAGCTTGACAGGATAATAGGAGGTTTCCTCTGGAATGATCAGGTCCAGTTTCTTGTTATTTATGATAATGAAAAAAATATTGTTGCCTCGCGAACCCTTGACAAAGAGGCCTTTGAATCTTTTGTTAAAACAGGAAGAAACGAAGGATCTTTGATTGTTTCTCATCCCATTGTCTTTCAGACAGAGATAAACTTCTCCGTTTGGTCATCATCGCTTTCCGTTGATAATTCAATAGAGGAAAAGGAAGTCGGCAGAGTACTGGTTGCCCTTTCTCTGGGGGCCGTGCGGCGTGATCAGATTCACCAGGCGTTTGTTTCAATGGCTGCGGCACTCCTGGCTGCTGCAGTTGGCATCTTCCTGATTTTCAAAGGGATTGGGGAATGGACTAAACGTGTTGATGGCTTGGTCGGTGCTGCGGATGCCATGAAAAGTGGTGATTTCTCCTGTGAAATTCCCAGTGGTGGCAGGGACGAAGTCGGGAAACTGGCAGCAGCTTTTGAGGCAATGCGAAAGGCCGTTCAGCAACGTGATACAGAGTACAGAGAACTCAACAATTCTCTGCATGATCTGGTGTTAGAACGGACAGAAAAACTTGAACGGGCCATGGTTGAGGCCCAGACAGCCAATGAAGCAAAATCCAGTTTTCTCGCAAACATGAGCCATGAAATCAGGACGCCCATGAATGCAATTATTGGTATGGTGGGGCTTTCGCTGAATAAAAAACTGAGTCCAAAGCTCCGTGAATACTTGCTTACAGTAAGATCCTCGGCTGAATCATTGCTGGCAATCATTAATGATATTCTTGATTTTTCAAAGATTGAAGCTGGCAAAATAACCTTTGAAAAAGTTGATTTCCAACTCCCTCAGCTTTTTGATAAACTGGTTAATCTTTTCAGTGATCAGGCCACCTCTAAAAACATTGAGTTCGTGGTTGGTATAGAACCGGGGATTCCGCTTGCACTGCGTGGTGATCCGTTGCGTATGGAACAGGTTTTCATCAATCTTCTCGGCAATGCTATTAAGTTTACGGACAAGGGAGTTATTTTTGTTCATGCCACCCTGGATTCTGAGACTGCAACAGGTGTGCGAATTCTCTTTTCTGTGAGTGATACCGGGGTGGGGATAGGTGAAGAGCAATATGAGTCCCTCTTTGAGCCTTTTACCCAGGCAGATGGTTCCATGACCCGGGAGTATGGTGGAACAGGGCTTGGTCTTTCCATATGTCGTCGTCTGGTTAACCTTCATGGTGGTGATATCTGGGTGAGGAGTAAACCCGGTGAAGGAACCACTGTGTTTTTCACGGCAGAATTCGAACGGCAGCCAGTTGCACATGAAATTCAGTATGTCGTACCAGCGAAAATACGTGGCTCACGGGTATTGATTATTGATGATAATGAAATGGCCAGGTGTGTAACATCAAAGATGCTGGAGGCGTTTCATTTCCATGTGGATGTGGTCTCTTCCTGTGTTGCTGCAAAGGATCGTATCGGTGAGAGTATCTTTCGATATGATATTATCCTGGTTGACCGGCAAATGCCTGAAGTTAACGGGCTTGAGTGCGTACAGAGTCTGAGAAGCCTCGATGGCGTTGAAGAAACACCAATTATCATGCTGACAGCCTCCGGTGGCGATCGGGAGATAATGGAGGCCAGGGAAGTCGGGATTACTTATTTTCTCTCTAAGCCGGTCAGACAATCGCTGCTTTTTGATACCATTATGGATATATTTGACTATCCCGAGGCCATGCACGCAGCTCTGGATGGGCGGGAGAAGGTCGGGGAACCAGTCAGCTTTGAACATCTGGCCGGCGTGCGGATCCTGCTTGCCGAAGATAATCGCATAAATCAGAATGTCGCAAGAGAGCTTTTGGAAAGCGTGGGGGCAACAGTCGAAATAGCCAATAATGGCCGGGAAGCGGTTGAGGTTCTCAAGCAGCACAGCAGGGAATTTGATGCCGTGCTTATGGATGTTCAGATGCCTGTAATGGATGGTCTTCAGGCAACAGAGGTGATTCGGACTATGCCTGATCTCATGAATTTACCTGTGGTGGCGGTGACAGCGCATGCCATGCAGGGTGACCGTGAAAAGTGCATGAAGGCAGGTATGAATGATTATGTTGCTAAACCAATCACTCCGGAACGTCTTTTTGCTGTTCTTTCCCGACTGATCGTACCGGAGAAAAAAGAGGCGGGTTATTCCGGGCAGCTCAAAATCCGCCGTGTGTCCCTGGGTGAGAATCATATTCCGGAGTCTTTGCCCGGGATCCATGTTAAATCGGGTGTCACCAGAATGGCTGGAAATCTACGGGCCTATGTCAGGATGGTAAGTGATCTTGTCCAGTTTGGAGAAGATGTGGTGCAGAGTCTACCCCATATCGTTGAGAACGGTATGGAGGATGCCATAAAAGAGGTACACACCCTGAAAGGCACTGCGGCAAATCTTTCGGCATTGCGATTACAGAAAGTGAGCCTCAAACTTGAGCAATCATTAAAGGCATCGTGTGGTGGCAATAAACAGAACACAGACAGTACTGAGATGATAGCCGCTACATTCGAAGAAGATATTGAACAGATACGGGGTTGTCTTGTTGAGCTGACTGAGGCAGTTACAGAGCTGAAAACATTTTGCATGGAAACAGCAAAGAAAATATCGATAAAGCCGCTGTCCCCCAGTGACTGCGAAGAGATGCTTGATATACTGGGACAGTTACGGATTATGATTCATGAGTATGACCCAATGTCAGAGGAGTTCTGGGTAGAAAAGAAGATAAAATTTCAAGGTATTGGAGTGAATTGCGAGATGAATCGTATGGAAGAATATCTCAGAAATTATAATTTCGAGAGAGCTGCGGAGTATATCAGTTTGCTGGAACAGACGGTGGCAGAACAAGGGGTGAAAATGTGAGGACGCGACCCAGTACGGTTCTTCTTGTTGACGATATTCCCACCAACATTAAAATTCTGGTTGAGGCGCTTTGTAATGATTACCGTCTTATTGTTGCTACCAGTGGACTTGATGCTATTAAGGCGGCACTGGAAAAAAAACCAGATCTTATTCTGCTTGATGTGATGATGCCCGGGATGGATGGTTATGAAGTGTGTAAGCGCCTGAAGGCCCGTTCAGAGACAGCGGATATTCCCATCATTTTTGTGACGGCCATGAATGAGGAGAAAAATGAGACTCGCGGACTTCTCCTTGGGGCTGTGGACTATATTGTGAAGCCGGTAAATCCGGTGATAGTGAAGGCAAGGGTTCAGACCCATATTGCACTCTGCACGGCCAGTCGTGAACTGCAGCGGCATCGAGATGAGCTTGAGGAGATAGTGCGAGAACGAACCCGTGAGCCTCGGGAAACTCAGATAGAAATTACAAACCGACTGGTTCAGGCGGCTGAATACCATGACCATCTGGCCAGTCGGCATATTACCAGAATGGCACACTACTGTGTTATTTTAGGACGTGCCCATGGAATGAAAGAGAATGAACTGACACTGTTTTTTCATGCCAGTGCCATGCATGACATCGGGAAACTGGGTATCAGTGATGTGATATTACACAAAACAGGGACACTTACCCCTGACGAATTTGAGGAGATGAAACGTCACACCCTGATTGGTGCCGATCTGCTCTATGGTATTGATAATGAACTTATGAACATGGCGCATCTCATTGCTCTTACGCACCATGAAAAATGGGATGGAACTGGGTTTCCGCTGGGGTTACGGGAAGAGGAAATTCCACTCTCCGGGCGTATCGCCGCAGTGTGTGACGTTTTTGATGCACTGTCATCAAAGCGCCCATATAAAGAGGCCTGGCCTCTTGATGATGCAAAAAAGGTGATTGTAGAGCAGAAGGGGATACATTTTGATCCCTACGTTGTAGATTTGTTTCTTGATAACTACGTGAAAATGGAGCAGGTGTACAACAAGGTGAAGTGATTTTATGATGAAACTCCGGTGTTACTGCAGTGATATATTCTGTTTTGATCAGAAGTTTGTTGATGCAATTCCAGCACCTGTGTTTATGCAGGATTCCAAAGGGGTGCTCCTTGGGGCAAACAGTGCCTTTAGGAAATTTTTTGGGCTCAGCGATGAAGTTTCTGTGGACGTTGACCTTTATGGGTTGTTGGGCAGGGAGGCTGAAGAGAAAAGTCGTGAAATGAACAATAAGATCCTTGATCATGGCGGAGAGAAAACCTTTGAGGTTATGGTGCAGTCCCCGGGGAACAGTGAAAGTTCAGTTATTTTTCATAAAGCAGCAGTCATCGGTGATGGGGGGATCGCCCTTGGAATTGTAACCACACTTCTAGATCGCACAAAACAGAGACAGACAGAGCGGCAGCTGCGTCATGCTCAGAAGATGGAGGCCATAGGTACCCTGGCAGGTGGTATTGCCCACGATTTTAATAATGTGTTGACTCCAATCATTGGCTATGCCGAGATTATGCGGCTTATGGGGGAACGGGATGAGAGAACTGATTCCACATCCATGCAGTATGTCAGCGAGATTCTTGTTGCGGCAAAACGTGCCAAGAGTCTGGTTGAGCAGATCCTTACCTTTTCAAGGGGGCGGGAACAGAAGGAACTGCCTCAGTTTTTACATCCCATTGTAAAAGAGGTTATGAAACTCCTCAAGGTGACTCTGCCCTCCACCATCGAGGTTCGTGAGAAGATAGACCCGGAGTGTGGTATGGTTTCGGTGGATCCGGTACAGCTGCATCAGGTTCTGCTTAATCTTTGCACAAACAGTGCTCAGGCCATAGGAGATGACAAAGGAATAATAACAGTGACGCTGCGGAGAGGGGAGGCGGATATTACTGGTAAAGAGTGGATTGAGTTGATTGTTGCCGATAATGGTCCCGGGATTCCGACAGACCTCCAGGAGCGGGTCTTTGAACCCTATTTTACCACAAAGGAGAAGGGGCAGGGAACAGGAAGGGGGCTTGCCATGGTTCACGGTATTATGAGTAAGTGTGGCGGTCGTATTGCCTTGACCAGTGAAGCGGAGAGTGGAACCGTTTTTGTCCTCCATTTTCCCCGTGTCCAGCCGGAAAGCAGTGCCGGGCAGGTGGGGGACGAACAGGTAGCCGGGCTTGCTGGCAACGAGCATATCATGGTTGTTGATGATCAGGCTGCGGTGTTACGGGTTACCGGGAAAATCTTGCAGACCCTTGGCTATCGAGTGACAAGTTGTTCTGCATCCAGAAAAGCCCTGGAACTTTTCACCGGTACACCTGACGACTTTGACCTGGTCATTACAGATCTTACGATGCCTGAGTTGACGGGACTTGAGCTCTGTACCGCTATCCGGGAGTGTCGTGATACGATTCCGGTCATTCTCTGTTCCGGGTATGGTGCGAAGTTGTCGCAGGAAAAATTGAGATCGATTGGATTTGCAGCCTGGTTTACAAAACCAGTGACACTTCAGAAACTGGCGACTACCATCCGCTCTGTGCTGGAGGATGCCAAGGAGTAGTCTGCTGAAAACCAGTCGGGTATTCTCAGGTCATCCTGTTTGATGGTTAATCAGGTTTATCTGGTCATTGAGTGTCCAGAAATCATAGACAATACCAACTAGAAAGAGACCGCCTGTCAAAAGGTAGATAATGCCCGACAACCATTTTCCCTGGTAAAAGCGGTGGATACCAAAAACACCAAGGAAAGTCAGAAGGATCCAGGCAACGTTGTAGTCAACAGGTCCAGGCTGGAATTTAATGGATGCATCCTGGCTCATTCCCGGGATGAGGAAAAGATCAACTATCCAGCCAATAAAGAAGAGACCGAAAGTGAAAAAATAAATTGTTCCGGATATCGGCCGACCATAGTAAAAACGGTGGGCCCCAAGGAAGCCGAAAATCCACAGGATATAACCTATGAAAGGGGTGTGAGATTCTTCGATGTGCTGTTCCATTTTTCAGTACTCTTTTGAGATTGTCAACTGATAAAAAAACTCAGTCAAGGAGACTTTTCATTTTCCTGGTGTGCTGCCAGGCCTCCAGAATACGGTCCTCGGGGAGTCTGTTTTCGGCGACTGCGAGGAGGACAGCCGCAATTGCACGCTCCAGAAATTCAGGGTCATACTCCAGATTGTTACCAATAATAATCATATCCACACCAGCTGCAAGGGCAAGGCATACGGAATCTTCAAGGCCGTATTGGTCCGTTATGGCTTGCATCTGCAGATCGTCGGTGATAATGACTCCATTAAAACCGAGTTGATTACGCAGCAGATCGCGGCATATGGCAGGAGAGAGACTTGTGGGGAATTCTTTGTCAAAGCCCTGATGGAAGAGATGGCCAAGCATTACACTGTCCACTAAATTGCCGCTGTGGTGTTGTATTAGTTCCGCAAAGGGGATCAACTCTTCTTTCTGCCAGCTGCTGCTGATATCGGTGAAACCGAGATGGGAATCACTTCTTGAGCTTCCATGGCCTGGGAAATGTTTGAGGCAGGAGATGATTTTCTGTTTATTATGTTCAGTAATCCAGATTTCTGCATGACGGATTACGCAGTCTGGGGCAGCTGAAAAGCTTCGCTCAAGTTTTCCGATTACCGGATTTCCAGGGAAAATATTGAGGTCGACCACGGGGGCCAGGTTGAAGTTAATGCCCAGCTTTGCAAGGGTCTGTGCCGTACAGGATGCATGCAGAGCTGTGAGTATGGGGTCATTGGTGCTGCCAAGCTGCGCTGCACTTTCGGTTGCCGGAAATCCCCTTTCAGGTTTGAGTCTGCGAACCCTTCCCCCCTCCTGATCTATGGCGACCAGTAGGGGAGAACTGCTGTGTTGCTGCAGGGAAGATGTCAGATTCTTGAGTTGATTCGGGCTGACAACGTTGTTCTGGTCTTCCCCTCTGGCCAGGAGTCGGTCAAAAAGGATAACTCCACCCAGATTTCTTTTTCTGATGTCAACCGTTATGGGGTGATCCGGGTCAATGGATGACCCTCTGAAACCGATAATAAAAAGCTGGCCAATAATGTTTTCTAATTTCATAATGTTTTTACAGCAATGGGGGTGACGCAATAGGCCCGGAAGAGAAGGTATGTTTATCTGAAGGTGACATAGGTTATTTTTTGGCTATGGGCGTGTGTTCTTTCCTATCGATAATGAGGTGCTTATTTTATCACTGATGATAAATAGCAGCGAGGACTTCTTTCAGTTCACTGAGAAGAAACGGTTTTATCAGCATTGCCGAAAAACCGTGGTTCTGGTAGTCGGCCATTACCGGGTCGTTGGAATAGCCACTGGCAACAATGATCTTGGCCCGTGGGTCGATCTGCAGCAGTCTGGTACCAGCCTCCTTTCCCCCCATTCCCCCGGGAATAGTCAGATCCATGATCACAACGTCAAATGGATTTCCTGTTTCCATGGCTTTTTGGTAAAGATTAAGCGCATCTGAGCCATTTGAGGCAGTTTCGACAGAATGCTCCAAGACAGTCAGCATTTCTTGAGCCAGGTTCAGCAGCATCTGTTCATCATCCATGACAAGAATATGGAGCTGCTTTTTTGAGGCAATCGCAATGTTTTCTGATGCTGTTTGTGGTGGGCTAATAGTATGGGAAACAGGAAGCCTTATTGAAAAATGGGTGCCTTTACCGGGGGGAGACTCAACAACAAGTATACCGTCGTGCTTTTGGATGATGGAGTGGCAGATAGCCAGTCCCAGGCCGCTTCCCTTCTGTTTGGTGGAGAAGTATGGATCAAAGATTCTTTCGAGGATGTTTGCTGGGATACCTGGCCCATTATCTTTTATGGTCACATGGACACAGCCTGAGGATAAAATTTTGTTGCTGGTGCAGCTACAGCAGTTTTCTGCCGTTATCTCAATGTATCCACCATCCTCATTCATGGCCTGGCGACTGTTGATGATAATATTCTGTATAACCTGACCAATCTGACCCGGGTCAATGTTGACCTGCCAGAGGTCATCAGGTGTTTGGAGTGTGTATTGGATGTTACTTCCTCTGAGAGTGAATTTGGCATTATCGTTGATGATCTCTGCAAGATTGGCAGACTCCCGGAGCGGTTCTCCGCCTTTTGAAAACGTGAGAAGTTGTTGGGTGAGGTATCTTGCACGATGGGAGGCTTTTTCAGCCTCAGCCAGAAGTGCGTAAGGATGACTGTTTTTTTCAAGTTCACGTCGGACAAGGTTGATGTTGCCAAGGATTGCAGAAAGCAGGTTGTTGAAATCATGGGCAATACCACCCGCCAGGACACCAACTGATTCCAGTTTCTGGATCTTCAAAACCTCTTTTTCCAAGCGCAGTTTTTCGGTAACGTCCCTGAATACCAGCACCACCCCGACAATTTTACTGGAAATATCGAAAATGGGGGCTGCGCTGTCGGCGATCTCTCTTTTACTGCCATCTTTGGCAATCAGTGATACATTGCCAGAGAGTTCAATGTGAGAACCGGTGGAGAGTGCTTCCCAGGCAGGATTGGTGATTGGGGTTCCGTTTTTTGTATCCACAAGTCGCAGGACATTGTCCAGGGTCTGGCCTGCAGCCTCTTGTTGCGACCATCCTGTGAGCTTTTCGGCGATTTTATTCACCAGTATCACAGATCCTTGATTGTCAGCGGTGATAACACCATCACCAATACTTCTCAAGGTGATGGCCAACTGCTCTTTTTCTGCTGCAAGGTTTTCCGCAGCTTTTTTCTGGTCGTCAATATCACGTACTACTGAGAGGACACCTGGCTGGTTGTCGTGGAAAAATGGTCTGAGAGATACATCTACCCAGAAGATCTGGCCATTTTTCTTTTTTCCCTGCCATTCAAAGCGCAGGTGATCAACATACTTCAGTTGCCTGATTTTTTTTTCTGCTTCTTCCATGGCATATGGAGGCACTCCCGAGCTGATATCCCCTATGGTTAAGTCCAGAAACTCCTCACGAGTATATCCGTACATCGCCTCAATGGCCTCGTTAGCCTCAAGAAATCTTCCTGTCCCAGCTTCGTGAAGAACAATGGCGTCACGAGGAGCGTTGTAAATGGCACGGTATTTTTCTTCGCGGTTGATAAGGGTGTTTACCATACCTGTGATATTTTTTTTTACAGTAGCAAGTTCCAGGATGAAGGTCCCGGAGAGATGAGCCTGGAGGTTCCCCTCACTGAGTTGATCGGCATAATTAGCCAGGCGAAGAATGGGGGTGATGATAAAATGATGTATGGGCAGAGTGCATAGGCTGGCAAAAAATAGCATGAAAATGAGAACAGTCAGGCTGATTATAATAAAGAGATCGCGTGGAGCGAAAAGTTCTTTTTTGTCCATAGCCAACCCGATATAAGCGTTCCAGTAGGGGAAATACTGGGTTACTGCAATTCGTCTGGTGGTCGCGTTATGGTACTCAATCATCTTTTGGGTGTCCTTGAACTGTGTCAACAAGGAGTTGAGGCTTGAAGCGTCGTGCGCTGAGAGTTCTTTGGAAAATATGGTGGCACCGTTTCTGCTGATGACAAATATCGATCCCGTTTTTCTATACTGGTAGTGACGGAGATCGTTGATGGCATTTGTTTTGATCTCGTTAAGGTGGATCTGGGAATCTTCAAGACCGATCCTTTCCAGGATTTTGTATCGGAGGGTAATTGGTTCAATGAGCGAGTTGAGTTCTTTGTGCAGGATCTCGTTACCAAATTCTGAAGTAATGGTGTTGATGATGAAGGTGCCGGTCAGGAGCAGGGGAATGGATGCAATGGTGATGAGCAGGATGATCCCTGCAACAAAGAGGGATTGGATAGATTTGAAACGGAAAGCGAAAATATTTGAGAGATTCATCTATTTAATCACAATGTCCACAGATTCCAAGGCTGCGAAAGGAATCTGCATGTTGAGCCTGCCGGCGGCTTTTAAATTGATAAAAGCAACCTGTCTGGCTGGACGAGGCACAGTCTGTTCAATGGTCAACTTGCCGTTAAATATATCGGCTGTCATTTCTGCGGCCTGCTCACCACAATAACGAAAAGGATTAAAGAGTCCCGCCACTATATTACCCTCCTGGACATATTTTTGGAGGTCCGCTGTTTCTATATCCAATGTAAAAGATGTGATAACAGGAAGATTGCTGGCTGCAAGTTCTTGGCGTTTTTGAAACGAACCGACAATTCCCCCAAAGGCCTGAATATCTCTTTTCTGGAGTTTTCTCAAAACCTGATTAACTCCCATGGCAAGGTCCAGGAAATGAATGTTGATGTCGTGACGCCCTGCGAATGCTAACTGCTCGTAAGCCGATTTGAAGATCATGTCAGCAGGAATATTTGAATTATATACATAGGCATAACGCTTTATTCCGGGAACGAGGAGGCTGGCAAGCCGCAGGATCTTCTCCGGTGAGTACATGAGGTACATTCCGGAGATGTTAGTGCCCGGTTGCTCAGTCATGGAAGGAAGGATTATCCTTGCCACAGATTTGAGTGTCGGGACAAAGAGTTGGGGGGTTTTGGTTTCTTTAAGTATCTCCCTGGCTGGCATGGTTACCCAGCCACAGGTAATGATCATGTCCGCCTTGTCCTTCCATTCGGTGACAGCGTCCAGAATATCGGGTATTGAACTTTTGTCAGCACTTCTGGTGAGAATATCAATGTATTCAATCTGTTTCCCCTCTTCGTAGCCCAGTATGGTCATGGTTTTTTTAAAGCCATCCATAACTGTGGAAAAATGGGAGATGGGTATTTGATATCGTATAAAAACAACCCGTTTGCCCTTTGCCTGAACGTCTTGCACCGGAAGCACCAATGTCAGTAGAAAGAATATGGTAAGTACTGTTTTATTCATTAGGTTAACCTGGGTACATTGCTGAGTTGGTTTGTTATTTATAGCTTATATGTTCCTGAAACGTGGGTCAAGAAACTATATGGGGTAGGCTGTTTCTTACCTCGGTGAATCGTCATGGTTTGCTGCCGTTCTTTTATAATGACAAAGGGGAGTATCTTTTTTTTGATAGTCAAAAAAATGACAAAAAGTGCGCCTGTGAAATTTCCGAAAGAAAGGGAAGGTTGCCGTGTCAAAAAAATGAACGTGACGGAAGCTGTGGGGGGCGGATGGCTAATATATTAATATTAATACATTAAAACAATAGATGGTATTTACGGGGAGGTTTCTTGGGAGGGGTCACTCCTGGTACGGCAATTGCATTGTTGGGATTAACGGAAGTTCCTTAAGGTTTCTTACCTTTGTTCCGATACAGGTATTAACCATGAAGAATTCATACAGAGGAAAGCAAATAATGAGTATTACAACGTCACCATCGCACATAACTCCAACCGATAAGAAGTATGGTGGAATGGACCAGGTAATGGTTGAGCTTGACCATTTTCGGCGACAGACGGAACGTCTTGATCTCATGAATAAGCTGCATGGCCGCATGGCTGGTGTGCTTGATGTTTCAGGGATGATAGAGTCATACTCTATCTGGCTGATGCCTCAGGTCGAGCATGAGCTTGTTGGCTACAAGAATCAGGTTCGTGCCAAGAAACATCTCTTCTGTTCCGGGCATGGTCCTAAGCGCCGCTCAATAATTGCATTTGCCGAAGAAATCTTGAACAATACTGACAGGGAGGCTAAGGCCTATTTGAGTACTGATGGTCATTATGCTCACAAATGGCTTATTGAGACTTTTGAGGATGCGGGTATCCTGATTATTTTAAAAGATGACAATGCCCTGACAGGTAATGAAATAAGCCTTATTAATGAATCCCTCCTTATCCTTGCTGAATCGCTGCGACGTGGCCTTGAATATGAGGAGCTTTTTGAGAGTTCACGGAAGGATACCCTGACAGGACTCGCCAACAGAAGGGTTTTTGAAGAGCGTATTCGTGATATCATGCTGGGAGCCATGCGTTATAACAGGCCACTCACCATGGCATCCCTTGATCTTGACCATTTCAAACAAATCAATGATAATCTCGGTCATCAGCAGGGTGACCGGGTTTTAAAACAGGTTGCAGAAGTGTTCCGTGATGGTATTCGTTCAACAGATCTTCTGGTTCGTATCGGTGGCGATGAGTTCTTGCTTGTGATGGATGACACTGATCATAAACAGGGGAGAATACTCGCAGAACGTCTCTGTCGGGCGGTTGATGATTTAGGTATATGGGCCAATGCTGAGACGAAACTTGGTGTTTCCATCGGAATGACACAGTGGAAAGTAGAGGAGAGTCTTGATGAATGGATGCAGCGAGTCGATGACATTCTTTATAATGCCAAATCTGATGGTCGTTCGCGGGTGAATATCAGTTAGTACCAGGTCATATTTTAATAAAAAAAAGGCCGATCCATTTGAGGATCGGCCTTTTTTGTCTTATTTTTGAGTGCTGTTACCCAAGACCCTATTCAAGGCTGATGTTGATGG
>JAJRQL010000281.1 GCA_024280265.1 Deltaproteobacteria bacterium
CCCCTTTTTCTTTATCTGCTAGTCCAATCAGTCAAGAAAAGGTTTCGGGGTCTCATCTGTTGAAGCCGGTAAAATTGGATACACGACAACCGGCTGTTTTCCTGTTGTTGAGTTAAGAAAACTCACAATCAGAGATTCTTCCTCTGCAGTGAGTTCTGTTCCCAACTGAGCTGTTCCCATAAGTTTTACAGCATCAGCAAGTGACCAGACCTTACCAGAGTGGAAATATGGAGGAGTAAGCTCTACGTTGCGCAGGGTAGGTGCTTTAAAAACATATTCATCACTGGCCTCGGCAGTAACCTTCGCCCTGCCTTTGTCTCCCTGCATGATATCATCAGCAGGACGATCAACCACACCGAAGGCAAAATAACCTTCTCCACCCATGTTCAAACCACCATGGCAATCCACACAGCCCTTTTCCATAAACACAGCTAATCCTTTCTGCTCTTCATCATTGAGAGCCGCCACATCACCACGCAAAAATTTGTCAAAACGGGAATCAGGAGTAATCAGAGTGGCCTCAAAGACTTCGATAGCAGCTGCCATATTGTCAAAGGTCACCGAATCATTCTCATTCGGGAATGCCTTTGCAAAAATCTCCACATAACCGGGCATACTTTTCAGGGTCTTCACTGCACCCTCAGGAGTGTTATTCATTTCAACCGATGCCTGAATCGGCCCCTTAGCCTGTTCCTTCAGGTCTTCGGCGCGACCATCCCAGAACTGCGCCATGTTATAAACAGAGTTCAGGACAGTGGGTGCATTACGTGGACCCTTCTGCCAGCCATGCCCGACTGAAGTCTCCTGGAAGTCATCCCCTCCCATACCAACATTGTGACAGAAATTGCAACTTATCAGGCCACTTTTAGACAATCGTGGTTCAAAATAGAGCATTTTTCCCAGTTCCACCTTCACAGGGGTGGCCAAATTGCCCTCTATGGCCGGAATCTCACTTGGAATAGGCTCAAAAACCCCCTGAGCCTCCTCCATAATCGCATTTCCAGCCTGAGCACTTCCAGCAAAAACAGTAACCAACACCAAACCTGCAAGCATCTTCTTCATCTTTTACTCTCCATACCAATGTTAATAGTTATCATTACCATCTCACACATTCATCAATGTACTTGATCAGTCAGGTTTGTCAAGTTTATTTCCAGATATACCGCATAACGGTTGACAAAGGAGAAACTAAATGAGAGAAATTAAGGAGACTTTTATCTTTAGGTAGTGTCCGTTCGGAAATGAGATTTTTTCTTCCAAATCGAGGCGCAGAAGAAATTTCACCGCAGGCATATATCTGATGTTCCAAGAATGATTTTTTTTTAAAACAACGAAGAGTCGGGGGAAAAAGCCATTTATCGACAGACACCAGGTTCCCTTTAATCCAAATTTTATAATGACCCTCATGGAGCCGGAGAGATGAATGTTTGAAGAAAAACGTAAATTCAAACGGGTTGCAAGCAACGTCCGTATTCGATTCAGCAAACAGCAGGTGGACAAAGAAACAGAAGAATATTTTCAGGGTGTGGCCAAAGACTGCGGCCTCAGTGGCATTTTTCTGGCCACCGAACACCTGATGCCCAAAGGCAGCATCGTATCACTGGATTTTGAGTTCTTTGACGGTACAGGAGAAAAGGTATCCATCCAGGCCCATGCTGTAGTCCGCTGGATTCAGCGGTTTCGAAAACCCAAGGGAATGGGACTGGAATTTTATGAATTCAACGGCCTGAAAGACAGAAATTTTGAAGACTGCCTGAAGCATCTCCTCAAATAGTCTACGGCAACTCAATGGTCAGCAAAGTCCCGTCACTGGGACTCTTACAACGAATAATTGCAGAAGCCCCCTTTCCCGGAAGAGCATCTTCGTAAACCAGAACAATCTGTAGAGTTCCGGGCTTGGGATGCTTAAGCAACCACTTCACCACATTTTTCCCAGCAGAAAACTTTGCATATCCAGGACTGGCACTTTTTATTGTCACCCCAGCAGGGAGAAGTTGATTCACAATAATCGATGTGGGAGGAGGGTCTGTAACCCGCAACTCAAGAACTGTTCTCTCACCACTGTTCTGAAGGTATGCTGCACTTACCCCTTCGGCATGCAGTTCTGCAGCATACCCCAGCAGGACAACCAATAACAAGATGGCAACCTGTCTGTAAAATTTTCTATTTCTCATTTATCTGCTCCCACCCTGAAGGGCATCAGGGGATGACCTCAAACACCTGCTCTCGCGGCTTCCACCTGTAACCGGAACCCATCCAGATACGCTCCACTTCTTCCACATCAACACCCAAGCCCTCAACACTGCCAAAGTCATCATAGACTGCAAGCAGTTCCTCATCATCAATGATATTATTCATGTCACTGTCAGCCCAGTGATACTCAAGCAGCTTCAGACGATCCGGCCCATCCACCGTGATTTCCCTGTGACTGTCCTGCCGCACAAGCAGTGATCCGATAAAAGTCTGTGTTTCCTGAGCGCCCACCTGAGCAGCACAACTGGCCAGATAGGCAAACTTTTTCCGGCCATACCCCTTTTTATCTATCCACTTCAGGGATTCACGATCAAGGAGCGTCGCTGGTGGTACACTCTTCAATACTTTGCACCCCGCAGGTAATTCTTCTTTGAGCAGGAGTGAGGACTCTTTTTCCGATACAAAATCAACTTCCACCACCACGGGAAAGGGAAGAGTTGACACAGTGTGAGAAGGCATAATTCTTCTGGCAGAGAATTGAAACGTATCCACACTCTGATAGCCGACAAAGAAGAAGGCAGCAATACTGAGCAGGACAATGGCGACAACCAAGGCCATTGCCACAATTTTTGCCGGCCGGATTGCAGTTTGCACGTCCTGTTCCACCATTTCTTCTGCTACTGCAGCAGGTTCCTCAACGTAGAGGATTCTCTCAAGGGAGACACTGAGCACTTCAGCCAGTTTGATGCCATTCTCCTCTTTCACTGTTGGAGATCCCTGCCTCTCCCAGCGGGATATTGTCTCTGTGGTAACTCCCACTGCAGTCGCAAGGTAAAGCTGGGTCAGGTTCTGCTGCTCGCGGAGATAACGGACTTCAGAGCCGCTGATACGAACCATGGCTACTCCGGATTTCACTGTTTTCTTGTCTGGCATTTGATTGATACAGAATTCTTCTACTTAACTCTCAAGGCTGCCTTGAAAAATTAGGATTTTTGTTCAAAGTCAAGGCATGCTCAAAACTTTACCGCAGGCATATATTTGATATTCCGAGGATAAAACTTTGAGCATAACGCAGAGATTGGAAAAAAACAATTTTTCTAGGTAACCTCAAGATTCAAAAAAGGAACTCAGTCCTTACTCCATAAAAACTACAATAAAAAAAACCTGGTAAGCGAGATACGAGACTCCGATAAACCATGAGAACTTTTAAAAATCAGAAGATCAGGGTTACCACCAAGGCACTTCACCCCTCAAGAGGGTACAGAAAAGAGTCCAGCAACTCTAAAAAGTTTTCCAACTCGTCGGATCATAGCTGTCGTCATAGTACGCTTTCTTGAACTATTTTCAACTCTATTTTCAGAAAACAAGACCAAGCCCACACCTGCGGCCGAAAGGCACCCCACTGTTGTTATGTCATTAAAAACACACCTCCACCCGATATCGCCCGATATCGGCTTTTTTCTTTTCCGTTTCAGCTCTACATTGAAAACAAAGGATGGGGCCACGGTGCCCAAAACAACAACCCTATATGGAGGAATACCAAATGAGAACGATGACA
>JAJRQL010000036.1 GCA_024280265.1 Deltaproteobacteria bacterium
CCTCGTCGATTTTCTATATCCAGAGGGAATAAAATAGGGTTTTGCTACTTGTGAGGCATAACCCACAAAAATTATATTAATTATCCCTACAGCAAGGCGCCTCGGCACTTTGCATACTTGTAAAAAACGGGAAACTTCAGTAAGAGCAATGATGGGTGTCATAAATTCAGGGATTAACAAGAAAGATGATTTGTTCTTAAGAAGGAGTGAATAGTGCTATGAAAAAGATGATGAACACAGTGGTTATGGCATCTGCTGTTCTCTCTCTGCTTGGTCTGCTGCAATGTGCTGTTCTTGCTGCAGATCCTGCCACAGCAAAGGTCGTGGGGCAGGATGCGTTGACAAAAATACTTGAAGCCGCTAAACAATGGGCCATCAGTAGTGGTCCACATCTTTTGACGGCTCTGCTTATCTTTGCATTTGGTCGATGGCTTGCACTCTGGTTCACGGAACTTTCCCGAAAAGGTTTCAGACGGGCGAATGTTGAGCCCACCCTGCGTCGTTTTTTATGCAAACTCCTCTATTATGCGCTGCTCATCGGAGTCATTATTGCCACAGCCGGAGAGCTCGGTATCGAGACGACATCATTCCTGGCAATCGTTGGTGCAGCTGGCCTGGCAGTTGGACTTGCCTTGAAAGACTCCCTCTCAAATTTTGCCTCCGGGGTTATGCTTATTCTTTTCAGGCCATTTAAGGTGGGCGATGTTGTAACTGCCGGAGGGGTTACTGGAAAGGTGAGTCAGGTGGAGATTTTTAGTACGGTAATTCATACCCCGGATAATCAGCGACAGATTATCCCTAATAGCAAGATTACTGCTGATATTATCACGAATGTTAATGCTGAGCCTACCCGCAGGATTGATATGACAGTGGGAATTGGTTATGACGACGATATTCTGCTGGCTAAAACCACTCTTGAAGGAATTATTGCCGCTGATGATAGAATTCTGAAGGACCCGGCTCCGACAATTGGAGTCTCTGAACTTGCCGACTCCAGTGTTAACCTGATTGTCCGGCCCTGGGTGAAGACTGAGGAATACGGGGATGTACGTCTTGACCTCACAGAAAGTATCAAGCTGGTCTTTGATGAAAAGGGAATTTCGTTTCCATATCCGCAGCATGATGTTCATATGTATTCTACTGATGCAAAAGAGCAGCAATAGAATCTTTCGGAAATTGTGTATATAAAGCATATGGGGAAACAGCTTGTGACGCTTTGTTGCAGAAAAACTGTATTGTTGCGGGCATTTGCAGCATATGTGGTGATGCTACTTATTCTTACCGGATGCGACAAAGCCGGGCTCATCGTCAGAGTGCCTGCCACTGAGGATGCGCTTGGGGAGTGCGTTGTGCTGATCCATGGAATGGGCCGTACTTATCGTTCCATGGAGAGCATGCAGCAAAAGCTGGTTGATGCTGGGTATCATACCGTGAATATGGGGTACCCTTCTACTGAATGTACAGTTGAGGCCATTGCTGAGGAGTATTTCCCGCAGGCTCTGGAGCAGTGCAGGAAATACTCACCCAGTACTATCCATTTTGTGACCCACTCTTTAGGAGGCATTGTGGTGCGGCAGGCGATCAAAGAATCACCACTCCCTAAGCTGGGACGGGTTGTCATGTTGAGTCCACCAAACCACGGAAGTGCCGCAGCGGATAAACTCAAGGACTGGTGGTTTTATAAGTGGATCAATGGACCTGCTGGTCAGCAGTTGACGACGTCAGGCCCTGCGTCTCTTCCCAGTCAGTTAGGACCTGTGTCGCGACACGAAGTTGCAGTTGGAATCATCACCGGGGATCGCTATTATTTCTTTGATTTCTGGCTTTCTGCAATTATTCCCGGTCGGGATGATGGGAAAGTCTCGGTTGCCAGTGCCCGTCTGGAAGGGATGAGTGATTTTCTGGTGGTGCATGAGACGCATCCCTTTATAATGAAAGCAGAGTATGTGCTGAATGAAACGCTTTACTTTTTAAAGAACGGAAGTTTTCAACATCAGAAGCCAGTGCCTCTTCCCGTATCAGGAAAGGACTGGTTATCTTTCCCCAGTGGTCTAGATTGATCTGTCTATGTCTAGCTCAACAATCCGATATCTTCTCTGTTGTTTTTTGTTGCTGCAGCTCCTGGGATGCCAGCTCAAGGTGTATCTTATGCCGGTCCCGGTGGGGATGGAGAAAGAGAGTTCCTTCTTTTTTTAAGTGAAGAGAGTGCAGATGAGAATAATCTCTATACGCTCTATGCCACCAATCGTGTGTCAACCCGGAAAATAAAAAATTCTGCTGGATATTCTATTTTCCCTTCAGGAAAACTGGAGATTGGGTTTCTTGTTTTCAGTGTGGGGCATGAGGGGATGAGCTGGAATGAGCTGGGATGATCTGTACCGGGAATCCCTGAAAATGGATCGTGATGATGATCTGGTTCTGAGCCTGGAGTACGTCAGGCCTATGGTGGGATATGACAAATTTCCCAGATAGTTATGCGGAGATCATTCCTGGTCTCTTGCGGCAGCAAAAAGAGATGATGCAGCAGACTCTCAGGCAGAAAGAAGAAAAGCAATGAAACGTATTTTTATAAACCTCTTTGTCGTACTCTTTATTATCGCTTCAGCTGGCGGATTCTTGTTGAAAACAGGGGTTCTGCTGGATGAGGTCAGCGTCGGACCTGTCAGGCTCAGCACAATTTCACTGAAGTGGAAAAAGAAACTTGAACTGGAAATAAAAACCCTTTCCCTTGAAATCCCCGAGAAGAAAAAAGAGCGGAAACGGTTTGATTTGGATTTGCTGGACAAAATTGTCCCTGCAGTGCTGTGGACTGAACGGATCTTCTCAAGAATAGTGGTTCAGGAAATCAGGTCTGCCACGGCAAACGGCAGCTTTTCTTACGAGGCGGGTCATTATCGACTTGATGTTGATTCCTCGCTGGGAACCCTGCAGACGGATGTCGTTTTACAAAACAACGTTCTTACCGCAGATCTTGAAGTGCTGACCAATAAAGATTATGCGACCCGGGCCACCGGTCAAATACATTTTGATACAAAAGAACGACAGGGCAGTGGTACGATGAATGTGAATTTTGCCGAGACCCTTCCCATTGTCCTGGATATTAGCTTTGACATGGAGGAGCTCTCTTTCTCAGGAAAAGAAAGTGAAGTTATCACCGGGATCAAGCCCTTTGTGGATCTTTTCGGGTTGAGTCATAATATCCAGAGGTGGATTACTGACCACCTGACAGGAGATCGTTATACGCTGAAATCTTTTTCGGGCTCTTTTCCCTGGAATGATCCTCTGGTACTGGTGGACAGTTTCCTGGCAGAGGTTCGGGTGGACGGCTGTGAGTACACATTTGCTCCGGGGCTTGAACCGATAAAAACGGATTATACTGAGGTACTGTTTAAAAAGGGTGTTTTGATAATAACCCCCAATCGAGGAAGTTTTTACGGACAGGACACAGAAAAATCATGGCTTGATATTGATTTCAATGACCCGGAAAATATCCTGCTCACCGCCAGGATTGTAACACATGCCCGGGCAAACCGTGATATTGTGAATCTTGTGGAATATTATGGTATTCCTTTCCCGTTTATTCAGACTGAAGGAAAGACAGCTGCAGACCTGACCATTGCAGTGAACCTCAATAAGGAGACGATTACGGCAAAAGGTGTCTTTGATATTGCTGATGGACGTATTGCTTATGACGGGAAGGAATTTGATGTCAAGGAGGCAAAGATAGTTCTTGAAAACAGCAGGGTGGATCTCGAAAGACTTCGAGTAGGTTTTCAGGATATGCTGCAGGTTGACATTCAGGGTGGCTTTGATGCAGCCGCTGGAACCGGGAACTATGACGTCATTATTCAAGGTCTTAATATATCATTTGGGGAGTACAAGCTGACGCTGGATAATTCGGCACCAAGGCCACGTTTTCATTACGATGTTACGCCAGCGGGATCTACTGTTACTGCAGAGGCTTCTGCGTGGAAGATTGATGCTGTTCCTGTGGGTCTTGGACCGTTTACCACACCGTTTTCCCTTAAAACTCTTTCCGGTAAGATATCGAGTGTCAGGATTTCTGCTCCCCCGTATGCATCAGCCGAGATATCCGGGGGTTTTTCGTTAAAGGAAAAATTGTTCGATTTTGATGTCACTCTTCTTCAGTATGAGGTTCGCGATCTGGAACTGATGCAACCTGTTTCAAGGCTGAAAGTAAGGTATGACAAAAAAATGACGATTCACAGTGAAGAAGAGTCAAAGTGGGAGCTGAGTAATGTTCTCATCACCCTTTATCCATCCGAGTTTCAAGTTTCCGACGGTATTTTTTCCGTGGTTGCTGGAAAGATTTGCTATGGAAACATTTTTGAATCAAGTATCTCCGGAAGTTTCAATAATATTACAAGGATGGGCGAGTTTCTGTTTGAGGATCTTGATGTTCAGAAGGAGAGCATCGGACATTTTCTAAGTCTCGCTGAGGGAGTAAGGCTTGCTGTCGATGCTCGTGGCAGGGACCTCCTGCTTGAGGTGGCAGACCTGGGCTTATCTATCACCCGTGGAGAGGATAGCCATTGGATAATTCTTTTTGCTGATTTGGCGTTAGTATCTGAGCATTCCCCCATCCTGCAGAAATACCAACTTGATGATGGGCACCTTAAGGTTGTTTCAAACGGTACTGGTGAGTATAATTTTTCCGCTGAGATTTTCTATAAGTATGCTTTGCTTATTCAGGATGGTAAACCGGTAAATACCTATATGATTAATGGAAAGTATGGCAAAAATGGTTTTTGGGCAACGGTTAATCAGGATGTTGAAATTGTCTATACAGATGAACTGAAGGTACGGTCCAGTGATGTCTCCTTTAATGTTCCTGCGATAACAGAGTTCTCAGAATATCTTTCTGGGCTGTCAGAAGAGTCAGATTTCGCTCTGGATTTCAATGGTATTCTTGATGCCAGTAATGCCAGTTTTGTATTCACTCCAGATCGCATGCTTCTTGCAGACGTTATTCATCTGCAGTATTCCGGTCGGAAAATCTCGATGCAGATAGACCACGGCCAGGGGCAGATAACTGTTACTCTCGAGGGAAAGGATTTTGTATTGGCCGGGCAGGGACTGGGCGATGTTTTTATGGATGGGCTGTTTCCCGGGGCCAAGTTTCGCTCAGGAAGCTTGAATTTCGCTGCCAAAGGGAGGGTTGATGATTTCACCGCAATGTTTAAGGTCGAAGATACCATATTAAGTGACTTTAAAGGCTTGAATAATATTCTGGCTCTTGTGAATACTATTCCTGCCTTGGTGACATTCAGTTTGCCCTCCTACAGTAACAAGGGGTTTCCGGTGGATAGTATTGCAGCTGGCTTTGAAGTAAAAGACGGATTGGCAACATTCAACTCTCTTGTTTTGGAGTCACCGGAGATCAGTATGGCTGGGAAGGGGTGGGTCGATTTTATCGGGAAGAAGGTAGATATGGACCTGAATCTGATTACCCGGGCGAAACAGAATGTAAATAAAATCCCCTTGGTGGGTTATATCCTAGTGGGAGAAGAAAAACGTCCTTCAATAACCGTGAAGGTAAAAGGTGATCTGTTTGACCCCAAGGTTGAGTATTCGGCTTTTAAGGAAGTGGCGATAGAGCCTTTTTACATGCTCTATCGAACCTTGGCCCTGCCTGCCCATCTGGTTGAGCCAATGCTTGAGAAAGGAAGAAGCCTTGGTGAGGATGTTGAGTGGAAGGCTGAGGATGAGCTGGCCCGGTAGAAAATAAAAAAAGGCAGAATTATCCGAGAGGGTCCTGCCTTTTACCTTTATTCTACAGCCCGTAGAAAATCAGCAGCCGCCGATTCCTCAGCCACCAGCAGCTTTGGCCGGTGCCGGTGCGCCTTCTTTGGTGAGCGGACCTGCAATGGAGGCACGGGAAACTTTGACCCGTACATTGTCGGCAATTTCCAGAGTGATAACACTGTCTGTGAGGCCTGTTATGGTGCCGTGGATTCCGCCCTTTGTTACAACCTTATTACCGTTTTTTAATTCATTCAAAAATTGCTGATGCTGTTTTGCCTGTTTCTGCTGGGGTCTGATAAGCATAAAATAAAAGACACCAAAGATAAGAATAAGGGGGATAAAAGAAGCTATTCCTCCTACTCCACCTGCTCCACCGTCTGCTGCGTATGCGATTCCTGTCATGATTGTTCCTCCAATGATGATGATTTTTTCGGGGGGTGACTTCTGCTTCACTGTGCACTTCTTCAGAACAGTTCTGGAGGGGAGAGTACATTTGAAGCAGATGCGTCCCATAAAACCATCAGGGTTTCATGTTTTACGTTTTCTCTGTTATTGTAATCTTGATTTTTTTAAATCGTTGTATTTTTACTCATTCTCTCTCAAGCCTGCCATAAAAATCGTTACGAAATGCTGAAAAGCTATCCTTTTCGATGGCATGCCGCATTTTTTCCATGAGCTGGAGATAGTAATGCAGGTTATGGATGGTATTCAGATGATAACTGAGAATCTCTCTGCACTGAAAGAGGTGGCGCAGATAGGCCCGCGAATAATTACAACAGGTGTAGCAGTCACAGTCGGGATCCAGGGGATTTTTGTCGTCACGATATCTGGCATTTTTGATAACCACCTTTCCCCGTGAGGTGAACAGGGTTCCATTGCGTGCATTCCGGGTCGGCATCACGCAGTCAAACATATCCACGCCCCGGTACACTCCCTCGACCAGGTCTTCAGGTGTGCCCACCCCCATGAGATAGCGGGAGTAATCTTCCGGGAGGTGCGGGATGGTGGCCTCGGTCATATCCTGCATCATGGCCTTGTCTTCGCCAACACTCAAGCCTCCAATTGCATAGCCGTCAAAGTCGATCTCTATGAGCGATTCAGCATGGAGTTTTCTCAGGTCATGGTGCATTCCACCCTGGACAATACCAAAGAGCAGCTGGCCTGTGTCAGACTGAGCATTACGACAGCGTCTGGCCCAGCGTGTGGTGAGGTCTGTTGATTCGATGGTTTCTTCACGGCTGGCAGGGTAGGGAATGCAGGTGTCAAGGCACATCATGATATCAGAGCCAAGTGACTCCTGAACGTGGACGGCATCTTCCGGACTGAGAAAAAGTTTTGAACCATCCAGATGGGATCTGAAAGCAGCACCTTCTTCAGTGATTTTTGCAAGTTCTCTGAGGCTGAATATCTGGAAACCACCAGAGTCTGTGAGTATGGGGCGGTCCCAGTTCATGAACTTGTGGAGTCCTCCAAAACTTTTTATCAGCTCCGGACCGGGCCTGATAAAGAGATGGTAAGTATTGCCGAGAATAATCTGGGCATTCATCTCTTTGAGGTTTTCGGGGGTGACTGATTTAACAGTGGCCTGGGTCCCCACCGGCATGAAAATCGGGGTTTGGATGGTTCCATGCAGGGTCTTCAGTTCACCTCTGCGGGCTGCACAATCTGTGGCTTTACTGTGTAGGGTGAAAGGCGAATCACGAGTATTATGTCTGTCTGTTTCCATTGTTTCCATATTGTCTCCTGAGCAGGGCGCTACTCTACTCCCTGTGACTGTTCTTTTCAAGCTTCTTGCCTGTTTGCAATCAGCGCGGTGATTGAGGCCTTTTTGGCGATGATATCTTTGAGTAGAGAGAACTGTATCAGCGCCTTGTGCAGAGTCTCCTCCGGGGAGCTGCACTTGAAGTAAACGCAGCCCTGCAGGTAATCAGTGAAGAAACGCAATCCCAGTTCGAAGGTGATGCCCTTTACAGCGTCATAGAGTAACTTTTTTTCTACATGGCTCAGCAGTTGGCCTGCTGCCTGAAAGTATCCCTGTAATGCTGCGTCACAGCGGTCGAGGTCAAATGACACCTGTTCCAGCTCTCCTGCCTCTTCAGACCTGTTACACACAGAGCGAAGGCAGTCTCCGATGTCATGCAGTCGCAGCCCCGGGCCCACAGTATCAAGGTCAATAATACTGAGTGCAAGGTGGCTATTCCTGTCAAAGAGTACATTGGCGATTTTGGGATCACCATGGATAACAGACTTGTGTATCCTCCCGGATTTTTGGGCCTGTTCCAGGATAAGCGCTGCGGCCTGTTCTTCTGCAATGATTTTTTGACACCACTGTATCGTTGCGGTGACATCTACGGAGATTTGTGTGCTCAGCTGCTGATACTCTCTGAGATAGCTTGACAGGACATGGAACTCGGGCAGAGGAGGTTGCAGGGTTTCTGGTGCAAGATTTGCGACTCGCCTGTGGAAGTGGCCAAGGGCCCATCCTGTCTGCCTAGCCAGACTGTTTGTTTCGGCATGGGAGAAGGTGATACTGTCTTGAATATAGGAAAGAGCACGCCACAGTGTGCCTGTGGTGTCAGTTATGGCGGTTGAACCATCCGTGGCTGGAACCAGTACCGCATCTTCCCAACGTCTTTCACTGTTGCCGGATTGTGAATGCAGGTGGCGACAGAGGTGGGTAAAATTACTGATAAGTATCTGAGGATCGGGGAAGACTGATCTGTTTATTCCCTGCAGTACAAGAAATGTTTCGCGGCAACGGAGCAGGAAGGTATCATTGATATTTCCCTGTCCCAGGGGGGTGATCGTCACTTTTGCAGAGTTGTCGCAAAAGCGTTGGATAATCTCTTCTGGAGGACAATTTGTATTCATGGAGAGGGCCTGCTTTCTGTAGCCTGTCTGTAATGGGAACTTTTGCGGAGGAAGGGACGCTCGATGAAATGGTAGGAACAGGCTGAGATGATAAGGATTGTGAGGGTTAGGAAGAAAAAAGTTGTCCAGGGGTGACCGGCAAAGAGATTGAAGGCGGTAAATACTTGAATGATGGGGAAGTGATATATGTAAACGCCATATGATATATCACCGTACTTCCCCCAGTTGCCAAGATATGGAAAGCAGAGGGCAAAGGAGATCACTGCAATTGCCAGGGCCAGGGGGTACAGGGCAGGGAGAAGGGCATACCCTTTTATGGCCAGGAAGATAAATGCAGGTAGCGCCAGAAGCCAGTAAAATTTCTTGAAAAAAGAGAAGTAGAGATATAGTGCACCACCACTCAGGAAGTATGCCAGTTGTCCCGGAAGCTGTTTTTCAAATTTAAGATATATGGGAAGGCCACTGCTTTGGTAAAGATGGATGCAGTATATGGAATAGACAATGGATGCAAGATAGAGAAGCCCCAGAATAAGCCATTTTTTTCTCTCTTTCATAAACAGAAAAATGAGGGGTACTGAGAGATAAAACATCACTTCAACCTTGATTGTCCAGAGGGGCGCATTGATTGCCTGGAGCGGATTGTGGCTAAAAACGGTGCTGAGAGTAGGTTGAAGAAAATTGAGAAAGAGCAAATTGGAGAAAAGGTAGCGAAACCATTCTGCTGAAAACAGCAGGTGTGAATTGGAACTTAAGAGGGGAGGAAGAACAAAGGCTGCCAGCAGAACCACGGTGGCGTAGGCGGGATAGATGCGCCGTACCCGCTTGTTGAAGTAAGAAAAAAGACCGGAAGAGTGCTGGTAGCTTCTGAAAATAAGAAAACCGCTGACCACAAAAAAGCAGTCAACAGCTACGCCTGAGTAAAAATACCTTTCCAGCGGATGAAAGGCCGGGGTGGCACTCACTTCCCCGAGATGGGCGAGACAGACACTGAATGCTAAAAGCAGGCGAAGCAGGTCAAAGTTGTTTTTATGAGGAATATCAGCCACAGAGTTATCCAGTATAACTTTAGTTAGTGCCTGTTCAGAAACGGCATTTTCTCCTAACTCTACGTCGCTTTTAAACACTTTTCACCCAGTATTAATACCGTTTAAATAAGCTGGGTTCTTTGTCCTCGGAATATCAGAGAGATGTCTGCTGTAAATTTTTTTCGCCTCGGAGTTTCGTGCCGCCCTTACCCGTTTTTGTCTCATAGTTTTCATGGAGTAAGGCCCTGAATCAGCGGCTTCCCTGAAGATTGAATAAAAATTTGAGCATCTTTTTGACAGTCGGTGAAAAAATTTTCGCTGAAATAACAGATACTGCCACTCGTTTATTGATTTCAGTAAGGGTGGGATAGGGGTGGATGCTTCCGGCCAGAGATGAAAGTTTCATGCCGCTGTTAAGGACTGCAACCCATTCTCCGATGAGATCACCGGCCCGTGGACCCAGTATCTGAACGCCAAGGGGACGTTCCTTTGCGTCCAGCAGTAATTTCAGTTTTCCACGCCTTTCTCCTTCAGCCAGGGCGCGATCATTTTCCTGGAAAGCTTCTGTCCAGATATTGTAATCAACTCCCTCCTGTCTGGCATGTTTCTCATTCATGCCGATTGAGGAGAGCTCTGGATCGGTGTATGTGCACCAGGGCATCCAATGGGTGCTGGTCTTTCTGGGGAGGTGAAAGATGGCGTTTGAGATGACAATACCTGCTTCGTAGCCAGCCGCATGGGTGAACTGGAAGCTGCCGTTGATATCACCGGGTGCATAGATGTGGTGGTGTGAGGTGCGCATTCGCCTGTCGACCATAATCCCACGTGGATTGTGGTTGATGTCGATTGTATCAAGACCGAGATTTTCTGTGTTGGGGCTTCTTCCCTGGGCCAGGAGCAGGGTTTCAGCCGTCAACTGAGTGGAACTACCTTCCTGGTCAAGGGTGATCTGTTTTTCGGAATTATTCTCTTTGGCTGCGGTCACAGTGGCATTAAGATAAAAATCTACACCCTCCTGTTCAAGGATACCCATTACTTCATCTGCCATATCCTTATCTTCTTTGCTGAGGATCTGGGCTGAGCGCTGTACAACGCTGACTTTTGTACCAAGCCTGGAAAATGCCTGAGCCATCTCGATGGCGATGGGTCCTGCTCCGAGTATGATCATGGAATCTGGAAGATTATCCAGGGAAAATAACTCTTTGTTGGTGATGTAGCTGATATTTTTTAAGGCATCAACATGGGGTGTGGCGGGAGAAGAGCCGGTGGCAATGACCCAGGCTCTTGCTGAAAGACGTTTTCCGTTCAAGCGTATAACATGCTCATCAGCAAAACAGGGGCTGCCAAATTTCACATCAACCCCTAGTTTGTTGAAACGTTCCACTGAGTCGTGTACCTGGATAATGTCAATAACAGATTGGATGCGCTCTGCAATCAGCTTGAAATCAACTTCTGGCGGCACAATTTCGGGGAGTCCAAAGCGTTTTCCCTGCTTCATACTGTGGTAGAGCCTGGCTGAGTGGATCAGGGTTTTTGATGGAACACAACCAAAGTGAAGACAGTCGCCACCAAGGCTTGGTTCTTTTTCGATGAGCAGCGTTTTTGCACCAAGCTGTGCTGCTCCGGAAGAAACAGTAAGTCCTGCGGCACCGCCACCGATCACACCAATATCATAGTCGAATTTGTTACTCATGTGTCGTTTTCACCGGACGCACTTTCGCTATGATTTTTTTGGCGATAATGGGGAAGACCCCCAGCAGAACAAAGGAAATGATGAGGCCGGGAGAGAGGATACCGGAGAGTGAATTGATTTTCCCAAGCTCTTTGCCCGCATTGACGTAGACAATGGTTGCGGGAAGCATTCCAAGTTGTGAAACCCAGTAAAAGGTCTTTAAGCGGATGGTGGTGAGCCCCATAACCAGATTAATGATAAAAAAAGGAAAGACAGGAACCAGTCGCAGAGTGAAGAGGTAAAAGCCGCCTTCCTGTTCCATGCCAGTGTTGATTTTCTGCAGTTTGTCCCCGAATTTGTTCTGTACCCAGTCCCGCAGCAGGTAGCGTGACACAGCGCAGGCAAGGGTTGCACCAATGCTTGAGGAGAACGAGATAATAATACTGCCACTGACTAGACCGAAGATTGCCCCTCCTGCCAGGGTCAGGATGACCGCCCCCGGTAGTGACAGAGCTGTGGCTGTGATGTAGATAAGCATATATGACACGATGGTAATGACCTTGTGCTCATTGTAAAATGCGCCAAAGGCATCCTGGGACTCCTTGAGGTAGGTGAGGTTGAGATACTGGCCCAGGTTGAAGAGCTTAAAGGCAAACACTACCAGCAGGATGGCAATCAGGATGGATATTTTTTTCATCATGTTTTTTGACATAAAGCCGTTGAATCTCATTTTTTTTATCCGTCCTGCAGAATAGTTTCCAACTGAATCCTGTAATTAAGCAATACCGCAGGGTAAAGAAAACGCAACAGCATATATTCACTCAAAAAGTGAATGCTGGTTCCAGGAAATACGCCACAACATGTTGATATGAAATGATGGATATATTTTTTTGTTTTCTGAATGTGCCCCTGCGCACAACTGCTGTCATACCCGATCTGATAGATAAGGATAGGGGATTTGATAATTTTCCAGCGAGCCTGTGAGTGCATGAACAGAAAACTGGCAGTCATCGTCCTGATACCGTTGACGACAAAGGGAAGGGGGGATGGGCTGAGCTGTAAGGCTTGAAATTATCATATCACTATCTGTCCCACATCCGTTTGCCGCCAATGAGTATATCAGTTACGCTACTTTTCTTCCACAGGATATTTTGATCTGAACCAATCTCTCCAGCCACCTTTCAGGGCGTAGACATTGGGGTATCCAATACTGATCAACTGTTGTGCCAGACCGGCACTTGTTGCTTCGCTGGGTCAGGCGCAGTAGAGGACTATGGTCTTGTCTTTGGGATACAGGGTTGACCAGGTGGCAAAATTGCTGCCGGGTGCGCGGATGGCTCCAGTGATTTTAAATTCACTGGAACTCCAGTCCCTTCCTGAACGGACATCAAGCAGGACCAGATTTTTCGATCCCAGTTGAGATTTGAGTTCGTCTTTGCTGATGGTTGGTGCAGTGCCGGCAATCACTGGCAGCACCGTATAGAGTAACATAAATGAGAGAAATAAAAGCAGTTTTTTCATGGAGTGTTCTCCTTGGTTGAAGGTGTATCTTTTGGGTTGTCTCGTAGATTTATGTAAAACAGGCCGGCAGCAGCCATGATGGCTGCTGCAAATATGGAAATGATGAAGACCAGCAACTCGGTCCTGTGTGGATCTTTGAAGATAAGGACTGAGAGTGAAAACAGCAGCACAATACAGCAGACGGACCCAGCTATCGGCAGCTGTTGTTTTTCCTGTTTTATCTGCAGAATCGCTGCAAGGCAGAGCCAGGTATGTTGGAAAAGCCAGAGGATAAGTGCACCACGTAAAAGCACTCCGAGAAGCGCATCCCCTGCAAGTCCTGTGGCCATGAGTGTACCGGAGATAAGGGCAAGTAGAGGTGGAAAAATCCAGCGCTGATTTCCTGGAGGCAGGAGTGTCTGGGTGCTTCCATCAGATGCCTGAATGTTGAGAATCCGGCGGCAGATGAGGAAAAGAGCAGTGATGGCAGCACAGCTTCCGGTGATAACAACAACCC
>JAJRQL010000037.1 GCA_024280265.1 Deltaproteobacteria bacterium
CGGGGCAGGGATATCAAAGGGATCACTGCGTTTAACACCGTGCAGGTGCTCCTTGTACTTCTCAGCTTGGCCGCCATGGGAGCGCTGTTCTTTGCTATCCAACAAGGGCTTCTGGGACACCCGGATATGCAGATTGGCGGGCATGGCTCCTTCCAGCCTACCCTGCGATGGTATCAGGACCAATCCACCTCACTCCTCCCCTCAGCATGGGTTATTTCAGTACCGCTCCTTGCCTATCGGATCAGCATGCTCCTCTGGGCACTCTGGCTTGCGATGTCACTCCTTCGCTGGTTGCGATGGGGATGGGGGTGTTTTACAGACACTGCCGTATGGAAGAAGTCATCTCCCAAATCTACCCTGAAAAAGAGTGTCAGAAAACAGAGGAAAGCTACTACTTCCACTGCAGCAAGCCCGGGGAAGAAAGTGCGTCGCACCTCAACGGCCCAGCAAACAACAGTCTCCCGAAAGACTACGAGAAATACAGCTGCAAAAGCTGTCCCTGCAAATACAAAAAAACCAGTTTCACAAGGGGAATAGTATGAAAAAAGAAATTCTTATCGCCATTGACGGATCCACTTATTCCAATCAATCCCTGGACTACCTGAGCACCCTTTTCCGGGAGGAATTTGATGTCCACTTCCATCTTAGCACATGGATCACGGCTACTGCCTCCATAATGCCCTCAGCTGCTGATCCCAGAGATTCCCTTATCCCTTCAGGCAGCGGCCAGGGGAAAAAAGAGGCAACAGCCAGGCGTACCCTGCAAAAAGGTACAGAAAGGCTTGAAAGAGACGGTATCCCAAAGGACCGTATTCATACATCAATCAATGTTTCCGGCTATAACATCGCCGCGGCAATTCAGCGGGTCGCTGAAAAAAAGCTGTATGACTCCATAATCGTTGGAAGGCGTGGACTCGGTGGAATCAGTGAGATGCTCATGGGCTCTATTTCTACTTCTCTCTTTCGAAACTGCCATGAAATTCCTCTGTGGATCATTGATGGTGAAGTGACCTCAAAGAGGTTCCTCGTTCCAGTGGATGGCTCACCCAACGCTCTCCTGGCTACTGACCATCTCTGCCATATATTCGAACAGAGAACTGACATCCACATCTGCCTCTTTCACTGCAGCACCCTCTTTGGAAAAGGCACCCGATACAAACCTGAACACTTTTATCACAACTGGGATAAAGACTGGTGTGACACCCACCTTTCAGATGAGAAAGATCTGTTTAACGGTTCTATTCAGCTCCTGCTTGCGGCAGGTATTCCCAAAAAGCAGATCCAGATTTCACCGGAATCATCTGGCCTTGAAGAGGCCCATGGTATTATTCGGGAAGCAAAAGAACAGGACTGCGGAACCATCGTGATGGGAAGAAGAGGGGTTGGTATAAAAAAGGGATTGTGGGGAGGAGTTTCCGACAGAACAATCAAGCATGTTCAGAATCTGGCCCTGTGGGTAGTCAGCTGAGAGAAAAAAAAGGTGGAATCGCCTGCGGTGATTCCACCTTTTTTGTCAAATTCACGCTGAAAGAAACTATTTTCTGCGGCCTCTTCTGACTCCTGCAACGATTCCGATCAGGCCTGTGCCAAGGAGAAGAAGGGTGGCAGGTTCCGGAACAGGAGCAGCATCCCCCTGCAGGGACCAGCTGACATAATCCTGACCACCTAGATAGCTTTGATTATATGCGTTTACGGCAGGACCATTGACCCAACTCACCTGCAGCAGATTATCACTGCTCGCCCTGTTAAAAAAAGAGTCTCCAAGGCTAACAGTTCCACTCAGGCTATAATCGTAATATTTCCTGTTGGTCACGACAGTGATATCAGGGGTACTGAAGGTCCAGTCCGCCAAGAGGGTCCCATCGATATAGAACTTTACCCACTCCGTTGTGAATACACCATAATCGCCCTTTGCGTAAAGGTTCAGAGTTACATTTGTATAGGTATCCGTAACATTGAAATCATTTGAATAGGTCTGTCCTGTTTGCTTAATAGCAGTTGTGTCAGAAACAATAAGCGCTGCCATGGCACTGGAAACAGCAACAAAAAGATATAAATTCACAGCCAGTAAAGTGGCAAAAGTCGTTTTTTTCATATTTCCACCCGAAACATTATTATTTTAAGAATATTTCCTATTCCTTCAATAATAAATCCCGAGTGGTCATTTGCCAATAGGCCTAATGACTATTTTCACACATCAGGTTCATAAAAAAACAATCTTGCCAATTGCAGGATTTAGGTAGCCATCTACAATTTCAGGTTTTTACGAGTTCATCATAATTACAGAATCAATATTTCGCAGAGTTCAATAGTGCCACAAGTTCAGGAACAGAACAGTGATTACCGACTATTCGGGAACCACAGTTATCACAGCCTCTCTGCCGGGTTTCAGGTAATATTGAGCCAAAGCCTCTATCTCCTCGATGGAATAATTTTGAAACCCGCTCAGTATTGTCAGTGGCCATTGCAACTGCTGCGGATACCTGGATGATAAGGACAGAACAGACCCCAGCCAGTACCTGTTACTGCGAACCATATCCTTTAGTGAGGTGATCATCGGCCCCTTGGCACGTTCCAGTTCCTCCGGCGTAATCTCACCCTCCCCAATCTCACGGGCAAGGCCGAGGACCTCTTCCTTCAATACTTCAATCTGGGCAGGATCGACAGTGAGAATCGCCTGCATCACACCATAGCCTTTATAAGTTCTGCTGGAGAGGTTGTACACCTGTGGAGAATAGGTGGCTCCCAGTTTTTCACGTATCAGACGCCTTAATTTGTCCGAGAAGATTTCCGCCAGAAGATGTAACCCCCTGGTCCGGTGTATATCCCAGAAATCATCTGTCTGCCACGCCACCACCAGCATTGCCTTGTCAATAGATGATGGTACGGAGAGCGCCAGGGACTGCCCTGCGGGGAAGGAAACGTCTTTCATTTCAGTTGCCACAGCTTCCCTTGGCGAAAGAACTGAAAGGTATTTTTTGACCAACTGCAATACAGTTTTTTCATCAAAGTCTCCAACCAGGGAGACCTCAAGACCACTTTTTTCAGCTGTCGGCAGATACCATGACCTCACCTGGTCAAGCTGCAACTGCAGGAAAGCCGACTGCGGCGGCATCCCGAAAAAGGGGTCGCCTCCTGCCAGAAAGGATTCTCCATAAAGCTTCATGGCCCCCCGAACATCAGCGTTCATTCCATCGTAGGCCTGTTTGAAGCGATCCATGGTCACCTGATAGGCATCAGGATCTATCCCTGGATCGGCAAGAAGACTTTGGAGAACCTGAAACAAGAGCTCTCCATCTTTTGCCAATGCTTTTCCCTGCCAGGAAAATGACGCGGGATTGATACGAAATCCCACCTCAACACTGGATGCAGAGAGTATTCTGTCCAGGACATTTTTGGATAAAAACCCTGTTCCCGAGTGCCCCACAATAGCCTCGGTCAGGAGTGCCAGGCCAGGTGTAGGTTCGGCAGCCTTCCCTGCCCCAAAATTAACCGAGACCTTGATTTCATTTTCCTCAAAGGTGGTTTTTTTAAGATTGAGAATAAGGCCGTTACCAAAGACAAAACGACTGGCATTTATTTCAGGAAACTCCTCCCGGCTCACCACATCATGCTCACCTTTCAGCTGCAGATACGGAAAATCCACACTCTCCTCTTCTTCATAAGCAGCTATTTGTGTTTTTTCTGCTTCCCTGTAGACTGACTCAATAACGGTCAGAGGTTCGTCACCTGTAATAACGGCAGTGCCATTGACTTTCACCAGACGACTCTCATGGCTCCAGAGTTCCTGGAATTTATCATTCACTTCAGTGATACTCATCTTCTCCAGAATGGGAGCAATGAGTTCCCTTTCCTGCTGAGGTGACCGGAGCACTCGGTTACTGTTTATGGCACGAATGATTGTTGCTGCCAGTAACTTGGAATTCCTACTGCCTGCCGTAAGAACCGCCTTATCCAGTTCTGCCAGTAACTCTTTTTTTACCCGGTCAAGCTCAGCCTCGGTAACCCCAAACTCCAAGGCCTGCCGGAGGCTGTTTTCAACCAGCGCGAGGCTCTCCTGCCACTTGTCAGCATCACACTTTGCCCCTATCTCAGAATATCTGATCCGGTTAAGAAAAATACCTGAATAGATATTTGCTGAAGTAAATGGCGTATCACTTTTTCTGGCGATCTCATCGAGCCGGTACTTGATTATCTTATTGGCAACATATCCAGTCAGCTCCTGTATTTCAAAAGCCAGGGAATCATTCTGTGGTTCAACATTCCAGAGACTCTCGACACTCACCTCAGTGAGCCCCATTTCAGCCTCATGGTGATAGAAAAATTCCGTTTTTCTATCCTGCAACTGCCCTATTTCCGGGCAGTCAGGATTTTCACCCGCAGCAGTGAGCAGCGCAAAACGTTTTTTTATCAGGGGCTCTACCTGCTTCAGCTCAAAATCTCCCACCAGCACTAGAACCATATTTTCGGGACGGTACCAGGCATCATAAAAATCTTTCATCAGCGAATGATCGGCAGCATTCAATGTCTCAACGGTGCCGATGGGCATACGCCTGGGGATCAGAGTCCCCTTCATGGAAAACTCGGTTTCTTTTACATGAGCACGATACCTTGCGGAATCACGACTCCTCTTTTCAGCAAGAATCACTCCCCGCTCCCGATCAATTTCAGATTGCAGCAGCAGGGCACCACGTGCGTAATCGGAAAACACCAACAGCCCCTTTTCGATTTGTTCAACTGTCCCTTCAGGCAGAATAATATCATACACAGTTTCATCATATCCTGTATGAGCATTGGTATCGCCACCAAAACTCATTCCAATGGACTGGAAATATTTCACAAGTTCGCCAGGTTTGAAGTGAGTTGAACCATTAAAGCATGTGCTCCAGAAAATGGGCAACACCACGCTGTTCATCACGTTCATACAATGATCCAGCTTGAATGTTAAGCGACATGGCCACCCGATCCCTGGGCTCACTGTTTTTCTTCAAAACATAGCGAAATCCGTTATCAAGTCGGCCAAAAATAATACTCGGATCTGGTTTCAGATCGCTCTTCTCATGGGGCCATGCAGTTGTAAAACAATCATCTAAGGCTGCATACAGTAGCACAGGCATCAATAAAACAACGGTGACAAAAACAGCTGCAACTATTTTTTTATACAGAACCATTACTCCTCCTGTTCCGTTACAATGTTCAATTAACACTCCCTCTCGTGAATATATGGAAGCGGAATTAAGAATATGCTACATTATTGCCGAATAGCAAGGAAGAAAAAGAGACCCATTCAAGGAAATTTTAACACAATGCAGACCAGGGACGACTATCAGCGCACCGCCTCTTATTACGATTTCCTTCTCTCAAGGGGGTTACGGTCCATCCGTACCAATATCCGAACCTGCCTCAGACATTACGATGTAACAAATGTTATTGATATCTGCTGTGGCACAGGCGAGCAACTGCACATGCTCGGTAACGAAAATATGCTTCTCACCGGCATTGACCTCTCAGAGGCCATGCTTGCAAAGGCAAGAAGCAAAAGTCCGGCAACCATTCACTATCTTGAAACAGATGCCTGCAACCTGCCCTTTCCCGACAGCGAGTATGACGGGGTGATTATCACTCTGGCGCTGCACGAAAAGACAGCCACGCAACAGCAACTTATTTTCAAGGAAGCCTGCAGAATAGTAAAGCATGATGGGCACATCATTGTTGCGGACTACGCTGCTGTACCAGAGGGATACAACTCCACCCTTATCGGAAAAGTCTTTATCCCCTTTATAGAACGTCTGGCAGGGCTTGATCACTATCATAACTACAAAGACTGGATGGCTCAGGGGGCACTTCAGGGATTCCTGGAAAACAACTGTACCGGTACAATCAGCCTCATTTCTCAGCATGCAAAAGGATGCATTCATATTTATGCAATTTCAAAGAGTAAAGATGATCCACTCGGGGCTGATCTCAAAAAAATTGAAGCGCACTTTTCAGAGCAGAACAGTAAAGGAGTAACAACTTGAAACTCGATGGAAAAACAGCAATAGTCCCAGGTTCCTCACGGCCCATTGGCAGAGCTATTGCCAGAAAACTGGGTTCTTGCGGGGTAAACCTCATTCTTCCCACCTTTGACTGGCCCGAATCCATCGTGGAGATGGAAGAGGAGTTTGAAGCTGCAGGGTTTTCCTTCCTCTCACTTGCCGTTGACCTCAGAAAAGATAAAGGGATCCTGGAAATGCTGACCAGGGGTCTGAAAGAATATGGCGAACTGCATATTCTGGTGAATAATATTGAACGGGGCGGTATGCCAGTGGTACACGGAAGTTACGACCTGCCCCATAATCTTGAACAATGGGAGCTGGAACTCAGCACAACCCTGAAGGCCAAGTGGCTCCTCTTTCACCACTGCCTGCCACTCATGCAAAAAAGCAGTGAAGGGACAGTGCTGAACATCTCCTCAGTAGCCGGACTCTCTGGCAGGAGCGGTGCCTGTGCCCCTTTTTTTAATGACGCCTACAGTGCTGCCAACCGGGCGGTGTCATCATTTACATAAACCTGGGCCCGGGGAGCTGCCCCGTCGATCCGGGTAAATGAACTTATGCTGGGCCTTATTCAAAACCGCCATGGAGAAGGAACCAGAGGTTGGAAGTTACTCAGCGAACGGGAAAAAAAGGCCATCAACAGTCAATGTCTGCTGGAACGTACCGGAACCCCGGAAGAGGTAGCGGAGGCGAGCATTTTTCTTATCAGAGATGCTGACTATATGACAGGGAGTATAATTCGTATGGATGGAGGTATAATCCTTGGTAGCCAGAAAGTACCTCCTTTTCCTGAAGGCATATTGAACAGCTGAAAAACTCCGGCCGGACAGCGTGGCTCAGATTTCACGAGCCCAATCCGGAATATGTTTTAAAATGTAATCTTCAATCATCTCTTTCTTTTGATCCTTGGGACACTCACCTACTGTTTTTTCCAGTTCCTCAAAATCAAACCAGCAGATCTCCTTGTCATCCTTATTGTACACAGTGAGAATTTGCCTATCCTGATTGTGAATATCCTCTTCTTCCTGAATAGCCCCAACAATTTGAACTGCCTCTTTCAAAGGGAGAAATTTGATATCTTCACTCATCTCAATCACCTTGTAAACCTAAAAAAATAGGGTGATCAGGACCAAGTCCTTATCACCCTAATAAACAAACAAAAAACAACATAACTCGCTGAACTCTACTCAGGCAGGTTTAACCACAGCCCCAGAGCGAATGCAACGGGTACACACCCTTGCTCTTACAGCACTGCCACTTGAAGTTACCATACGAACCCTTTGCAGATTCGGCAACCAGCGACGACGTGTTTTATTGTGGGCATGGGATACATTATTTCCAGTGGCAGGCCCTTTACCACAAATCTGACAGACTTTAGCCATGACGATCTCCTATATGGTTTGACTCCGAAGCAATAACAATATCCGGAAATCATAAAAAAAACTTTCCAGTTCATCTTTGACAAGTGAGAAACTGTTTTTTATAACTGTTTTCCACAAGAATGGCAAGAACTTTTCCATGAAAAACATGCCTGATGCATATTCTCAAGAATTGCACGTAAGCTGGCAAAACCCTTATTGACAGTAAAAGCGTGGCCTAGTATTGTTGATCGATCCAATCTTTTCGGCACATTTAAACGCTTTTTGACTTGTATCAATGCAGCCGGAGAGAAATACAAATAATCTTAAAGTAACTTGACCGACTGCAGTTCAGAAACAGATCACTGACGATCTATTCCGGCAATGCTCATCAGGAACCAGACAACTACCTTGCTTTTCACCTGGCCCTGATAAGGAATATCAGCTAACAAATAATATTAAGGTTAAAATGAATAAGAAAAATCCTGTTTTCAGTTTTTTTTCCTCTGTTAAGCTTGCTCTTTTCACTCTCTTTCTTTTAGCGGTTACCTCCATTATAGGTACTGTGATTCCACAGAAGGAAAGCATAGATTGGTATATCCACAATTACAGTGAAACAACTGCGAGACTCTTCCAGGTTCTCTCCATCCCGGATATGTATAATTCCTGGTGGTTTCTTGGCCTGCTCACCCTCCTCTCCCTCAACCTGATTGTCTGCTCCATAGATCGTTTTCCCGGTGTCTGGAGACAGATCAAAGCCGACAACCTTGCCACTGACATAAAACGTCTTCAAAAAATGCGTTTATCAGCCAGCTGGAGCTCGGATAAATCTGAAGAAGTCCTGGCCACAGAGTTCACATCTAAACTGGCTGCACGTGGTTGGAAAGCAGCGCAGCGCAAACGTGATGATTCTCTTCTGCTCTTTGCCCAGAAAGGTGCAATGACGAGAACCGGGGTCTACATTGTCCATGCCTCAATCCTGGTCATTTTTATTGGAGCAATCATTGGTGAGCTGTACGGATTCAAAGGATCCATAATGTTGCCGGAAACAAAAGCCACTAACTTTATTTATCAGTTCGGAAGTGGCGACCGCCTGGAACTTGGCTTTACTATTCAATGTGATCACTTTGACATTGAGTTCTATGATTCTGGAATGCCCAAGGCGTATCGCTCCAAACTCACTATTTTTGAAGATGGGAAAGAAATACTCAAAAAGGCAATTGTGGTAAATGACCCGCTGACATACAAGGGTATTACCTTCTATCAGTCCAGTTACCAGGGATATGACGAGTTCCTGTTAACCATAACCAATCAGCAGACCGGAGTCAGTGAAACAGTTATCCTGCCTTTCCAGCAACAGCAAACTCTAGGCAGTCTTAACAACAGCAGAATAGGGATCATCAATGCTCAGGCCAAGGGCCAGACACTTAAAAGCATGAAGGTCTGGTTTAAAAATGAACTTGGGCCAGCCTCCACTTTCTGGCTCAATGCCGGGGAGCAGGCCACAATTGAACGTCCTGATGGCAAATACACCATTGCCGGAAAACAGATGTATGCAACCGGTCTCCAGGTAGCAAAAGACCCCGGGGTATGGGTTGTTTATCTTGGCTGCGGCATGATGATACTCGGTCTTTATGTGGCTTTTTTCATGTCACACAGACGAATCTGGCTGCTACTCACCAGAAAAGAGGGAAAAACCAATGTTCTTGTAAGTGGCAGTACCAACAAGAACAAGGTAGGATTTGAAAATATATTCACCACCCTTGCGACAGAATTAGAAGCCGATACGAAATCATAGATAGTGTCCATCCAGTAATGAGCTTTTTCCTTCTAAATTGAGGCGCAAAAGAAATTTTACCCCAGGCATATACGTGATACTCCGAAGGCAAAGTACCCAGCCTATTTCAACGTTGTTGATACTGACAAGCCCGTAAAATCCTGAGATTGACGATGGCTACGTAAATAAGCGTAGACTTCGAAAAACATCACATCCGAGGTGCAAACGTTTTCAATTGTTTCGGCGTACTGGAGTACGTCGTAATGATTGAAAATGTGAAGCAATGACGCGTCGATGAAAAAGGCCTTTTATGGACGGGCACTGGATAGACTGACAAAACAATTATTACATTGGAGTTCCATATGGACAGTTCTCAGCTCTTGGGGATCACAACATTTACATACATGTTTTCCACCATTCTTTATGGCGTAATCTTTATATTCAAGGCAAAAAAGCTTGCTCCTGCGGCAACAATATTCACGATCATAGCCTTTCTCGTCCAGACCGTCGGCCTCCTCCTCCGCTGGCAGGAGTCGTATCAACTTGGATATGGCCACGCTCCTCTGACCAATATTTACGAGTCTGTAGTCTTCTTTGCGTGGACCATTATCTTTCTCTATCTCCTTATTGAGTGGAATTTTAAAACCCGTGTCATCGGAGCCTTTGCTGTACCATTCGCCTTCCTGGCCATGGCATACGCCTCTTTTGCATCAGGGATAAACAAAGAGATCAACCCCCTTGTACCTGCTCTGCAATCAAACTGGCTGCTTGCCCACGTTATCACCTGTTTTATCGGTTATGCTGCCTTTGCCGTTGCTGCCGGACTTGGTATCATGTATCTGATAAAAAAACACGAGCGACTCCAGACAGACCACCAACGACCAGACTCTTCTTGGCACCCTGCCACCATTAAAGGTTATTGACGATATCACCCACAAAACAATGGTTTTTGGTTTTCTCTGGCTCTCTGTGGGTATCATCACCGGAGCCATCTGGGCCAACTCTGCCTGGGGAACCTACTGGAGCTAGGATCCAAAAGAAACCTGGTCCCTCATCACCTGGTTCATCTATGCCATTACATTGCATGCCGTTACACTCGTGGCTGGGGTGGAACCCGGATTGCGTGGCTTGCGATATTTGGGTTTGTGTCTGTTATTTTCACCTATTACGGAGTTAACTTTCTCCTGTCAGGACTTCACAGCTACGGATCCAACTGATGAACTGCTCTCCCTACTGACGTAAAGAAGCCAAAGCCCAAAAAAGGCCCGTCATAAGTAATGCTTATGACGGGCCTTTTTTGGGCACTTCCAATCTCAATAGAGAATTAAAATCCCTATCCTCTATTTTCCCTCTCAGTTGCTCTGCATCTTTGAGATATCTCCCACCTTCAGAAAAAGCGTTGAAACAGCGGTGAGGAGGTTGAGCCGGTTTGAACGTACGGCCTCATCTTCAGCCATAACCATTACCTCATTAAAGAATTGATCCACAGGCCCCTTCAAACTCAGCATTGCTGCAAGGGCATCATTGTAGTCATAGCGTTCAAGCATGGGTTCTACTTCAAAGGAAAGTTTCTCAAATACTGCAGCCAGTTTCTTCTCGGCATCCTCAGTAAGCAACTCTTCCCTTACCACGGTTGCCTTGTTATCCTTAATTATATTACGAATACGTTTGAATGACGCCGCAAGGACTGAAAAATCTTCTTTTCCACGGATTGCAGTGAGTGCTGCTATCTTTTTCAGGGCATCGTTAACATCGTCAAAATCTACACTGGTCACAGCCTCAACAGCTTCCTGGTGAGCACCCCGTCCAACCTGATCATTAACAAAACGTCCCCGAATATATGTAACAATCTGTTCCACTGTCTCCTTACTCCCATTGACCTTGTCACCATAGAGTGAAAGGACCTTATGCACCACATCCGCAAGGGAAAGATTCCAGCCAAAGTGTTCGATAATATGCAGAATAGCAATGGCAATCCGACGCAGCCCGAAAGGATCGGCGGTGCCAGTGGGTACCTGGCCGATACCAAAACACCCGGAGAGAGTATCCAAACGATCAGCAAGTCCCACAATAGCACCGAGATCTGATACAGGAAGTTCAGCTCCTGCACGCTTTGGATAATAGTGCTCTTGAATAGCCAGGGCAACATCAGGACTCTCACCATCATTAAGTGCATAGACACAGCCCATATTTCCCTGCAGCGAGGGAAATTCACCAACCATATCGGTGAGCAGATCTGTCTTACATAAACGGGCAGCACGACAAACCTCTTCAACAGCATCCGGAGCAAAGTGGTCAGCCAGCAGGGCTGAAAGCTTGACAATACGATCAGTTTTTTCAAGCATTGTTCCGAGTTTAGACTGGAAAACAATTCCTGTCAGTGCGTCCAATCGTTCTTCCAGTTTCTGTTTTTTGTCACCGCTAAAGAAGAAAAAAGCATCTTCCAGTCGCGCTCTCAAAACACGTTCATGTCCAGTGCGAGTGAGAGCAATATCTTTTACGTCTGTGTTGTTCACAGCAACAAAATTTGGCATAAGCCTGTTCTCTTTATCAACCACTGGAAAGTATTTCTGGTGTTCACGCATCGAGGTCACCAGTGCCTCATCGGGTAATTCGAGGAATTTTTCGTCAAAACTCCCACACACGCCGAAAGGTTTCTCCACCAGATTACATACAGTATCGACAAGAGTTTCATCAACTGCGACCTTTGCAATAGCAGAATCGAGGGTACTGGCGACAGCCTCTTCTATTTCTGTGAGCACGGCAGTCCGGCGTTTAGCAGGATTTACATCGACAAAGTACCGGGCAAGAATTTCTTCATAACTTGCCACACTCTTAAGTTCCACATCTTTATTGGCCATAAAACGATGACCGCGACTCATATTCGAAGCAGCCATTCCCTCATAACTGAAGGGGATAACAGAGCCGTTGTGGAGGGCAACAATCCATTGGACAGGTCTGGCAAAAGTTGCGGCGCTACTCCCCCAGCGCATCGATTTCGGAAAAGAAAACCCGTGAATAAGATCCTTTAGAAGATCGGGCAGCAGTTCCGCGAGAGCCACACCTCTGGTCTCTTGAACCAGCATCAGATATTCCCCTTTTTCCGTCTTCACCACTTGAAGATCGTCAACACCTGCCCCCCTGGATCGGGCAAAACCCATGGCAGCTTTGGTTGGATTACCATCTGCATCAAATCCCGCCTGCCTTGAAGGCCCCATAACTTCTTCTCTGAAGTCAGACTGGCATTCTGCAATATCATCAACGAGCAATGCCAGACGACGCGGTGTGCCAAGGGTCAGCACCGAGCCATGGCTCAGTTTCAATTCGCCGGCAAGACGAATAAAGTTTTCCTTCAACTGGGTCAGGGCAGGTTTCTGAAACCCGGCAGGCAGCTCTTCGGTACCAATTTCAAAAAGTAGTTCAGACATAATTAATTATCAGCGAATAAGTAGGTTTAAAATACAGGCAGCCTTGAAAAATCAGGCATCTCGTTCAATATCAAGGCTTGCGAAATTTTACCGCAGGCATATGCGTGATATTCCTGGGATAAAATTCTAAGCATAACGCAGAGATCGGGAGAAAAGACAATTCTACAAGGTTGCCTACGATATTTACACCGCAACACCCAGTTAACAGATAAAAACTTTCCATCTCGGTTCAGGAAACGGAATCCATGGTGGCAAAGGTGGAATACCCCTCAGCTAGATTCTCCACACGGAGTGAAAACCATTTAATGGCATCCTCACCATCAAGACTCCTGGCTATTCTGCGAGTCAGTGATTCCACAGACATACTGTCCTCCCCCTGAATAGGAGCCATATCCTGTTCATCATCAATGGCAGTCTCAATCAGGGTAATCAGGTCTTCTATCCAGAAAAAGTTCCTGAACTTAACCCCTGTAACAGCACGTCCCCATTGACCAAGAGATCTGGGCAGCCCCTGCCGACTCTTCTCAGCAAGGGGAAGGGATACGGGGATTTCCACACGAAATTCAAGATCATCTTCTGTTTCAAGAGATCCATGCACACAACACTCATAGCGACGCGACTTGAGTATCCCGGGATCTTCACTGTCACCTGAAAGAAAATAGGCAAAGGACATCTCTATATGAGCCTCCTCTGCTTCAAGCTTATCCTTCATTTCTCCAAGGATATCATGAAATTTAGCAATATCTATTGCGCCATGATAGCGGTTAAGAATCTCAACAAATCGGCTCATGTGAGTTCCCTTGAAGTGATGGGGAAGGTTCACATACATATTCACCGTTGCAATGGTCTGCTGCCTGGAGTGCGCCTTATCAAGAACTGTAACGGGATATGAAATTGTTTTGACCCCAACCTTCTTGATATTTATGCAACGGTGGTCTTCTTGGTTCTGGATATCTTTCATAACAAGACAAAAAAAGGATGAAATCCTTTACTTCTATAGAGTAGAAGTTTTGGTCAAATGCTCAGGGATTCTTAGATAGTACCTGTCCAGAAATGGTCTTTTTCTCCTAACTCTTCGTTACGATAAAAATTTTTCACCCAATATTAATAACGTTGAAATAAGCTGGGTTCTTTGTCTTCGGAATATCAGACACATACCTGCGGTAAAATATCTTCTGCGCCTCGATTTAGAAGAAAAGATCTCTTTTCTGGACGGACACTAAATGTATGAAAAATTTCCAGAGCGATCATGATGACGTGGTACAAACTCTATCTGCTTTGTTGCTGCAAAATCCTTATCTTTACGACGTAGACGTATCCTGGTACGCAGAAATGGTAAAGATGTTACACGCCTCGCATATGGAGTTTTTTTACTTAGCCATCTGCAATTTTAGTTTTTTACAAACTTGTCAATCATAGTTGAGTTGCAATTTTACGACAAATGTTTACGGACGGCTTCTTTCAATTCACTGATATTGGATGATTTGACCACATATTCATCCGACGCCCAAGCACCAAGATCCTGTTTGTATTCATTATAGGCAGAACTGGGAATAACAGGAAGTTTCGGATTGGCCATTTTCATTTGACGTAATGTCTCAATACCATTCATGCCCGGCATCTGAATATCCAGGATAACAAGATCTGGAGATTCATCTTGAAACTTTTGTATCCCCTCCTCCCCTGTATATGCTGATATTACCTCATAGCCTTCATCTTGAAGCTCCTCACGATAGAGCATCTGGATACCTTCTTCGTCATCAACAAGCAGGATTTTTTTCATGGGTTCCTCTTAAGATAGTCTTTCCAATGACTCCCGTAAATAGGAGGCGGCCTCTTCAGGGGGCATGGGATTAATATACAACCCAGATCCCCATTCAAAACCTGCAATGGAAGTGAGTTTAGGCACAATCTCAAAATGCCAGTGAAAATGTTTCATATGCTGCGAACGCAGAGGTTGGGTATGGAGCACAAAATTATAGGGTACATTCGGGATACAGGCATCAAGACGACTGAGGCTTTCCGACAATATTTCAGCAAGATCTGTAAGTTGCTGTTCAGTCTGTTCATGATATGCAGACGAGTGTCTGAGTGGCAGTATCCACATCTCAAAAGGCGTTCGTGGTGCAAAAGGGGTGATGGTTATAAAAGATTCATTTTTACAGACCACACGGACATCCTGCTTCAGCTCCTGACTGATGATGTCACAGTAAACACATCGCTCCTTATAATTGTAATACGTCAGAGCACCAGTGAGCTCCGATTCGATTTTCCGTGGTAAAACCGGCAGGGCTACAAGCTGAGAATGGGAATGTTCGAGGGAAGCTCCGGCGGCTTTGCCAAAATTTTTAAAGATCAGGACATAACGGAAACGATCATCGTGTTCCAGGTCTTTGATGCGAACCTGAAATGCCCTCAAAACCATGACAATATGCTCGGAAGGCAGTTCTGAGAGGGTATCCTCGTGCCGGGGAGACTCCACAATAACCTCGTGAGCCCCAATCCCGTTCATCTTATCGTAGAGTCCCTCACCTTCGCGGTTAAGGTCCCCTTCAATCACCAGAGCAGGATATTTATTGGGTACAACACGCACCTTCCAGCCGGGAGAATCAGGAGCGGAGTTATCTCGGCCGTAAACAAGAACTTCGTGGGGGGTTGTATTTTCGTTACCTTGGCAGAGAGGACAAAACCCGCCTGTTGTCTGAGACTCAGCAATAACAAAATCGGAGGGTCGTTTGCCGCGCTCTGTGGCTATGATAATCCATCGACCAAGTACAGGATCTTTTCTCAATTCCGGCATCTAAACTATTTCCCCTGGGATTTTTCCTTGGATTCCTGTGCTGTCTTGCAATCAATACAAAGAGTGGTAACTGGCCTGGCTTCAAGACGCTTTAACCCAATGAGTTCACCACAACTTTCGCATTCACCGAACTCTCCATCTTCAATCCTCTGCAAGGCTTCTTCTATTTTTGAAAGAAGCTTCTGCTCTCTCTGTCTGATTCGGAGCTCAAAATTTCGCAGCGACTCAGCACTGGCCCGATCATTGGGGTCAGGAATATTCCCAGACTGGTCAGTGAGTTCGGCCAATGTCCTTTCAGCTTCTCGCAGAATATCTTCCTTCTTTTCAATAAGTTGTCTCTGAAAGTCATCTATTACTTTTTGGTCCATCAAAAAACCCTCATTTAAAACATTTAGAACATTCAATATGATTAGAAACACTATTCCGGTCGAATAAATGTCCCGCTCTTTCCGCCAGTTTTTTTCTTCAGACAAATATCACTGATAAGCATTGCTTTATCAACAGCCTTACACATATCATAAATGGTCAATGCTGTTATTGAAACAGCAGTCAAGGCCTCCATCTCCACCCCGGTCTTCCCGGTAATACCCACAACCGCTTCAATCTCTATCTGGCAAGACTCATCCAGACAGGTGAAATCAATTGTTATTTTTGTGACAGCAAGAGGATGACAAAGCGGAATCAAGTTGTCAACCTTTTTCGCTGCCATAATACCTGCTATCCGTGCCACCCCAAGAACATCTCCCTTGGCCATGGAACCACTTTTCACAAGGTCATACGCCTCCTGCGACATGCCGATCCTACCTGTTGCAGTTGCAATACGCTCTGTCTCCATCTTCTTGCTCACGTCAACCATGATGGCATTACCATCGACATCAAAGTGACTGAATCCCTGTTCTCTGTTCTGGGCCATAGTGGAATACTCTGGTTCTTATTGAGAGTCTTTGTCTTTCTTTCCAAGTACCTCATGGAAAAGTTTTGAGAAAAACCCTTCATGTTCTTCGTGTTGACCATGTTTCTGGCACAACTCATCAAAATTTTCAAGAACCTTTTTCTGTTCTTCACATAGATTCGTCGGTGTCTTCACCTGAATCTGCACAATCATATCTCCACGACCAGAACCACGAAGACTGGCAACCCCCTCCCTGCGCAGGGTAAACCTTTCACCAGACTGGCTTCCAGCAGGAATCGATAATTTCTTCTTACCATGTATTGTAGGAACATCCACCTTACAGCCAAGTGCTGCCTGAACCATGGAAATGGGAAATTCACAATAAATAGTCTGACGGTCCCGTTTAAAAAAATCATGCTCCTGAACATGGATCACGACATAAAGATCTCCAGAGGGCCCTCCCCTGCGACCACCTTCACCTTCACCACGTAACCGCATCTGAGCACCGGTGTCAACTCCGGGCGGAATCTTCAAAGAGACTTTCTTTCTCTTCTCAAGCAAGCCGCTGCCACCACAGTCATTGCAAGGATCGGTTACGACCTCACCCTCACCATGACACTGGGGACAAGTTGATGAGACCTGAAAAAAACCCTGGGAACGAATCACCTGTCCCCGACCATTACAACTAGGGCAGGTTTGACGTTTATGACCTGGCCGACAACCACTGCCCTCGCAAGTCCAGCAGGTATCACGTCTGTTTATTTCAACTTCCTTGGAGATACCGTGAACTGCCTCCATAAAGGAGATCTCAATATCATAACGAAGATCATTTCCCGGCTGCGGCCCATTACGCCTGCTGCGTCCTCTGCCGCCACCAAACAGATCCCCAAAGAGATCGCCCAAGCCTGAGAACATATCTTCAAAATTCCCGGGTCCCTGGTATCCGCTGTTCTTCAGTCCTTCATGGCCATAGGTATCATAAATCTTCCTCTTCTGAAGATCGCTGAGTACCTCATAAGCCTCAGTACATTCCTTGAATCGTTCCTCAGCTTCCTTGTCATCTGGATTTTTATCTGGATGATACTTCATGGCAAGCTTCCGATACGCTTTTTTGATTACGGAACCATCCGCCGACTTACTGACAGAGAGTACCTCGTAATAACATTTTGGCATTGTTTCTTCTTGTAGCTACTTGGGTTATACCTGAACCAGCGGCCCTCCTGCACTCCCTCTAACACAACCTGCTGAATTACATAGACAAAACAATACACACTCAAACAGGAAAGGACAAGTACACAACTCAAATTCCACAGTTCCAGGTTAAGATATAAACTAACAGTCAAACCTTTTCAGGCTGCGACTTTCTCTTCTTTACCATTTTCAGTATCAGGTTATTCGACATTTTCACCTTCTACATCAGGCAGGGTATGAATATTTTCAAAGTTTACCTTGTTAGCAGCAACTTCCCGAAGGGTCATTACAACTTCCTTATTCTTTCCTTCCACGAGATAGGGTTCGCCATGCCGATGCTGGCGAATCCGCTCAACTGCCAGATGCACAAGATCAAAACGTCTGTTTTCACCAATAGTCTCCAGACAATCTTCAACGGTAATTCTTGCCATTCATAAACCTCAATTCAGTATTTATTAACGATGACTCAGAAAGCAGTCATCTCACAATTATCGATTATTAATGCTTTTTTTTCAGCCTTAGTTATCTTTTGACAAGCTCGTAAAAACTTGAAATTGTAGATGCCTAAGTAAATAAGCGTAGACTTCGAAAAACTTCACATCCGGGACGAAGAGTTGTTACGACACCATCATTTTTTTTCAAAGGGATTTTTCAATAGCATTGTCTCATCACGATCAGGACCGACAGAGACAATGACCGGCTCAATCCCGGTAAAATCCTCAATACGTTTTATATAGTCTTTTGCCTGAACAGGCAGGTCATCATAATTTCTGATGCCGGTAATATCTTCATTCCAACCGGGCATCTCTTCATAAACAGGAGTAACCCGAGCTGCCTCATTAATATTAGATGGCATGGCAGATATTTTCCTGCCATCAAGATCATAACTGTTAGCCATTTTCAGAACTGGCTGACCGGAGAGGACATCCAATTTGGTTATGGCAAGACCAGTCAGTCCGTTTAAACGAGCTGCGTCTGAGGCAACCACTCCATCAAGCCATCCACACCTGCGTTTTCGTCCCGTGGTTGCACCAAACTCTCCACCTTTTTTCTGCAGCTCCTCACCCACCGAATCAAACAGCTCGCTTGGAAAGGGCCCTTCACCCACACGGGTGGTATAAGCCTTTAATATTCCAATAACTGAATCAATATGGGCGGGTCCGAAACCGGATCCATTACAGGCATTTCCGGCAATGGTATTGGATGAGGTCACAAAAGGATAGGTCCCGTGGTCAATATCAAGCTGAGTTCCCTGGGCACCTTCAAAGAGGATATCTTTTCCGGCCTTACGGGCGACATCAAGTTCAACAGAAACATTTCCTATATATGGGGCAAGCTTTTCGGTAAACACCTGAAATTCCGCGTAAATAGCATCAAAAGATACTGGAGTACTTTTATATTTAGTGGTGAGCATGAAATTCTTCTCTTCCACATTCGCCTGAAGTTTGTCACGAAACAGGGATTCATCAAGAAGATCTCCAAATTTTATGCCGCTACGACCAACTTTATCCATATAGCAGGGACCGATACCACGCCCTGTTGTTCCAATCTTTTTCCCAGCAACCAGGGATTCCTCTTTTGCGTGATCCATACTCTGATGGTAAGGCATGATCAAATGGGCATTCTCACTGATCATCAGTCGCTCAGGGGTAACCGGCAAGCCTTTTTCGTTCAGCTCATTTATTTCACCCAAAAGGACGCCGGGATCGATGATAACGCCGTTTCCTATCATGCATTGCTTCTCTTCATAGAGAATACCGGAGGGAATAATGTGAAAGACAAACTTTTTGCCATTTACAACCAGTGTGTGACCCGCATTATTTCCACCCTGAAAGCGGACTATGCAATCTGCGTAGCGGGTAAGAAGATCAACTATTTTCCCCTTCCCCTCATCACCCCACTGGGTACCAACAACGACAACACTGGACATTTCTATCTCCTGTTCACACATCTGTTTCTGCACCCAATTCTGCAAGAAAAACTGCAAGGACCAAGGCACTCTTATCATTTGTCAATGGACAACCGCGTCAATATAGTCAGACAACGGGCGAAAGTCAATCTTTTGCAGATCGATATTCTGAAACCAGCACTGAAAAATATAATTTAGCCAGTGTCCGTCCAGAAATGAGATTTTTCCTTACAAATCGAGCCGTAGAAGAAATTTTACCGCATGCATATACACGATAGTCCGAGATATATCCCCAAAATCAACGAAGAGCTAGGTGAAAAAGTTCATTTCCGGACAGGCACTGGCCAAAAAACTCTGGTTCTTGACCTGAATCAAGGTTATTCTTTTCTCTTCTCCGGTATACTTCCGACAGCCATGAAAAATTAGGCTTTTCGTTCGAGATCAAGGCATGCAAAAATTTTACCTTAGGCATATTCCTGATATTACGAGGATAAAATTTGGGGTATAATGCAGAGATCGCGCGAAAAGACAATTTTGCAAAATTGCCTTCAAACTATTATCCTGTACCCACTTACTCTTACTTAAAATTGCCAGATCAGGACTACAAAATGATACAACTCAGTGACGACAAAATCTTTGGCCTAAAAATCAGCCAGCTGCGTTTTCTATGTCAATCTCTTTTTGCAATCTTCATCACTTACGTGGGATGGCAATTTTATTCCTTTTACCTCTGGGCCATCGCTCCTGCTGACAATGCATTTGTGCCGAGCCCCGCTGCAGTGGAGGCTTTCCTGCCCATTGGCGCCCTGGTCAGCCTTAAGCGACTCATACTTGGTGCAGAATTCGACACAATTCATCCGGCCGGGCTCACTATTTTCATTGCAGCTATCCTGATCAGTCTGTTTTTACGCAAAGGGTTCTGCGGCTGGATCTGCCCCATAGGATTTTCCTCAAACCTTGCTGAACGATTTGGAAAAAAAACAGGAATCATGGTCTCCCTGCCCAACTGGATAGACCTGCCCCTTCTCACAATCAAGTATCTGCTTCTCGGCTTTTTTTCCTATCTGATTCTCTGGCAGATGGACCTCAAAGAACTCACAGACTTTCATCACTCTCCCTACAACCTGATAAGCGACGCCAAGATGTTGCATTTTTTCCTCCAGCCAAGTGTTCTTGCAGGTTCCATCATGCTGGGAATAATTCTCCTTTCTTTTGTCATTCGAAATTTCTGGTGCAGGCACCTCTGTCCCTATGGCGCTCTCCTTGGGATCGCTGCACTCCTCAGCCCATTACAGGTCAGACGTGACCCTGAGTCCTGTACCAGCTGTAAGAAATGTGAAAAAATCTGTCCGGCGACCATTCATATCACAAGAAGAAAAACAGTGCGAACCTGTGAATGTATCGGCTGCCTCGAATGCATTCAGGCCTGCCCTGTAGACGACTGCCTGACCCTTGCCAGTCCCTGCAAGCCAAAGATCAAGCCATTACTGCTGCCTGCCATCGTCCTTGGCCTGTTTTTCCTCTGTTATCTTGTTGCAAGACTCACCGGCCACTGGAACAGTGAAATCCCGATAGAGGTCTTTCAGCGATATTACCAGATGATTGGAGATATCGGACACCCATAACAAAGACAAAAAAAACCGATGCCGTTGACACCCCCTTGCAAATACCGTACATTTGCCATTCAACGGCCGGTGTGTTTCAGTTGGGAAATAGTCTCCGGTAGTACAATGAGGTTAAAAGAATGTTTGGCATTGGTTTACCTGAACTTATCCTGATACTGGCCCTGGCACTGATTGTTGTCGGCCCGGACAAATTACCCGATCTTGCACGCTCAGTTGCCAAGGGGATCCTTGAACTCAAAAAAACTGCCACCACTCTTAAGGAAAGTCTGACCGAAGATGGCAATCCCCTTGATGAAATAAAACCTGAAATTGAAAAAGCGTCAAAAGCCCTGACCAATGAGGTCCTTGGAGTGACAAGAGATACCTGGACAGGTGGTGAGCCCACAAGGATGCCGGAACTCACAGAACTCAACAAGGACAAAGACCCCATAATCGAGGTCACTCCTGAGGAAGAGGCAACACCTCCGGAAACAGCAGTTGGAGAACCGGAAGCCAAAACAGCAGACGACTCCAAGGCTGTCGAGACTCAGGAGAAGATAAAAACAGAGGAGCCACAGAGCTAGTGTCCCTCCTTGTCAGAAGCCTTGAACAGTTTCGACCTCATCATGAGGAATTGCGCCAAAGGCTCATTAAAGTATTTGCGGCCCTGGCAATCAGTTCCGGCCTGGCCTATTTCTTCTCGGAAGAGATAGCCAGATTTTTTATGGAGCCGCTGTTTGCAGCGAGCCCCTACCTCGACCACCTGGTATATACCAATCTGCCAGAAGCCTTTCTTTCCTACCTCAAGTTATCCCTGCTGGTTGGGATTGTCTTCAGCTTTCCTTTTATCCTCTTTCAAATCTGGATGTTCATCTCTCCCGGACTGCGAAGCAACGAAAAAAGATTTGCTGTCACTGTTGTTTTCTGGGCCACTCTCCTCTTTGGGACAGGTGCCGTCTTTGCCCTGTTCGGAGTACTTCCGCGAATGCTCCTCTATTTTATGAGCTACGCCGGAGAAAACCTGGAACCCCTCCCCAAATTTGGGAAATACCTCACCTTTGTGGCTCGTACCATACTGGCATTCGGACTTTCCTTCGAAATCCCCTTCCTCATGGTCATGGCAGGTAGAGCGGGATTCGTACAAGCCTCATATTTTCGTTCCAAACGTATGTATTTTTATGGTGCCATCGTTTTCATGGCATTTCTTCTCACTGCAGGGGATTTCATGGCCACAGGCCTCCTCGCAGTTCCCCTCTTTTTCCTCTATGAAGCAGGTATCTTTCTCACTGCAGTCTTTGGAAAAAAGAAGGAAACCATCATCAAAAAGTAAGTGCCCACGCCCAATTCCCGGCAGTTCCAACGTGATCACCAAAATCCAACCCTCCATCCATCAAGCGAAGAGAGGACAGGAACAGATACGATTTGCATCTGACTCAAGGTGATGGTCTGATTTCCTGCTTCAGTAAACAGCAGGAGATGCGGTGTTCTGGCTTACCATCCACGTCATAATCTATGGTATCAGGCTGCAGCAGTTTATTCATGACACATCCCTCAGCAATATTCAGCTTGAATAAGTCATCTTCTGTAAGTCCGTGTTTCGTTATCAGAATATCATTTTGTATTTCAAGAGAATGTATGGGATGATCTTCGCAGAGGGGACAGCGGTAAACCCGTCCATTGGGGAATACAAAGAAATTTTCAGTGACAAGACCTGCACACTCAAATTTTTCATCGGGATCAAGGAACACCCTGGGAAAAGTCACATGAATCCCCTCTCCAGCGGCCTGAGCAGCAACTTCGGGTACCGTGGCCAGCCACTGCTCAGGACTCACTTGCCATCCCTGCCCCCCCGCACCTTCCTGAGCTGACCTGCCACGAAGCCCAATCACCTGAATGAAAAATCGTTTCACACCTATTTCTTTCAGCAGGGGCAGCATGCGATGCAGATGGTTGATATTGAGACTTGAAACGGTATACATAACAGAGACATTAAATCCTCCTGCCACGGCCTTACGCATATTCATGGTACACACCTCAAAGACCCCGTCGCCGCGAATAGGATCATTCACTGCCGCATCCGCTCCATCAAGACTGAATCTCAAATAATCAAGCTGCTCAGGGCTGGTTTTTCGTAACAGATCATTAAAGAGAAAACCATTGGAATCCACTGTCACCGCCATCCCCAACTCTTTTGCTCTTGCTATGCCAAGAGCCAGACCAGGGTGCATTGTGGGCTCCCCGCCAAGAAAAATCACATTAGTTTTCTTTTCCGGATCAGAAAAGAGTTCCAGCCATTTGAGCATCCTGTCATTGGGAAGTGTTGTTGTGCCATGCTGTTCACTGTTAATATAGCAATGGCGACAGGAGAGGTTGCAGGCTGTCAGGATATGAAAGAAGAGATTACGTTCTCCAGGCTTAAAAGCCACTGTCCGAGCTTGTGAGGTCATTGCTTTGAAGTTTGTAAGAGGATGCTGAAAAGGTATCCCTTACTGACAACGTCCGGGACACTGCAAAATCCACAGAGAACTTACTGCTTCATGGTGTAGTTGGCAAGTAATGAGTCTTTCCAGTAGGGATTTTCAGGGTTGGAAAAAAAACGCTGGAACAGTTCGAGACTCTTGTCACGCAGAATACCTGATACAATGGTGATTTCCATCTCGGCATACAGAGGATGTAACTGATCCAAAGGAAGATCTGTACCTCCCCCCATCACATCCTCATAAGCGTATACAATATTCCGGATACCATTCAGTATCAGAGTGGAATAACACATCAGACAGGGTTCCATGGTGCTGTAAACCACAATACTTTTGCTTTCTATCGCGGTATCTTCCGCCAGGAACCTTCGCAATGCCACGATTTCAGCATGATCAATCTCATTGACCAGCTCCTGTTTCTCGCTGCTGTGCTCACGTTGTCCGGAAACAACGACCCTGCCATCACTCACAAAAACTACCCCAACCGGGAACTGGCCCTGCAGCAACGCCTCTCTGGCCTGCTCCAGTGCCAGTCCCATGTATGTATCATGATCTCCCATCACTCACCGCCAAAAGAATGTGTGCCCTCGTCCCCATTTCTCCATAAGAACGACCACTATAACTTTCTACCAAAACGTAATACAGACTTTGCCACAGAAATCCCAGTCTGTTCCTGCACAAAATCATGGCCCTGATCTGCAAAAGGCAGGTAACTGAGGGTGGTGGCAACAGGATGAAAATACATTTCAGGGAGCAGTGGCAAGAGTTTTCTCTTATTTAAGGCAACAGCCGCAACAAAACTCTTTATGGCCTGAACAGCTTCTTTCCGCTGCAGGGTCACGGGATGCATCCTTCCGACCATAACAGAATCGCCTGGAGGAATTCTTTCCTGAGACAGGGTTACGGTCTTCCCGAGGCGCAGGAAGGTGGAAGGCCTCAGTGTAAATGCCGGTACCCATATCTCTAATTCCATCTCTGTGTGTTTTGCCATAACTACCCGTGGCTGATTAGTAACACGCAGTAAATCCCCAAAACTCTCCAGACCGTTTTCAGGGGAGCGAACCTGAAGTTTCCAAAAGGGAAGATAATACACATTACTATCTATCGAACTCACCTTTTCCCAGTCTATTGAGCTGAAACTTCCACGCCTCTCCTCCCAGGAAGAGTGACAGTTGTGACACAAGAGCACAAGACTGTCATGCTCTCCAGACAAAGCATCACCACAATGAGGACAAAGTGTTGCCAGAAAACGGGGCGTCCAGGTTTCACGATAGCGAACGCCCTGAGCCATCATCCTTTCTGACGACCCGCCACTGGCCATTACCTTGTTGGTAACCGCATCATAAAGAACACCATCTGCCACATAGAGAGGGAGATATATACAACTCAGTGTCTCACCTATATATGCACGGTGATAAAACGGAGCCTCAATGTTCTCAGAATCAATGACTGTAAGTAAAGCTGCACGCTCAAGCAGTACCTGTGCCTTTATCGTCTGACGCAGAAACACCCCTTTGATATCACTGCTTACCAGAGATATCGGCATGGCCTGTGGTCTGAGCCCGAGGGATGGCGGTAAAATCGCAGTATCCATACCCTGCTGAGTGGTATCAACAACCTTAAACTTCTGAAATTTCCCCTTACAGTAATAAACATTCCCCTTAAAGCGCAGATACGGAGCATAAAACATGCTGCGCCGGTCAATATGCGCGGGCGCTTTGTCGGGGAGAGTAAATCGAAATACCCCGCTGGTGATCATAAAGTTCTGCACTTCACAGTAGGGACAACGAATCAGCCTGTCTGCCTCATGCAGTTCGATCCCTGCACCACAGGAGGGGCAGTTCTGGTGGATTGTCAGATCCATGGTACGTCATCAGAAGAAAAGCGAGTATCACTGCATCGCGGATTCATCGTCAGGTACAATTTACAACTTCTGTCCACATTGATTACAGAACATGGCTCCGGGCATGTTCTCCTCATGACACAGCGGACAGATAACCATTGATGGCTTTTCACCTGTTGGCCGACCACATTTAGAACAGAACCGGGCATTAGGAGCAAGGTTCTTACCACAATTGACACACTGGCTCAACACCAGCTGTTGATGACCACAGAGCGGACAAAACCTGGCACCTCCCGGGATCTGATTCTGACAGTCAGGACAGGCAACCGTGTTTTCCCTGGAGGACGAACCATCCTGAGGAGTCGAACTTGCAGCAAACATGGCAGGCATCATCATCCCCAACCCCACGCCCATGCCAGCGCCTGCTTCTCCCTGGTTCTCTGCAGCCTTTTCCATGGCCATGGCCGCCTTCATCTTCACAAATTTGTCAATGTCACTTATGACACGTAACCTGCCCTTGTCATCAATGGCCTTCTGCACCTCTTCAGGTGGAGTAATGGAAGTAATATAGAGATGACTGAGGTGAAGCCCAAAGTGAGAAAAATCACCGACAAGACGCTTCTGCAGTTCGACGGAGAGTTCATCAAACTGCCCGGCAAGATTCAATATGGTATCCAGGGTTTCACCTAGATAATCATTGAAACGGGAGACAATAACCTGCTTGAGGTACCCGGAAATATTGTCAGTGGTAAATTTTCCCATGGTGCCAACGAGCGAATTGATAAAAAGCACCGGTTGAACAATCTGGATATTAAATACGCCATGGGCACGAAGCCGGATAAGACCGAGTTCACTGTCCTTAAACGCTACCGGGCTCCTGGTTCCCCATTTGAGATTGGTAAAATATTTCAGATTAACCATGTACACTTCAGCTCGAAGCGGACTGCTGCCACGCCATGGAATAGAGAGTATTTTGGTCAGAATAGGGAGGTTGCCGGTCTTTAAGGTATGACGTCCAGGACCAAACGCATCACAGGCCTTTCCTTTATAAAACAGTACAGCAGCCTGGCTCTCACGAACCGTGAGCTGGGCACCCCACTTTATTTCACCCGAACCTGTTTCCGGAAGACGGTGGACAAGCTCTTCACCAGTTTCGTCAAACCATTCAATATTTTCAAGAAAGACTGCACTGTCAAACCGGTTTACCATTCCAACTCTCCCATTAGCATTTAGTGTCTTACTCCATAATTCCTGCAATAAAAAAACAGCTCCGCGAGATACGAGACCCCGAGAAACCGTAGGATTTTTTTAAATCTGCAGTTTAGAGTTACCACCAAGGCATTTAAGCCAGCGACTCTAAAACGTTTCCCGACTTGTCGAGTGTCCGTCCAGAAATGAGATTTTTTCTTCTAAATCAAGGGACAGAAGAAATTTTACCGCAGGCATGTATCTGATATTTCGAGCGGCAAAGTACCCAGCTTATTTTAACGTTATAAATATTGGGTGAAAAATTTCAAAAGCAACAAAGAGTTAGGGATGTGACCCGGTAACTCATAAAAAATTTTAACGGGCCAGGGATAACAGACCTTATTGCATCTTCACCTGATCGGAATTATAATACAAACGAGTAAAAGACAAAAGAATTTTTATGGGAAAATAGAGACATGGAACTTAAAGACAGTTGGGATGTTCAATCAGCAGTGCAGGTACTCAAACATCAGACCGTGGATACCAGACTCTGGGCAGAAGCAGTGGAGTGGCTCATGCTTTACGGCCCTGACAGTATAAGAGAACTACTCCTGAACTCATCAGGGGTGGCCACACACGAATGCTTCCCGGATCTCCGGGCAAAAGGCTACGCACCAGATGGACAGGCGTGTTATTCAGTGGATGATCTTGCAAAAAGTCTGAATATCAGCGCAGAGGAAGCACGAGAGATGATCAAAGAAAAGGAAAAGGCACACAAAATCCATCACTTTATCGACGAAGAAGATACCATAAAGGTGCAGTAATCACTCCCTGCAATCAGTTGATGTGCAAACAGAGGGTGCCGGAGCCCCCGCGGGGCGAAAACAGTACACCGCTCTTCGCCATCACCAACTATAGATCAAGCGATGGCAGACAAAAATGTCAAGGCTGCGAGGTACGAGCACCCGAAGGGCTTGGCCTTGACGTTTTTGGCTGACAGCGCTACTCGTTACAGGAAAAAGGCCGAAAGGAAAACGAATTTACAGAAAAGATGTTGTTTTATCAGACAAGATTCCTCACTTCCAGTCAGATTACTGTTTGTAACGTGACTTTTCCTGCTCTTTAATGCTCTTCATGACAGCTTCACCAAAACCCTTCTGGTACCATTGATGCTCCGGACGGGCAAGGATGTCACCAACAACTTTCCTGTACTTCTTCTCGGTCATCCCCTTCTCTTCAGCTACACGCATAAGCTCTGGTCTGAATTTAAAATAGAAGTTGCGCGGCTATCCCTGAAGGTCTGATGGAATCAGAGATGTTTGGTCATGAACGTGGAGCCTATACTGGAGCACATAAGAAACGTAAGGGGAAATTTGAACTGGCTGATAATGGCACCCTGCTCCTTGATGAGCTGGGTGACCTTCCTGGTCCGCTTCAGGCAAAGTTATTACGAGTTCTACAAGAGGGCGAATTTGAAAGAGTTGGCGGCAACAGAACCTTCAATGTAAATGTGCGCATCCTTGCCTGCACATCAAAGGACCTTCAGGAAGAGGTAAATACCGGAAGATTTCGTCAGGATCTCTTTTCAGACTCAAGGTAATACCGATAACACTGCCACCATTGCAAGAGCATAAAGAAGATATCCCAGAACTCTGCAATCACTTTCTAAAAGAATTCAGTTCTCCCCACTGCAACGGAAACAAAACAAAAACAGCAGAGTTCCTTGGTATAAGCAGAAAAAATCTGTGGGAAAAACTAAAGAATTACCAAATCGTATGAGACCGTGCACGACATTGAGTGTCCTACTCCATAAAAACTGCATTAAAAACAGGCAAGCGAGGTACGAGCCCCCGATAACAAATGATAGTAAGATAATATCAAGAGGTTACAAATAACTACAAGGCACTTACTTGCAGTTTCTCTGCGTTAAAGTTACCGCCAAGGCTCTTACCCTACACCTCTAAAAACTTTCCGACTTGTCGGGTTAAAGCTCATACAACTTTTCATCATGATCAGGAGCCTTTCTGTTACAGGAGTTCCGCCCGCCTGAAACACCTTTAATGGTAAACAGGTCATCTGCATCACCGAGCCCAGCCATTTCCTTTTCTATGACATCCGGGTCCTCACCTTTTTCCATCCTGGAGATGGCTTCCGCCATTGTACTGTTCAGAATCAGGCCGCTTTTTTCAGTGAAGCCGCGCATGATGGTGGCCATTGCAGCAGAATCCCCCTCATCAACTCCCCTGGCTTCCACCATCAGAGCGTTAAAGGCTTTTTCAAGCCTTGACTCATCAATCCCCTCCCCCATTTGACCGGTTCCTTCACGATTACCAGCAGGACAGGTAAAGGTGGACATCTGGCGAGGCATCTCTTTGCGTCCGCAACGTGGACAATCCGGCCTGCAGCTGGTTTTGCTGCCGCGGGCGAGAAAATCAAACAACACGTTGCAGGAATCACAATAAAATTCGTAAATAGGCATACGCTTGGGATCTATCTCTGCAAAACAGAATTTATCTCTGTTTCAGTCACTTCGTTACTGATAATAACCTTGCCAATGGTTGTTGGCAGCACATAAAAAACTGATCCAGCAACGGCTTTCTTATCACTTTTAATATAAGATTTAATCACATTCCTGTCCATATCAGCGGGGATCTCAGTGGGCAGGCCAAAGGAATGAATAAGGGTTGCTACCCGTCCCGCCTCTTTTCTCTTGCAAAGACCAAGCAACACCGCAAGCCTGAGCGCTGCCACCATTCCAATTGCCACTGCATGTCCATGAATGAGACTGAAATCAGAAGCGGCCTCAACAGCATGCCCTATGGTATGACCAAAATTCAATATACGCCTCAGGTCGGCTTCCCGTTCATCAGCCGCCACAACTTCAGCCTTAATACGGCAACAGATGTGAATCATCTCCTGAATAACAGACGGCTGCAGTGCGAGGATAGCATCGAGATTGCTTTCAAGAAAGCAGTAAAATTCAAAATCATAAATGACACCGTATTTAATCACCTCGGCTATTCCACCAAGAAGCTCCTCAACGGGAAGCGTGGTAAGTACAGCCGTATCAATATAGACAGCTTTTGGCTGGTAAAAAGCCCCAACGAGATTCTTGCCTTCAGGGATATCCACGCCGGTCTTGCCCCCAACGGAACTGTCCACCTGGGAGAGCAGAGTGGTGGGTACCTGTACAAAAGGAATGCCCCGCATGTAGGTGGCTGCAAGAAACCCGGTGAGATCGCCAGTAACCCCTCCGCCCAAAGCAATAAGACCAGACTTACGATCAAGTCCCAGCTGTGCCAGACGGCTTGAAAGTTGTGCAAAAACCTGAAGATTCTTAGAAGCTTCACCATGTGGAAAAGTAAGCAATTCAGCGGCTATCCCGGCTTTTTCAAGAATTGCCATCAGGGTTGGCCCGTAGAGGCTTGCAACATGGTCATCGGATATAACCACATAATGTGAAGCTATCTCTCGTTTGGCAAGATCAATACCGATATTTTCCATCAGTCCATCTTCAATGAAAATCGGATAACTGCGATCACCGAGCCCTACCATTAAATTATATTCAGACATAAGATCAATCAGGGGTTAAAAGTTATGAGTTGGAAAACAGAAGTCACAAAAAAACAATCCTCATAAAAAAAGGGGAGATACCACCAAAGTGATACCTCCCCTCACAAGACTTATACAAGCCTGTCAGACAGTTTACATGTCATCGCCTGAAGCAGCACCCTGCATCTTGACCTCAACTTTATCGGTCAATCCTGCATAGTATTCTTTCAAATGATCAAGTACTTCGTCACGACCAAAATGATCTACAATCTCAGCACCTTCGGAAAGGGCCTTACGAAGTTTTGTCCCGGACAGAATTACACGGGACTCTTTGTCATGAGGGCAGGTACGAAGTGAAGCCATACCATCACACTCTTTACAATAGAATGTCCAGTCAATTTTCATTGGCTTGCAAAGGAGATCTTTTGCATCATCACCGGTTTGAGGAATACGCTCAAAAATCTCCTGAGCCTCAAACAGACCGTAGAAATCACCAACACCAGCATGGTCACGACCAATCAACATGTTGTTAACACCGTAGTTCTGACGGAAGGTGGCATGAAGAAGACCTTCACGAGGACCGGCGTAACGCATATCAAGGGGATATCCAGCATTGATCACATAATCATTTACGAAGTATTTATCAATCAGAATATCGATGGCTTTAACACGAACATCTGCAGGGATATCGCCTGGCTTGAGGTTACCGATAAGGGAATGAATAAGAACACCGTCACAAACTTCAACAGCAATCTTTGCAAGGTACTCATGGGAACGATGCATTGGGTTACGAAGCTGAAGTGCTGCAACATTGGCCCATCCACGCTCGTCAAACATTGCACGGGTCTGTGCAGGAGTAAGATAAACCCCAGGATACTCTTTTGGATACTCACCTTCGGAAAGCACTTTTACAGGACCTGCAATATTCATGTCCTTCTGAGCCATAACCATGATAACACCTGGATGATCTTCAGGAGCAATTTTCCAGAAGTTGCCATCTACAGACTCCTCACCTTCACCCATGAAAACCTTCTCGCATTCCCATTTCTTATCATCTTCGGTCATATCATAAGCTTCAGTCACATTCATGGTGGCAAAAACTTCACCGTCCAGAACGAGGGCAATATCGTCACCTACACTGATGCCTTCAGACTTGTCAACATCAAGAGTGATGGGTACAGGCCAGAAGGTTCCATCTGCCATCTGGAAGTTTTCACAAACGCCTTTCCAGTCAGCCTTGGTCATAAAACCGGTAAGAGGAGAAAAACCACCAATTCCCAGCATGATCAGATCACCTTTGGCACGATCGGAGATTTCAACCTGCTTCATGCCTTTTGCTCTCTCAAGCTCAGCATCACGCTCAGCACCGGAAAGCAGCGCACAAACAAGACCTTTTCCACCATGAGGTGCAACTAATTTTGAAGCCATAATAATTCCCTCTAAGTTAATTTTCAAAATGTGCTGGTTCAGATTATTGAAACAGCAATGAAATGAACAACCATTCAGTTTAGCGTCTATATATATAAATATGTCAGAAAAAAAGTCAAGCGAAAACATTGCACCAGCAATGCCCCCTGATCAAACCCTGAAAAACCGAAGACGCAGGGCATTAGAGACTACAGAGACCGAGCTGAGCGCCATTGCCGCTCCCGCTATCATCGGATTTAAGGATGGCCCGCCAAATAAGGTCAAAAAACCTGCAGCAACCGGGATACCAACTACATTATAGGCAAATGCCCAGAAGAGGTTTTGACGTATATTTACCATCACGGCCCGTGATAACCTGAGAGCTGTGATAACCCCGTCAAGGTTCCCTTTCATTATGACAATATCACCAGACTCTATGGCAATATCAATACCTGTTCCCATGGCAATGCCGACATCCGCACGGGCCAGTGCCGGAGCATCATTAATACCATCCCCAACCATCGCTACCCTCAAACCGTCTTTTTGTATTTCCTTAACAACATCAGCCTTCTTATCAGGCATCACTTCAGCTATGACCTCATCGATCCCTGCCTGGGCAGCAATAGCGCGTGCTGTTGTCTTCTGATCACCAGTGAGCATGATAAGTCGCAGTCCCATCTCTTTTAGACGGACCACCGCCTGCGGTACTTCTTTTTTCAGGGTATCAGCAACGGCAAAAATAGCCGAGAAGCTGTTGTTCACAGCGAGGAACAGTACCGTCTTTCCCTGCTCCGAAAAAGCCGCCACCTCTTCCGCCAGAGCGGCCACGGAGATACCTCTCTCTTCGAGTAGCTGCTGATTTCCCAGCAAAACCACCTTTCCAGCGACCTCCCCCTCTATCCCCTTTCCCTGGATTGCCTCAAAAGAACCGGGCTGAACGAGATTGATATGTTTCTCTGTCGCACTCATAACCAGTGCTTCAGCAAGAGGATGCTCGGAATTCTGCTCGCAGGATGCAACCAGGAAGAGAAGTTCATCTTCGTCCGTATTCTTTCCAGTGATGACAGTATCAGTCAACTTTGGCTTTCCATGGGTCAGGGTGCCCGTTTTATCAAAGATCACAGCCTCCGTTTTTTCAGCCATCTCCAGTGCTTCGCCGCTTTTTATAAGCACTCCCAGCTGTGCCCCACGTCCCGTCCCAACCATAATGGATGTCGGTGTAGCCAGGCCCATGGCACAGGGACAGGCAATAACCAGTACAGCGATAAAAAACCGCAGCGACGTCGAAAAATCTGCATTCCCTATAAAATACCAGGCAAGCCCGGTGAGCACCGCAAAGCACATGACAACCGGCACAAAATAAAGACTTATACGATCAGCCATACCGGCAATGGGAGCCTTGGATCCCTGCGCCTCCTGCACCAGACGCACAATGCGGGCAAGCATGGTGTCCTGCCCCACCTGCTGCGCCTGAACATGGAGTATGCCGCTATTATTGCAGGTACCTCCAATCACAGTCTCACCCACAGTTTTAGATACCGGGATGCTCTCTCCGGTAAGCATTGACTCATCAACAACACTGTGACCGTAACGAATCTGGCCGTCAACCGCTATCCTGTCTCCAGGCCGAATCAGCAGGATATCCCCCTCCTGAATGTCTTCTACCGGGATCTCCTGCTGCTCCTGTTCCTTTCCAAGCAATAACGTTGCCGTATCAGGCGTCAGCTCCATAAGCTTTGATATGGCATCGGACGTGTGGGATTTTGAACGAAGCTCCATATACTTACCAAGTAAAACCAGAGCAAGCAGGACCCCTGCAGACTCAAAGTAGAGATCCATAACCCGTAACTGCACCTCAACCCCGAGCATAATTTCAATGAGGTTCCAGATTGAATAGGTAAATGCCGCACCCGTCCCTACTGCCACCAGGGAGTCCATATTGGGAACACGCTGCAGAAGAGCCGGGATACCATTAAGATAAAAACTACGTCCAAGGTAGATAATACCGCACACAAGGACAAACTGGATAAGGGCAAAATTCAGAGGTTGAAGTTTCGGGTCTATACTTGCAGGGAGGCGCAGTCCAAGCATTTCCCCCATGGAGATGGTGAGCAAAGGAACTGCCAGCACCATTGACAAAATAACATTTTGTTTCATGGCAGCCAGACGCAACGCTGTATCTGCTTCCCGGGTCTTAAACAGATCCTGTTGCGCGGTAATGGTTTCCAGTTCGAAACCAAGTCCACCTACCCGTTCAGCAATCTCCTCAAAGCTGTGACTATCTTCATCCCACTGTAACTCCATGGTTTCAGATGCCAGATTAACCGCTGCCTTTTCAACACCATCCATTCCGCCCACAACTTTCTCTATTCGACTGGAACAGGAAGCGCAGTGCATGCCCTTCACTGCTAATTTCAGTTCTTTCATGATTTACTCCAGATTATTGAGTTCGCCACGCCATATAACAACTATTCTCACATATCACTTCAAATCAAGGTTCCCTTGACAAAAGCCTGGTAGAATCAATGTTATTGGTATAGGAAAGCGGGTAAAGCGAAGATCACAGAATTGTAAGCGCCACAACAACCCCATCTTTTTTCTCCGATAGCATTGTGTCATGATGGGTTCCATCACAACTACAACCGAGGAGAATCCAGATGGTAACACACAAAATAGACGGAGATCGAACAAAATCCAGGCGCAATTGGCA
>JAJRQL010000038.1 GCA_024280265.1 Deltaproteobacteria bacterium
AATCTCGTATAATATTACCAAACTATCCCCATCATATCTCATTCAGCGGGGTCATAATCGTCAAGTCGTGTTCAGCACTGATGCTGACTAACGCTATTATCTGCGTAACCTTCAGGAATGGAAAACTGAATTAGGATGTAAAGTCTATGCTTATTGCCTTATGACTAATCACCTCCACCTGACAATTAATCCTGGCGACAACATCAATGCAATTGGACTGTTGACGAAACGAATCGGTGGCCGGCAAACCCGTTACATTAACAAACTTGAGGATCGAACAGGTTCTTTGTGGGAAGGCCGGTTTAAGTCAAATCCAATCCAGGCAAACAAGTATCTACCTGCCTGTTGCAGGTATGTCGAATTAAACCCTGTCAGCGCTGGAATGGTAGATTTCCCGTGGGAGTACCCCTGGTCTGGCTATGGCGTTAAAACAAAAAACAGGAAGTAGAATTGGTTAGATCTTGATCCTTTCTATATCAGTCTCGGTAGAACAAAAAAAGAAGCGGCAAGAGACTTACAGGAATTGGTTACTTGACTCTATTCCCGAGCATGAGATGAAATCAATATCCAAAGCGCTGCAATGGGGACAACTCACTGGAAGTAGTAAATTCAGTGATCAGATTTCGGAAAAGACAGGACGCTGCATCAGATTAAGAGGACCGGGGAGGCCCAAAAAGAATGAAAACCAGTTCCGTCCCCTTTTTCCTGATATGCTCTTATCGGTGCCATTACAGCCCACAACATCGGCTAAACGCCGTTCTTTCATGGAAACGAAGAATACACGATCAGGTGCCTGCTGGCCCTCTTAGAAGAACAACCTGAAAGAACTGATAATACATACTAATACGCTGATTTCCAGCATCATATTCAGACAAATTGAAAAGCCTTGCACCACCTCTTTTTGTAGTATATACTCGGCGAAAATATTGATTCGACAATATCGAAATATGTACTCTAAATATTAGGGAGAAAAACAGTGAAAACAGCTTCTGTTGGAAAAATTGGCGGTTTCCCAATCTTGTATCAGATTCTGGCAACTTTATGTATAATCGCCCTTATTCCTCTTGGCGGCTTGTGGTATATCGGTATCTACAAGGCAAAACAAGACTGGACCAATATTATTTTCAAAAACCTCGTCGAGGCTACCGAAACACTCAGTAGCAGTGTTGATGAATGGACAGACATGAATCTAAGTGCACTGGAACAAAACGCACTCACTCCTGCGATACGCAGCATGGACACCGAACAGCAGCATCCAATTCTTAGGTCAATCACCGATGCGTATGATTGGGTATATCTGGCATTCACCGTTTTACCCAATGGACAGAACATCGGTCGAAGTGATACTAAACCACTGAAATACTATGGTGATAGAAACTATTTCAAACAAGTCATGTCTGGTAAGACTCAGGGGCAGCAGGTCCTTCTGGGCAAAACGTCAGGAAAGCCGGCGCTTGTCCTCGCCAAACCAATACCGGGTTCAGCAAAGAAGCCCCTCGGTGTTATTGCCATTGCCATGTCTCTGAAAGACTTGTCTAAAACTGTTACTAATACGAAGATTGGTTCCACTGGTTTTGCCATCTTGCTGGATGCAAATAACCGCCTCATTGCCCACGGGCAAGGTCTGATAGCTGCAGAACTCCAGGATTTCAGCCACCACCCGGCCCTCAGGAAGCTTAACTCCCCCAATCAAGATTCTTTCATCTTTGAAGAAAACAGTCATAAAATCGTTTCCCTGGCAAAAACAACCAGCTATGGATGGACACTTATTGTTCAGCAGGATTATGCTGAGGCATACCAAGCTGCCAACAGGGCTCGCCTTAACGCTGTCTTTTTACTGACAGCAACCTGTTTAGCAGTACTTATAATCTCTTATATCCTGGCCAATCGTTTAAGTAGCCCTCTCCGTAACCTGACACGTATTGCCGATGAAATCAGCAGAGGAAAACTGAGCATAAAAATTCCAGAAACAACACGGAGTGATGAAATCGGTGCATTAGCTCTAGCAATTGAAAGAATGGTTGTCAGTCTGCAAATAGCTTTCGAACGACTACGAAAACGATAACAGCGAAGGGAGGGAACACAATTTCCCTTCCCTCCGAATAATTTCTTTTGCTGCAATAGTACTTCGTATCACGAAACCTTCTTCCTCCTGCACAAAACATAAAAAAAGGGGACATTTATAAAGAAGTAAATGGTGAGAAAAAAGGAAGAGCATGGGAAGCGGGACAGATAGTAAGTAGTTTAGATCTGGTTACGTCTCTAAGTGACTGAAGCCTGTTGCAACGTAAGGGCCACATCAAGCACATTCCGCCGTATCAGGCTGAGAGGGCTGGGGATACCTAAAAAGAATTAAAAATAAATCCGTCCCCTTTTACCCGAGGTTTGTTTACTTAAAGAATCTTCATTTTGCAGGAACCTGCACACCCAGGAAATAAAATAACGCTCCTTACCAAACTCCACCATTGCCCGCTGCAACAAGAAATCACCATATGAACTTAATCTCTGCTCAATCTCTGCCTTTTTCATTATCGCCATATTTAAGTTGTTTTTACAATATGTTACAATAATGACACTGGCATTCCCGAATCACTAGATATTAATTATCCTATATTATACATACTACCGAT
>JAJRQL010000039.1 GCA_024280265.1 Deltaproteobacteria bacterium
ACTCCAAGCCGAAGGCATGCTGTCAAAGGTCGTGACCATCATTTCGCCTTTTCTGATGTCCGAAGGCTGGTGGCGAAAGCGACAATGGACGATAATTTTGCAATACTTTCCCCGGTTCCACGAAAATCGGTGATTAATTCGCTCGTGACCGCCTTCATGCGAATGGTAGCATGAAACGTTTCCGGGAAACTTCAGTTTATAGAGTAAGGCACTAAAATCAGCCCATTTTAGCGATCTTGCTAAGCTGCTCCTCTTGTGGTAGAGACAAATGCAAGATACAGTAAACCTGTCCACCCACATTGGCTGAACACTCCATGATTCGAGGTAACTGCCTGCCTTCCTCGTGCCCTTGTATAAATACCTTTTTTCAAAATAAATGCGTGCAATGATGAAAAATCTTCTCCTCTGGACTACCCGCCTGCTCGGTGTTCTGCTGCTTACTTTCCTCTCCTTTGCTCGGACTTCCATTGGCATGAGTAGACAGAAAGACCGGATCGAATGGGCCGCTGAGGACGCGCTGGGCCGAAAGGTAACTATCAACGACGATATTATAATCTCCACATCCCTGCAGCACACGAGGATCACATGCCATTATTGTGTCTGGTGGTAAAATGTTTTCCAACGATTCCTCTTGCCGGGAAAACAATGAGCTGATAATGTGGTGCAAAAGTTAAAAAAACTGCTAATTAACAACTTTCACAAGGAGTCTCATCATGAAGCGAATTGTTTTGCTTTTTCTGGTCGGCCTGATGTCTGTGGGCCTGTCAGGATGTGGATACAATACTCTGCAAACCAAAGAAGAAATGGTTTTCAAGGCCTGGGCCGATATCGAATCTGCCATGCAGCGTCGTGCCGACCTGATACCAAACCTGGTGGCCACGGTAAAAGGTTACGCAAGCCATGAACAAGAAACACTGCAGGCAGTAGTTGATGCCCGTGCCAAGGCCGGATCAGTGCAACTTTCTGCAAAAGATCTGAGCGACCCAGCCATGATGCAGCAGATGCAGGCAGCCCAGGGCGGTCTTTCTTCTGCACTCTCTAAACTGCTGGTTGTGGTTGAGCGTTATCCTGATCTGAAGGCCAATCAGAACTTTCTGGATCTTCAGAATCAACTTGAAGGTACAGAAAATCGTATCAACGTAGCACGTCAGCGCTACAATGCTGCCGTGTCTGACTTCAACGGCGCCATTCGTCGCTTTCCCGCATCTCTGACCAACAAATTCCTCCTCCATCTGGAACGGAAAGAATACTTCAAAGCGGAAGAAGGTGCCAAAGCGGTGCCAAAGGTGAACTTTTAAACCATGAAATCCAGCTCCTCCCCATTCAGGTTCCTGGTTTCGGTTCTGTTTCTGGCACTCCTGCTGATTCCATACAAAGGGAACGCCCTTGAAGTCCCTCCCCTCTCCGGGCGGGTGAACGACACCGCTGCCATGCTGGCGCCGCAAACCATCTCTTCATTAGACAGTATGCTGGCAGAACTGGAACAGAGTGACTCCACTCAAATCGTGGTGCTCACCATTCCATCTCTTGAGGGTGAGGTCATTGAAGAATATTCTCTGCGAGTTGCCGAAACCTGGGGAATTGGCCGGAAAGGAAATGATAACGGGGCACTGCTCCTTATTTCCCGGGACGACAGACGTCTTCGAATAGAGATAGGATACGGGCTTGAAGGCAGCCTCACCGACCTGACTGCCGGACGGATCATACGGGGGATAATTGTTCCCCGCTTTAAAGAGGGCCGTTTTGACCAGGGGATCAGTGATGGCGTAAAGGCGATGATCCAGGCGGTACGAGGTGAATTTAACGCCTCTGCTGTTCCGGCAACCGGGAAAAGTGGGCAAAATGATCCCTTTGGACTCATTTTTATCCTTATTTTCGCCCTCAGTTTTATTGCTAAAATTTTCCGCAAAAAGAAATCAGCAGCTGCAATTGCCGGCGGAATTGTCTCTCCAATTGTTGGCCTCCTCTTTTTTGCCCAGGCGGGCTTCTGGCTACTTGCCCTGATCCCTGTGGGGATGCTGGGTGGAATCATTGCGTCATCCCTCTCCATGGCAGGGGGCAGAGGTATTTCTGGTGGAGGTTTTTACATGGGCGGTGGATTCGGCGGCTCATCAGGTGGCTTCGGCGGTGGCTTCAGCGGCGGCGGGGGTGGTGTTGGTGGCGGTGGTGCTTCCGGAGGAGGGTAAAGATGGCGTCTGTTTCAGAACAATTTTTCAGCGTTGACGAACAAAAAGCGATATGCGCAACTGTGCATCGTGCCGAGAAAAAGACATCCGGTGAAATCGTCCCCATGGTAGTTGCTGAAAGCGGCAGGTATCCCCTGGCAGCCAGACGCGGTGCCACTCTCCTTGCCCTGATCGCTGCTCTGTTGCTGACCGGCCCTGTCGCAGCCAGGTTCTGGCTGAACGAAGCCAATTTATGGGTTTTTCTCAGCCTCTTTATCCCTCTTTTCCTGGGATCACACTTCCTTGTCAATGCTGTCCCTGCCCTGAAACGTCTTATGCTTTTCGACGATGAAATGGATATTGAAGTTCGGGATGCGGCCTTTAGCGCATTTTTCACTGAAGGCCTCCACAAGACTCGGGACTCCAATGGTATTCTCATTTATATTTCACTCTTTGAGCGTCGTGCCTGGGTCATTGCAGACAGCGGCATCAGTGACCGTATTCCCTGTCAGCAGTGGGAAGAGGTTATCACCGTGGTCACCCGTGGTATCCGTGAAAAAAACCAGTGCCAGGCCCTGTGTCAGGCAATTGAAATGGTTGGGAGCGTGCTGGAAAAAGAATTTCCCATCCGTGATGATGACCAGAACGAGCTCCACAACCTGATCATTCGCTGATTGTGATACCCGTTTCAACCCTTTCCACTTTCGTATCAGACCAAACCAATTCAGAATTATATCTTTGGAACGGGGAGTTCTGTTTTGTGGATTATGGTATTCAGAGTAAATGAAGAGTGTACTCGCTGAACACCTGGAAGGCTGGTTAAGCTCAGGTGAATCTTTTTATAATCTTCATTATCTTTGTAAATAATCCGAAGCATATAGTCTGCATCTCCTGACATCAGGTAACATTCCATCACCTGTTCAATGCTGACAATTGCATTTTCAAACCGTTGAAGTGTCTCCTGCCGCTGCTCAATAAGAGTGACACGAACAAAAACCGTCCCTGAAAAACCCAACAGCCCCTGGTTGAGCAGAAGAACGGATTTGTCCACAACGCCACTGCGCTCAAGAGTCTTAACTCTCCTCAGGCATGCCGACTCAGACAAACCCACCTTGTGTGCCAGTTGAACATTGGAAAGTCTGGCATTACCCTGCAATGCTACCAGGATGGCCTGATCAATCTCATCAATATGAATTTTTGCTGGTTTCTGCACATATTCCTCCAAATATTAGAACAATCCCCTTTTTTCTACGAAATTAAGGAATAAATTGCAATCTAATTTCAGACAAAAACAGGTATAATACGAGGAGTTTCAAGAAATTAATGAACTGATCAATCCTGTGAGCTGAACAAGGGGTATGCCATGAAAGTAGGAATCTTAAAAGAAATCAAAGTTGAAGAGAGTAGAGTCTGCATGACTCCGGCAGGGGTTGAGATCATGGTGCACCATGGCCATCAGGTACTGGTGGAAAAAGATGCCGGTCTCGGCAGCGACTTCTCCAACGAAGAATATCTTGCTGCAGGTGGTCAGATTGCTGACAGTGCGGAAGAGATGTATGGGTGGGCTGACATGGTCATGCACGTCAAGGAGCCACAACCTCAGGAATATGAAATGATCCGGGAAGGACAGATTGTATTTACTTATTTTCATTTTGCCGCCGCCGAAGAACTTACCCAGGCCATGATTACAAGAAAAGCCATCTGTATCGCCTATGAAACCATCAAAGACAGCGATGGTACCCTTCCTCTTCTGACGCCCATGAGTGAAGTGGCGGGAAGGATGGCGGCACAACAGGCTGCCAAATACCTCGAACGGGCCCAAGGTGGACGGGGACTTCTTTTAGGCGGGGTTCCAGGGGTTGATCCTGGTATTGTGGTCGTTATCGGCGGTGGTGTTGTCGGCACCCATGCTGCCCGGATGGCCTGTGGACTTGGAGCGAAAGTTTACCTCCTTGATACCAACCTTTCCCGTCTTCGTTACCTTTCAGAGGTAATGCCTGAAAACTGTGTGCCCTTGATGTCATCTCCGGCAAAGATTCGTGAACTTGTCAGCCAGGCTGACGCAGTTATTGGTGCTGTCCTTCTCCATGGTGCCAGGGCACCTAAACTTATCACCAGAAAAATGCTTGGTACAATGAAACCGGGAACGGTAATAGTGGATGTAGCCATTGATCAAGGAGGTTGTTTTGAAACTTCCAGAGCAACCACTCACAACGATCCCATTTATAACGTAGATGGAATTATACACTACTGCGTTGCCAACATGCCTGGTGCTGTGCCACTGACATCCACCATGGCCCTCACCAATGCGACTCTTCCCTATGCCCTTGAGCTTGCAGATAAAGGCTGGAAAGTGGCAACTCAAAAAAATCCGGCAATGAGAGAGGGACTTAACGTAATTAACGGCAAGATCACCTGTAGGGGTGTGGCTGAAGCCTTTGATATGGAATATACCCCTGTAGAGGATCTGCCTGGTTGAAAAACCTGTAATCAAGAAAATTCTGCCTGTTCTCCAGAGCATTGCAGTAAAAGCTGGCCCTCCCAGTGGTTTTTAACTGCAGGGTGCCTTAAAAAAGATTCCGGCGGCATTATTGATGGCGTCGTAAAAACTCTTCACCTCCTACGTTGTTTCACATTTTCAATCATCACGACGTACTCTGGCAAGCCGAAACAATTGAAAATGTTTGCGCCTCGGATCTGAAGTTTTTCGAAGTCTACGCTTATCTACTCAGCCATCTACAACTTCAGGTTTTTACGAGCTTGTCATTATTTATATGATTGACCAGAGTCTCAGACATGGCTCTAATTTTCCGAACCGTTCTTTGGGGCAGCTTTGGTTCACCGTTGCCAGCAATCATCCCTGTGGATATAATACCAATCGGCTCCGCACCAATGGTTTTTGATGTATTCTTAAGCTGACGAAGAGAGGTGTAAGAAATCCTGGCCATAAAAGCAGGTGCCGCACTGGAAGACACCAAAATTGCTTTCTTCTTTTTTGACTCTGCCTTCCTGAGTTTCGGGGCAGCCGTCCCCCATGGCCAATAAGCGTAAACCACCAGTCTCTCCAGAAACCGCTTGAAAAGAGCTGTTACTGAACCAAAATTAGTGGGAGAAGCAAGGATGTAGCCATCTGCCTTCTCAATTTTCTGGATTAGATCCTTCATCCCATCGTTGTGAACGCATTCACCCGGCTTATCACCCCGCTGCTGGGTACATTTCCGACAATTCAGGCAAAATTCAATGGGGGTGTCCCGGAGTCGAATGACTTCAACTTCTACCCCTAAAGCTTCCATTTCACCTCGAAGCATGACAGTAACTTTTTCCGTGAAACCATCTTTCCTGTAAGAACCATCTATGACGAGTATCATCTGCAAGCACCCATATAAATCATACCTAGGAGTCTGTCGGACTTAAAGCTAAATTCCTGCAAACTTTATTTGTAAAAAACATTTATCATCTTGTTTTAACATCTGTAACCATTCAGCGTAATTCCTACGCGTTTCAATTTTAATGCCTAAAATCCGGTAACTCACCTTTGAACAATAATGCCAAGGCTGTCGTTGAGCTGATATCCTGTTTACGGCAAGAAGAAATATAACTGCGAATCCGACAGAAGAAACGTGCACCTTC
>JAJRQL010000040.1 GCA_024280265.1 Deltaproteobacteria bacterium
CCATCTTCAATTTCAAGGATTTCAAAGTGGCTGCCAGACAGGTTGGCTTTGAGCATGGTCCGATGCGCATCGTCGTCATCCACCAGCAGTATTCTCTTTTGAGAAGAGTTGCTCATCTGTTTTCTCCAGGTAATATTACTCGCATTGTGGTACCGAATCCAAGTTTGCTCTCTACTTCAATACTGCCGTGATGCTGTTCAACGATCTGGTGACTCACTGCGAGGCCAAGACCAGTGCCATCTTTTCGGGTAGAGAAAAAGGGATCAAAAAGCTTTTCCTGTTCCTCATCAGTCATGCCGCGTCCGGTGTCAGTCACCTCAATGACGATATTGTTACCCCGCCGTATGGTGCTGAGGGTTATCCGGCCCCCGTTATCTGTGACGCTGATACTGTTTTTCAGCAGGTTCAGCAGTACCTGGAGGAGCAAGTCCGGGTCGGCATAGAGGGTCAGCTCCGGATCAAACTGCTGCTGAAAGGCGATTTGTCCGGCAGAAAAATCCGCCTCCATGAGGTTGGTGAGTTTTTCAAAAAGGTTCCCGGTTTTCAGCAAAACAGGCTGAGGCTCGCGGGCCCTTGCAAACTGAAGAAGGCTCGAAATTGTCTGATTGAGGCGATCTACTTCAGAGATCATAAGTCGGGCATATTTTTCCCCATCTGTTCCCTTTCCTGCTTCTTTACCGAAATATTGTGCGAAACCGCGCAGGGTACCCAGGGGGTTTCTGATTTCATGTGCCACACCTGCTGCCATTTTTCCCAGGGATGCCAGGCGTCTGGACAGTTCAAGCTGGAGTTCGATCTTTCTGATGTCCCGCATGTCCCGCAGGATAATAACCATGCCATTCCTGGTTCCATCGTGCTTTAACAGTGGAGAGGTGGAGAGTTTAATGGGAATTTCTTCACCACTTTTGTTGCGGCAGAAGACATCTTTTTCAAGGAGAGGTTGCTCTTGTTGCAGGTCTGGCGGCAGTGGATAGAACAGCTCTTCGAGGGACACTCCTTCCATTTCCCCCAACCGCCTGGAAAGTAACTGCTCGGCACTGGAGTTACAGGAAACAATGTTTCCGGCACGGTTTATGGTAATCAGGCCGGCTGGCATGCTTTCAATCACATTGTTGGTGTAGAGCTGCATGTTTGCCAGAGTTGATTTACCCACCCGTATACTCTGGTAGAGAAAAAGGGAATAGAGTCCAGCTGTCCCAAGGAGAAAGAGCAGTGCGCCCATAAAGAGGGCTCTGTTTCTGTCTTCTTGCCTGGCAGCATCAAAGTCACTGGTCCCGAGTCCGACCACAATCAGTTGTTTGCCTTTCTGGCGAAGGTCTTTCTGCATCTGTTGCATGTGCCTGTGCATCCTGCCGCCTTTGGGTGGCATTAGAGGGGGCAGGGGTTCGAAGATCCGGGCCAGCTGAAAGATGTTTTTTTCGGGAAGGGTTTTGGTGCTAACGGTTCCGGTGGTAAGGATGGCCTGAATTTCATCCTTGTTCATGGCTGGTGGAAGGTCACCTGATTCTGCTGCAATATCACCATTCTCCCAGACAATACGGATATAGGCTATACTCTCCTCTTTTGCAGTCTCTTCCACCAGAGTTTCCAGTGGGTCAGTCCCTGTCATAAAGTGCCGCATTGACGTTCTGGCACCGGCCTCAAAAGAGCGAATCAGGGTTAGTCCCTGTTGGAGTAGTGAGTTTTCAAGAAGGCGCTGTTCACGGTTCATATTACGAACCGTGGTCACGGCAAGGATCGCTGCAAGCAGAGAACTCGCCAGAATGATTGCAAGGGCGGGTTTGGAAAATTTGAATGGTTGGTGACTGGTAGGGATCATGGGTACCTGCCGAGTTTCGTTCCGATGGCCAGATTACATTTTTGATTGTAACACAAAAAAAGGCGAAACGCTGTGTCCTGTCTGCAGAAACACAACCTTTCGCCTTATCTCAGGTATAAAGCCTGAAACTATTAACAGTTGTTATTGCGCAGGAGCAGTAAAGATTGCCTGACGTTTAGTCACGAGTTCCTGACGCAGGGTATAGAGTTCTTTCTGCTGAGCCTGCAATTCGCCCTGGGTTACAGAAGGGTTGCGGCTGGCTTCGACATAAGCAAACTGTTTGTCATGGATCTGCTTGCGCAGCTCGGTGGTTGAATCCAGGAACTGATTACGTCTTTCAAGCATCTGAGGATTCATCATGGCACCACCACGCTTACCACAGGGGCCGCAACCTTGCATCATCATTTTACTGCCCATACCTTGGCCACAGTTGTTCTTCATACCATAGCCACCCATTCCCTGTCCCATCATTCCATTGCCACGCATCATCATACCATTTCCGGGACCACCTGCCGCCGGGGAAGGCTGGGGGGGTGGGGTTGTGGCAAGAGCTACTCCTGCTACCAGTGAGAGGGCCAAGGCTGTTGTTGCAATTTTTCTTTTTAATTTCATAGTGTTTTTCCTTAAAAGGTTGTGGTTTGTTCTGATATGATCAGAACGTTATATTTAATGCCTGTCTGTTACTGCGTGTTTTGTTGCATCCGTTGAAATTCCTCCCGGTTGATCTGACCCTGAGCATAACGGCTTCTCAGCAGATCTTCAGCAGTTCCGGGCTCCATTTTATTTCCTTCTGATCAATTGAGAAAAGGATTTGTGGCCCTTTAAACAACAGGAAAAGAAGAATTGCCCAAAAGAGCAGAGTGAATATCATACCCAGTGGACCAGGGAAAAGACTTCCCGGTTCGCACCACCATTCACCACTATTTATACCATGTCGAAACATCTGTTGTTCTCCATCATGTTTTGGATCATTGCTTCTGCCTTTTACAAAGCACATATCGTGCCACAAGTTAATAGAAGTTGGGGATGTCCATTTAACATACTGAAATATCAGTAAAACAAAAGTGAGGTCTCATGGGAGCAGTGATGTCTGGTGGGGCGTGTGTCTAATTATTGTACAGTCTTGAAATGTGGTGTTAGAGATACTGTACATTTATTGGACAGGGGGGGCCCTCGACACTGAGGAGTGTTCGGGCATACAGTCAATATACCCATGACGAAAATACGCCCATTACTCATCGAGATGATGGGCAGAAGTCCTCTGTGGAAAAATAAATAAGATACAGATTGTCTGATGTTGGTTGTTTAATTGTTGAATATAACCTGATCAGTATTTGAATTTGGGGTGGAGAATTTTCAGTTCAGCCTCCGCTTTATAGCCATGAATCATGCTCTGAAGTGAGCCTTTAGTGGCAGCCAGGGCCATATAGATATGGACAAGAAAGAGGGCTACCATGGCAGCTCCAAGGAAATTGTGGATGATGGCAGAGAGTCGCAGAATGTCGATGTTTCCCGGATGGGAGTATAGGAAATATCCGGTCACTGCCATGGCACCGCCACCAACAGTTGCCAGCCAGAACCACATCTTCTGGCCTGCATTGAATTTTCCTGCTGGCACCGGTTTCTTTTCTTTATTCAGGTAGCCACCCATGATCATCAACCACTGCAGATCGTAAAGGGCTGGAAGCATCTCTTTTATCCAGAAGAGAAACAGAGGGATGGCTGCAATGGAAAAAATTACGGCGGAGACCAGATGGACGGTTCGTGCCGTTATCCCAAGGTAACCGGGTCCCAGGAGTTTTGCAAAAATGACTACAAAGCCTGTGAGAACAAGCAGACTGAAAGAGAGGGCAGCCATCCAGTGGATAATCCGCACAAAAAGGTTGTAGCAATAAACCCGCTTTCCATCATGGGGAAAAGACATGGGGCCGATTGCAATATAGTGGAGAAAAAGGAACACTGGTATGGTGGTAATGACCAGGAGAAAAAGTCTTGGAAACAGGTTTTTCTGTAGGTTGGTGAAGAGTTCTCCGTACTGCTGCCATTCACCAGTGAAAAGGGCGTTGAATTGCCGGTATGCTGTGGTTAAATTTTCAGGCGTCTGAGCAATGGCAAGTCCAGTCATTGCCCAGAAGAGAATAAGACCTGGAAGAAGTATCTTCTTCATATGTGTCCTCATGGGAGTTATTTCGTATTCCTCAGGGTATCTTCCCAGGTTTTTCAGGAATATACCCGGAGGGTATACTTATCCGGCAAACTGAAAGCTGTTACCCCACTGACCATATACGGGGGGCTGTTTCATTTCAGCTACCTGTTCTTATAGGCTTTGTTCCAGCCCCAGGCATTTGCACCTGAGCCGCGCTTGAAAACACGTTCCCGGTACACATCGGAGACTTCATCAGCATCCCCTGCAAGCAGTGACTTGGTTGCCCACATCGCGGCACACAGAGGAACCTTTCCTTCGGCAATCCTGTTCTGGCCGTACAGCTTTCTCTCTTTGACACTGAATGTCTCTTCCGGACCACCGGCACAGAAGGTACACTTGTCCATGGATCCACGAGCCCCAAAGACCTGTCCGCTTGGAAACTGTGGTGCGCCAAAAGGGCAGGCCATAAAGCAGTAACCGCAACCGATACACGCCTCTTTGTCATGCAGTATAATACCATCGTCACGCTGATAAATACAGTCAACCGGACAGACGGCAATGCAGGGTGCATCGGAACAGTGCATACAGGCGACCGAGATGGATTTCTCCCCTGGCTGACCCTGCCCAATGGTTATTACCCGTCGTCGATTCACTCTAACGGGTATATGGTTACCTTCTTTACAGGCCACTACACAGCCACTGCAGTCAATACAGCGTTCAATATCACATAAAAATTTCATGCGTCCCATTTACTGTTCCTCCTATGCTCGACTGATCTTACACAGACCATCTTTGGTTGCCTGAATCTGGGTAACAATGTCATAGCCATAATTTGTACAGACATTGGCTGGTTCACCACTGACATAAGGCTCGTGTCCTGCCGGATAGTTACCGGCCAGTGATTCACCCATGAGGACGCCACCGAAATGATATGGCATGAATATGGTGTGTTCATCAACCCGTTCAGTGAAAAAGGCCTTCACCTTCACTTTGCCGCCTTCCGGAGATTCGATCCAGATCATATCACCATCCCGTACACCAAGATCATTGCCGGTTTTCGGGTTAACCTCTGCGTACATTTCCGGCTGGAGCTCGGAGAGGTACTTGTTACTTCGCGTCTCGGCTCCACCTCCCATGTGTTCAACCATACGGCCAGTGGTGAGGACGAAGGGGAAGCCTTTGACCAGATCCGGATTCTGTTCACTCTTGAACCTGGTGAATACCCTGAAGTGATTTGGCTGGTCTTCATAGGTCGGATATTTGGAAATGAGATCAGGTCGTGGTGAATGGAGGGGTTCACGGTGGATGGGGATCTGGTCTGGAAAGGTCCAGACTACGCAACGGGCCCTGGCGTTACCAAATGGAGCCATACCTCGCCGCAACGCCTCTTTAAGGGTTTTCTGAGAGAGGTCTGTCTTCCAGTTGGTTCCTGGTACCACATCCTTAAATTCCGGATACCCCCCCTTGACTTCACTACCGGGATTATACAGTCCATCAGCAGCAAGCTGATTTTCAGTACGGCCGCTCATTTCATAGGTGTGTTCTGTGCCAAAACGATTTCTGAAAGGCAGGCCGCCTTTTGAGACAGGTTTGGATACATCATAGAGTATTGGGGTTCCAGGGTGTTCTTCTGTCCAGCAGGGCCATGGCATGCCGTAGTAATCACCGTTGCAGGGGCCGCCTTTGGCCTGCAGGGTATCAATGTCAAAGGTGTGCCAGTTCTCCATGTGTTTTTTGATTCGTTCAGGGGTCTGGCCGTTATATCCAATGGTCAGGGTACCCCGGTTGATCTCGCGGGTAATATCCTCCGGTACCTCTTTGATGTTTTTGTAGAACTTGTCGGCAAAGCCGAGACGCTGCACCAGATCTTTCATGATGGTGTAGTCGTCGCGACACCCGTTAATGGGGTCAACAATTTTGTGACGCCACTGTATCTGGCGCGAGGTTGAGGTTACTGAGCCGGAGGTTTCGTACTGGCTCGAGCAGGGCAGCAGGTACACATTGTCAGAGGTGCAGGTGGCAGCTGCCATGGTCGGGAAGGGATCGATAATTACAAAGAGGTCGAGTTTATTGTAGGCCCTCACCACTCTGTTGTACTGGGAGTTGGAGTTTGAACCACAACCCCACTGGATCATCGCTTTGATGGGGGTGTACTGCTCTATCTTCTCTTCTCCAAGAACCCCTTCATACCAGCGGGACAGAGTAAATCCTTTGGCATTCATCCATTTTTTCTCCTTGAACCTGGAGACCATATAGTCGTATTCAACATCCCAGACCCGGCACCAGTGTTTCCAGGAACCATCTTTTAAGCCGTAGTAACCTGGAAGGGTGTGGGAGAGCACGCACATGTCAGTGGCACCCTGAACGTTGTCGTGGCCACGGAAGATGTTGGTTCCACCTCCTGATTTTCCCATATTCCCCAGCACCAGCTGCAGGATGCAGAAGGCACGGGTAATGGAGGATCCGATGTGATGCTGGGTGCCGCCCATACACCAGGTAAGGGATGTGGGGCGGTTGGTTGCAAGGATTTTCGCAACTTTTCTGGTCTGCGCTGCTGGTATTCCGGTTACATTCTCAACCTCTTCAGGTGTGTATTGGCTGCAGCTTGCAGCCATTTCCGGAAATCCGGAAACCCGGCTGCGGATAAATTCTTTATCCTCCCAGCCTTTTTGAATGATTTCGTTGACCAGACCCATGATAAAGATACAGTCTGTTCCGGGACGAATCCTCACAAATTCATCAGCCTTGGCGGCCAGCTTGGTGAAACGCGGATCAACCACAATTACGGGGGCATTGTTCACCTCCTTGGCGTGGAGGATATGCTGCATGGAGACCGGATGGGCCTCTGCAGCATTGGATCCTATGAAAATCATTGATTGTGCATGCCTCATGTCCTTGAGACTGTTGGTCATTGCACCGTAACCCCATGTATTGGCGACACCTGCCACCGTTGTGGAGTGTCAGATCCTGGCTTGGTGGTCAACGTTGTTCGACCCCCAGAATGCGGCGAATTTCCGTTGCAGATAGGCCATCTCAGTGGAGACCTTGGCGCTGCCGTTCAGGTGCAGGGCGTCAGGGCCGTCATTGTCGCGGATGGCAGTCAGTTTGCCAGCTATCTCATCCATGGCTGTGTCCCAGGAGATCTTTTGCCATTTACCATTCACCCGTTTAATGGGGTTTTTAAGACGTTTTTCAGAGGTAACCATATCAATGGCAGAGGCGCCTTTGCAGCAGTATCCGCCACGACTGACGGGATGGTCCTGGGCCACTTCCTGTCTCACCCAGACACCGTTCTGGACTTCGGCGTTGATGCCGCAGCCTACAGCACAATGGGTACAGATAGATCGAACCATCTTTGAGTTTGGGTATGCCGCCTTGACAGCTGCTGAAGTGGCCGCTTTGGCAGTCATTCTGGTTGTCATTGCAGCGGTGGTCAGTGCAGCGGTGGCCGCAGAGAGTTTGAGAAAGGAACGTCTGGCAACTTTGGGATTCAAGGTCACCCTGCTGGTAGTTGTACCCACTGAAGAGGAGTTGCGAATTTTTCGTTGAGCCATTTTCCTGGATCTCCTATTTTGGATTAACGAGTGCCTGCCCAGAAATGGCCTCTTTCTCCTGACTTTTCGTTGCTTTAAAAATTTTATCCTCGGAATATCTGATATGTTCCTGCGGTAAAATTTCTTCTGCGCCTCGATTTAGAAGAAAAAAATCTCATTTCTGGATGAATACTAACGAAGAGAGTCGTAATAGTTTTTAAAGGCCGCTGTTTTTTTATAGAGCACCTCATCGGGACGCTTGACAGCGGTACCCTCTCCGGCCTGAGCTTTTTTTCCAATGAGTGCAGACCCGGCGACCATGGCAGTGGTTCCCAGTATCTGTTTGAGAAAGGACCGTCTTTTTTCATCATCTTTTTTCATACGCTATCTCCCATAGTAGAGCTTGCAAGTATTGTTGCATTGTTGTGCACAGTTTTTTCTGTGTAACTGTAACTGTAACTGTCTCACTGCTGTCCTGTATGGTCTGCCTGTTCCTCAAAAAGACCCTGTTCAAGATTGAGGTAGGAATTAAGGAAGGCGATACATTTCTGGTAAAATTCCACTGTGTTAATCGTATTGATTCGTTCCTGGAGCCTTTGCACCGTGGGAACAAGAAACTGCAGCAGGAGCTGTCTCTGCAGCAATTCTGTGTCTGCCCCTTCCTGCTGTTCCTGTATCAGCCTGATCATGACATCAAGCATGACTGCAAGGGAGTCCTCTGGGTCGCTTATGCCACTTTCCCGGATCAGCTTACCCTGTTTCAGGATATCTCTCAGGGCAACAAGACTTGGTCCAAAACTCTTGCCGTCAATGTAATAGGTGGCATTCAGGGGGAGTAGATCCTGGCTGTAAGGATCCACAAAAAGCTGGTAGTGTTCATCTTTAATCTGCTGCAGGCTTTTCCGGGCCAGTATCTTATTGAGCTCTTGGGTTCTGGTGTCAAGATCCAGGCTAACCTGTTCTTTATCCAGTGCTGCAAATATTCCACGCCACCGGCTCAGTCGGTCGGCGTCAGGAACATCCTGAAAGAATGATTTGAGAAGATCGAGAAAACGGAGCCGTACCCGGCAGAGATCACGATCTGTAATGTCTGTCTGCATAATTATTTCTCAAGAGATTCATAGAGGGTAACCACCCGACAACTGTCACAGTATGAGAGGAGGTCATCCTCGGGGTTCCACAGTTTTTTTGTCGAGAGAATGGCTATAACCTTCTCCAGTGATTTTCTGGTACCAAATACTTTGCCACAGCCCTTGCATCTCGCTGGCTCAGCCTGGGCAATAGTTTTATTCCTGAAAAAATGTTCATTCAGAGAGAGGCCTTTCCGGGAAGAAAGGACACTCTCGGGACAGACTGTTATACAGATTCCGCACTGTACGCAGAGGGCTGGAGTGTGATTGAGGGTGTAGGAATCACTGTCTGCACTGAGAGCTTCAACACGGCATTCGGCCACACAGGCGAGGCACTGGGTGCACCTGTTCTCGTCACAGAGGATTTCACCAAAATCTTCTGTGTATTCACCCTGGGTCATGACAGCTACGTCATTGCTTTGCTGTATGAGAAAGGTTATGATATCGAGGAGTTTTGTCCTGCGGTTACTGTATGAGAAATCGTGGTAACAGGTGACAGTGTTGTCAGTTGTGTAGTCTGCTGCAAGAAAAGAGTGGAGCTTGTTCGGAGGCAGCATGTATACGGGCTGTTGCCCCTGAAGTGCCAGGAGCAACGCATTGCTGAACTTTACCTGGCTGGACAAAGTATCCTCTTTTTCTTCAAGAATAACGATTCTTCCTGCTCCCATGGCTCGGAGCAGGAGGAGGTGCATGGCATGGAGTGCCGTCGGCTGAGGGTGTTCCAGAAAAAAAACACCGTTCTGCCTCTCCCTGGGATTGTACCACCAGTGTCTGTGTAGAGACCGTTCTGTTCCAAGGATGATGGTTGTATCCGAGGGCAGAGGGAATGACCGGAAATATTCCAGAAACCGGATGTCATCAAAACGCTTATATTGCAGCGCTCCGGTGGGGCAACTGCTGAGGCAGGCTCCGCATTCAACACAAGCAAGGTGGTTGATCTGCACACCGTTTCTGTTTTGACTGATGGCACTGTGTTGACACGAATCCATGCAGACACTGCAGCCAGTCTGCAGTTTTGGGCTGTACTGGCAAGCCGGTGCGCTCCATTCGATAACTTCTTCAACCTCAGCGGCAAAGATGGTCTTGAAAAAGGAGGCGAGGCTGGCTTCTGAGTAAATATTGTCCTTCTGGCGGGGCAGATCAGGTTCGGCTCCGTCAAGAAGGAGCAGGGCTGGTACAGTCAGTTCCCGTTTTTCAACACTGTGGAGGTCAATTGCATTGTCACTGCAGGCGGAGATGCACTCATTACAGAAGATGCAGAGTGAAAAATCAAGGAAGAGCTTTTCGGTAAGGCACTGTTCAGGGCAGCTTGTACCGCAGGAACCGCAATAGGTGCAGCGGTTTGTATCAATGGGTTGTCTGACATTGAAGCTGAGTTTGAAACCTTTTTGAAATGCGTCTATTCGGAGATCCACAGCTGTTGTCAGGGTAGGGTCGTAGCTGTCAAGGAGGATGGGATTGATTTGGAGTAATGCGTCGTATGTATCAAGAAAGTTGTGTAAGGTTTCAGGCTTGCTGCCAAGGACTGTGATGCACCTGTCTGCCTCCAGGGTGTATGATCTGAACGACTGGCTGTTGTGGCGGAACAACTCGGCTCTGGCAAGGGCGGCCATGGCTTCGGTATTGAGGTCGGTCAGGTCTCCGTTGAGCTGCAATGTGACTGAGAGTGGAAACGGGGAGTCCTGAGAGCTTGCGGGGAATCCACCTGCAAGAAGGATGTTTTTGCCGGAAAGGTGTTCAGCACTGAATTTGCCGTCAGGCCCTGCTTTGCAGGGTGTTGAAAAAAAGTTTGCAGAAGCTCCCATGCCAGAAGAGAGAAAGTACCCGGAGTAATGATCCATTTAATGTCCTTCCATGTTGGATGACAGTGGAGCGTTTGCGAATTAATCAAATATTTTTATATAGTGTATCCTTTATCAGGATATGAGTCAAAGTCTTAGTTGCTTTTATGGCTGTAATCATTTTTACTTGATGGCGTCGTAAAAACTCTTCACTTTCTTTGTTGCTTCACATTTTCAATCATTACGACGTGCTCTAGTACGTCGAAACAATAGAAAATGGTTTTTTTACAAAAATAAAACAGATATGAAGATCCATAAGAGCGGGATACCCTTAAAGATAAAGAAGCTGCAGGAGATGGCACAGGTGAAATATCACCGGTGCCGTAAGCGTTACGACCTGGCGCTGAGTGAGTGGCAGGAATGTCAGAAGCCCTATTCCATTGCAGTAGTGTCCGGTAAGGATTTTGCATGTTAAATAAAGCAGTTATTTTTCAAAATAGACACACTTTTTCCTTGACAAAGTAAAAAAATTCGCAGCCGACCTCCTTAAAAGACCAATCTTTTAAGGAGGTTACGATAATGGC
>JAJRQL010000041.1 GCA_024280265.1 Deltaproteobacteria bacterium
CATTAACCCTGTTCGCAGTTGGACTGCTTATTACAAATGGCTGCAGCATGGTAAATGGTCTTGGGTTGCACTAGGAGTTCAGGTGGCCAAATTAATGGTTTCTGTTTTCCCACAACCGGTGTGGTTCCTTCTGATTGATGATACCTTCATTTATCGAAGCTCGAAGAAAGCACCCGGAAGTGCGATTCATCAGGTCAAGGCCTTGCCATCGAAGACATGTGTACCATCAACTGGGTATATAAACAGCTGCGGAATTTCCGGGCCGGTATCGAATCCGGCATCTCCTGGCTCAAACGGAGCCTCGGTCTTGATCGTTGCACCTGGAAAGGCTTTGAGTCCTTCAAGAGTTACGTGTGGGCCTCCATCGTGCCAGCCAATCTGCTGACACTTGCCCACAAGCAACTGGCCTGAACTCCCCAGAGTTCAGGAATGGCACTGCACAGGAGAGGGGCGCTTTTTTTCGGAAAAAACGCACCAGGAAAGAAAAATTTTGGGGTTGTGACCTTGTGAAAGGAACTCCTTGCGGAATGGCTACTATCTGAGAATCAATATTGGATCGTATCAGCCGAAAAGGCAGTTTTTGGACAGGCACTAATTTGTGATGAACTATTCCAACAGGATACGTCATTTGTTTTTTTATTGCTTCTTCAAATACTACTTTTGATCATAATCCACCTGCTGGTGTTGCATGAGGTGTACAATGTGCTATATTAAGAGGAGTTGATTGAACGACTCATTGAGTCGGATAGCATGAATAGATGGAAAGGTGACAATGGATAAAAGACAGCAAGATTCTCACACAAGTGTCACCATACTTCTTCCCGCATACAATGAGGAACAAGCCATTGCCGCAACTATCAGAAAGATAAAAGAGCTCTACCCGGATTTTGAAGTACTGGTGGTTGATGATGGTTCAACCGATAGTACCATGCAGGAAGCCATGAATGCTGGAGCAAACGTATGGCCTCATCCCTATAATATTGGCAATGGGGCGGCTATTAAAACTGGTTTGCGATGTGCCACAGGGGAGTGGTTGATCATGATGGACAGTGACGGTCAACACAAACCCGAAGATATTGCCAGGCTACTTGAACACAAAGATACATTTGACATGGTTGTTGGTGGAAGAAGTAAAGGTTCGGATACCTCTCTACATCGTGATATTGCAAACAAATTGTATAACTGGTTTGCATCATATGTAACGAAGTTCGAAGTGAAAGACCTTACCTCCGGTTTTCGCCTGGTGAGAACGGAGGTGGCACGTCAATATATTTATCTTCTGCCAAATACATTCTCTTATCCTTCGACGCTCACAATGGCATATTTGCGAAGTGGCCGGAGTGTGAAATATGTTCCTATTCAGACACTTGCCCGAAAAGGAAAGAGCAAGATAAAGCTACTGAGTGATGGAATACGATTTTTTCTGATTATTTCAAAAGTTGCCACTCTGTTTTCTCCGTTACGGGTGTTTTTGCCAATCAGTACCTTCCTGGTTGGTACTGGAGTTTTGTATTACACATATACATATTTGACTGCGAATCGTTTTAGCAATATGTCAGCTTTATTATTTTCAAGCTCCCTGATCATTTTCATGATGGGGCTGATTTCAGAGCAAATTTCTCAAATGCGGTATGATAGGATTCAGTGATGTTCTGATGGGATTTTAGGAGGATAGGAATTTTATCTGCGTATTGTTTGTGAACTAGTGCCTGTCTGTCCAGGTAGTCCTAACTGCTTGATTTTTTAAGACGAAATCGCCTTTTTGGGGTGACGTTTTTGACGATTCATGGTAAGGGTAAATCGGGTAACCCACCAAGATTACAATATTAACCACTTTCCGGAGTTGCAAAAACGATCCGAAAAGCACGCATTCAGCAGTTACCCCTGGCAGGGGCAACCACTGATCACCCCAAGGCGAAAGAGTTGGCGAAGATCAGTGAAATTCTTGACAACAACAGTAGCATATACGATCTGGTGTTATAAGATCTCGGTGATCCTGACAACAATGTAACCGGGGCCTGGGGGATGACGGCCGAACAGGTTTTTCGAGCTGCTGTTATCAAACAGATGGAAGGCTACAGTTACTTGGACTCTTGCCTTCCACCTTACAGACTCAAGAGCCTACAGCTGGTTCCGCAGAATCGGGTTCGGTAAACCGTTCAAGAAGTCCACCCTGCAGCGGTGTATCAAAGCGTAAGCGCCACAACAACCCCATCTTTTTTTTCTCCTGTCAGTGTTATTTTGTGTGCGCTGTGAACGAGACGATAAAGTATGGCGTCAGCCATCGTTGGATCACCGATCTGTTTATGCCAGTGTTCATTTGGCAGTTGGCTGGTTACAAGTGTTGATTTAAGGTTGTGCCGGTCTTCAAGTATTTCCAGGAAATCATGTCGCTGACCGGGAATTATAATTGTCGTTGAATACTACATGGCTGATATCATAGTTTGCGCTGTTTCGTGTATTCATGACTGTTGAAGGCAGGTGGCAGTCAGATCATTTTGGACGGTTCTCGCGACACGATGTCTAGTTTTTATCTGTGATGTCAAGATGTTCCATGTGGCGCGCTGTCACCCGGCATGTTCCGCTTATGGTTCAATTAGTATTGATTTATATGAAGCAATGTGTAATTTTCGTTACCGAATAATTTATTAGTATCATGCTGAAAAAATAGTAGAACCTCTTCCTGCTCAATTTCGACGAGGTGTTGAACCCAATTTTGGGTTAAATCATTTCTTAATAGAATGTGGGTGGTACCCTGATCGAGTAACTGAGAGCGTATATCCGTTTTTCGTGAAGATGATTTGAGAATGTCTTTTAGTACTCCCTCTCGAAACGGATTGTCAAATATTGGGATAAAGTTCATATAGTAGCCACGATTGCCAAGAAAGATACAAAGTACTTTGGTGTCACGCTGCAGGTGGGTGTTGGCATATTGAATAACAGGATATTCTGGGCGAAATCGAGAGATATATTGTTTCCTGCTAACTTTTCCTTGAATATAAGACAGTGGTTGAATAATCTGAAACTGCTGGACAATATACTGAGCATTGTAGGCGAACATGAGAAAAAGTGCAGCAGAAATTAACAGCATCGCGCTCCGACGGACTAGGGGGAAATTAATTTTGGAAATTGCAAAAAGAATATTTGGCAACCCGAAGATTGAGAGTAGGACAAGCGGCGGTATAATACAGATAATGTATCGAATTCGCAGTGCCTCCTGAAAAAAAGTGAAGAAGAAAAAAAGTGTGGCAAAGGCCAACAGGGTGTATTTCTCAAGCTGTAGTGAGAGAGTTGGTGATTTATTAGTAAAAGCAAAAAAGGGCAGGAGTAAAAGAAATGGGTTGAGTCTGCCGTCAAAATAACGGGGATTGTCATCTTGTCCTTCAAAGAAGAAACGAACAGGGAGCAGAAGCGTCTGCCACCAGGTTTCATGATACAAAATTTTGCGTGTTGCAAACACTCCGCTGCCACGACTTACTAATTTCGTTACTATTGCAGCAGGTTCTTTTTGGGGTGCAGAATGTTTCTGGCCAACGATTTTGTCTGGAATCTGTTGAAAAATAGACTCATAAAGGGGATAGATTGGGTTGCCAGTCCAGGAATAATTTCTGATAAGCCAGGGGGAAAATGCAATCAAGACTGCTAACACGAATAGGAGACTGAAACCAATACCCTTACTGCTACTTCCTTTCACTGCATTTTGGGAGCGAATATAGAGCACAGGTATGAACAGAGGAAGAAGGACGAACGCAATAAGCCCATTGTATTTTATCCCAGTGGCTAGGCCGCAACAGATACCAGCGAAAATCAGATAACGTATCTTATGGCCTGAATTCAGCCACCTGAACAGGAGGAGCAAGGAGGCCGTTGTGAAAAACATGAGGCCAAGATCAACATAAACGGTGATGGATAGTTTAACGATGATTGGAATTGAAAGAAAGAAAAGACTGCCCAGTAGGGCATAAATTGAACAGATGCGGTTTTTAAGGTAGTTGTAAATGAGCCAGGTTGTAAGCAGAGCAAAAAGGAAATGTATGTGTTTTGGTATGATGTCATTCCCAAAATAAAGCGGGATCATATACAGCAGGTCCAGGTTCATGGGATAGTAGGAAAAGGGGATGCTTGGTATTTCGTATATTCCTCCGTGCTCGATGTAGAGCTTGGGAACAAAGAGATGATGGGTTAGAGCGTCTCTACTGACAGGGGGAACAGCGGCGAGAAAGGTGATCCCTGCTGTAAGGACAACCAAAAGAAAAAACAGAATAATAAGATAAAGGTTGTTGAGGTTGTTTTTTTCTGCAGGTCCCTTGGGATTCAATACACTCATTGAATGACGTTTTCAAAGATATCCGCAGGGATTGATCCTGCATATACTTTGCCGTTGATAACAAAAGAAGGGGTACCAGTAATACCCAGTTTCATTCCCTGTCGAATTTCGTTCTGCAGGAAGAGCCGGATATTAGAATTACGAGTTGCCATGGAAAGTGCTCCTGCGGAGATACCTGTTCTTTCAGCAAGAAATTTTGTGTTGAATGGCGCTTTATTTCGTCCTAATTCAAATAGGACATCATTTGCCTCCCAGAATTTACCTTGACTGGCCGCAAAGATAGCCATAAGGGCCATTTTACCTGATCCTATATGAAAAGGTGTGGGTACAATGATTTCATTGACAGTGTGATCCATGGGGAAATGACGATGTATTAGGCGGAGTTTTTCAGGATGCTTTGCAACCATTCGCCGTAGTAGAAAATGCATTTTATTGCACTGAAAGCACTGATAATCACCATATTCTTCAATCGTGAGCAAAGGATTTTCTGCGCCAATCCAAGGGTGTCCGTCGTCTGTTAATCCTGTAGGGATGTTTGGAGAAAGCTCAGGGAGTTCGTATGTCCAGTAATGTGGCAGGAACAATTGGAGACTGATGAATAGTCCAATAAGGCACAAGCTCATTACCTTGACAAACGTATTTTTGGTTACACAATGAAGGGCCTCTTGGGTGCCCGTCAAAGGTGAGGTCATGGTGAAACGCCGTCTGATAATCCAGGCGTATAAGAGGAGTGAAAAGCTGATGCCATAACTCAAAATACAGAGAATGCAGTAGGAGTGAATCTTGGCAGCTGAAATATAACCGAAATAGACTGCGGCACTTGAGTAGAGAAGTCCCAGGATAAAGAGCAGGTTCCAGATAGAGGTTCGCTTCGGTGTATTTTTTCGAGCAACAATGAGCAGCGCCCCATATATAAAATATCCGAAAAATCCCCAGAGTGCGACAGGGAGGCCAAACAGGATAGACCACGGGCTCTGGGAGACGGTATCGCAATTGATCGCTTTGGACAGAGCACAAAAGCTACTGTAGGCGATATCCGTGTAATTACGATAATGAGACCATGTCAGGTATGTGGTGTCTGCCAGTCCTAGAAGAACGAGCAGCAGTACCGGGTAATAATAATAACCATAGGGGAGCGGGTTGGATGTGTTGGCATGCATTGTTAAGAACTGGGTTTTTTATCAGGGGGCATTCCGGAGGCATTTGGAAGCAAACGTACTTTCTTTCGAATGTGTTGATAAATTACAGGGGAGATCAAGTTACTTGATATCGGTACGCTGCGATAGTCATGCCTCATGTTTTTTAAGTATTGTTCTATATAGGTAAGGCTGAATTGTTTTATAATTTTTTCCGTTAAATAATTTATTTGTTGTTGATTATTTGACCTGATACTGTTTTCAAGAAGACTGAAAAGATTCCTGATATCAATAGAAGAGGTGCCGCTAAGTTTTAAAAACCATTCTGCCTGCTTATAGTATCCGGCTTGAGAAAAGGCAACGCCAAGGTTGTAAAAATATTTTTGTTTATTCCTGCTAATTCTCATTGCACGACTGATTGATACAATAGCATCATCAGGTCTGTTTTGCCAGAGAAGAACAAGCCCTCTGAGGTTGAGGAAACGGCTTTGGAAGGCATCAATTTTAAGGGCAGCATTGATTTCTTTGAGTGCGTCGTCAAAATCCCCGTTGACTATCAATGTTTTCGCCAATCCATATTGGGAATTATTAAAATGTGGATTGAGTGAAAGAGATTTGGAATAGTAGGATATGGCTTGGTCATACAGGCCATACATGAAGAAGACTTCACCCATATTACCAAGAATTGCTGCTTTGAATGATGTTCGGGGGCTGTAGCTGGTTAATGCTTTTTGGTAGTATCCGATAGCAAGGGAGAGTTGTTGTGGGGATCTTCCTTCGTTCCAGCCAGCTAGTTCACCGAGTTTTGCTAATGGTCTGGCATTGTTGGGTGCTTTCTGCAGGGCATCATGTCAGAGGGACTGCTCAGATTCCCATACGTTGTTGCGGAGGTAGGTATTCCAGCCAATTGTGATAAGCAACAAGGGGATAAAGATGAGAATAGCGGCATGAACGACTCGATTGCGTTTGGAGTATAGTTTTAACAGGTAGAGCAATCCTGCTGCAACGGGTGTGAATAGAAACATGGACGGCAGGTAATTGCGGTGTTCAAATATAAGTTCGAGTGGAATAACTGTAGATTCAATGAGGTGGTTAATAAAGAAAAAGAGGATCGCAAAACTGAGGATTGGTTGTTTGCGGCTTTTGGCCAGAGCAAAGAGTACCAGGGCAATAATTGTCAATATTGAGGCCAAGGTTGCCCAGGAACTGAAAAGTGAGCTGGCTATTGAAACATCATGATCAACCGAGAAGCGCTTGGCCAGAGGATAAAAGATGAGTCTCAGGTAAAAAAGAACTATGCCAGGTTCTGTTAATAACCGTTCGTAGAGTGTATATGGTCGGCTGCCAATTGGTTTGAACAGATAACTAATATAATCTTGCCGGACAATATAATAGATAGAGAACAAACCGATAGCAAAGGAAATACCCAAGAGGATTCGGCGGATATTTTTAGAGTATTTGTCTGGAGTTTTGGGAAAAAAAATGAACTCGACAGCAAGGATACTGAGGGGCAATATTGCTGCGTTCTCTTTTGAACCGATGGCACAGAGGTAACAAAGGATACAGAGGAGGATGTTAATGCGGCGCCTGGCTGTTGCGGTACTTAAACGAGATTTTATATACCAGAAAAGAGCCCAGATGTAGAACAGCCCAGCTAGTGAGGCCATACGTTGGACAATATAGGTAACTGCCTGCGTCTGGATAGGGTTGATTGCCCAAAGAACGGCACCAAGTAATGCTATAAAGAATGCATCTTGCGGAGAATATTTTTTTAAAATTGGTGTTTGGAAAAGGAGCAGTATCGTTTGATAAAGGATCAGGGTTGTTAGAATATGAACAAGTATATTGACGATGTGATAGCCAAAAGGGTTGTTTTGTCCGATATACCAATTGAGGGCAAATGAGAGGTTGGCAAGAGGACGATAAAGCGTTCCCGGAGCAAAAGGTTGTGCGTGCAAGGTTTGCCAGAGTGTTTCCGGCATAAGATTATTTATGTGAAGAAGGGGATTATTTGTAATGTTTGGAGGATCGTCAAGCACCCATGGTGTATTCAACACATTTGAGTACAGGAGAAAGATAAGTACAGTAATTAGTATAGTAAAGTTTAACTTAGATAAAGTTTCCGGTGGATTCACTGCCGCACTGTTATAAAGGTAATTCAAGCCAGATTAGAGTAAAAAATCCATGCCTCTTAGAAAGATAGAGGCATGGATTTTTGGAGATCTGTTGGGTATTAATACAGTTGTTACTGATGTATTTCTTTGGTGTAGACGTTATTATTATCCCAGTCGTCAGATGCAGCTTGATAGTCGGCAGGGCATCGACCAGAACCATCAGTAACTGTAATAGTGATAACTTCATTGGGGTCTGTTGCGGTTACCGTAAAGGTATTGTCGCCTGAGACCGTCAAAGGCTTCCAGCCATCAGCTTGCAAGTCCGCATTCTCAATGTCAGTATGAGATGGGATGGCAAAATAATCAGCGACGGCACCTGCCACAGCGTTTGCATCAGCCTCAGCAGCAGAACAGAAAGCCTTATTTCGATAAGCAATAAAGTTCGGAATGGCGATTGCTGCCAGAATGCCGATAATGGCGATAACGATCATAAGCTCGATCAGGGTAAAACCTTGCTCGTCTGTGTTAATTCTAAGTTTTTTTAAAGTCATATTTCCCTCCTTGTGGAATGGTGTTGGTGTTTGTTGCCTTTGTGGCTTCAAATTACATGTTGCCTCTCTTGTAGCAGCAATCGTGCCAATTGCATACATGTAACTGAGTCTCTCACTATCTAGTTCCTTTTTCAACATTTTATTTGTTGAGAGAGCTTTTACTTATCTGGAATGCTCTCTTTGCATGGAGCAAATCTTGTCTAAAGTGACGTTTTCGGGCGTTGGGTGACAAAAAATGTCACTATTTGACGTTGGGTTGGCTCAAAGAGACCTGAGGGTTGTTTTGAGGGAGCGTTAAAGTTAGATACGTTCAGTTTTCTTGATCCTACCCTGTTTTGTCGTTTCCATGAGTCCATTGTGGGGGAGAAAATTCCTATACAATCCTGTTTTTATTCGCCATAATTAAAATGGTATTTGATAACAGGGTATCTTTTATGTTTCTATACTGCGCTTTTGGTTTTTTTCATAGTCCCTTGGGCCTCTTGCAAAATAGAAAAGGCAGCTATTGCCAACATAACACCGTGAAACAATTGAGCTTCACGGCATTCCATGGTATTGTTTTGTACCACCAAAAGCAAAACCAAGGAGAATGCCAATGAAGCTCACAGACAAGATA
>JAJRQL010000042.1 GCA_024280265.1 Deltaproteobacteria bacterium
CTGCAAGTTTTACCTTCCTTGAATCAGCAATTATCCTCTCCATTGTTGTTCTTGGTGGAATGGGGTCTATTGTTGGCGTTATTTTTGGTGCATTGATTCTTATTCTGATGCCGGAATATCTTCGGGCTCTGTCAGAGTATCGTATGCTGGCCTTTGGTGGAATCCTCGTTGTTATGATGGTTTTTAAGCCAGATGGCATTATTTCCAACGTCAGACGCAGATATAAGTTTAAAAAACATTATTCAACAGTGAAGTGATTCAGAGATGAGTGAAGCGATATTAAACGTCAGTGCTCTGACAAAAAACTTTGGTGGGATCAAGGCTATAGATGAGGTGGATCTTGATATACGGCCGGGTGAAATTGTAGCCCTGATTGGTCCCAATGGAGCCGGGAAAACAACCTTTTTCAATTGTCTGACAGGGATTTATACTCCCAGCGCAGGTGAGATTGTCCTGCGTGACCCTAAAGATGGAAAAGAGACCCTCCTCAATGGGATGAAACCTAATAAAATCACTGAAAAAGGTATGGCCAGGACCTTTCAGAATATTCGTCTTTTTCCCACAATGAGTGTCCTTGAAAATGTGATGATAGGTAGACACTGTAGAACGCATGCCCATATTCTTGGAGCAATATTCAGAAATCCTGCCACCCGGCGTGAGGAAGAGGAAATTATAGATGTAAGTTATGATATCTTAAAAAAAGTTGGCCTGCACCGGCAGGTGAATGAAGAGGCCAGAAATCTCTCTTACGGCGCTCAACGACGTCTTGAGATAGGGCGTGCTCTTGCAACAGAACCATTTCTCCTCCTGCTTGATGAACCTGCTGCCGGTATGAATCCTCAGGAGACTGAGGCTCTAGTCTTGCTGATAAGGACAATATGCAGTGAAGGACACTCTATCCTGTTGATCGAGCATGATATGAAGTTGGTTATGAGCCTTTCTGATCGGATTTTTGTCATGGATTACGGGAAAAAGATTGCCCAGGGTACTCCTGAAGAGGTACGCTCCAACTCAGCCGTTATTAAGGCCTATCTTGGAGAGGATGTCGATGCTTGAGTTACGGAATGTCAGTGCGGCGTATGGCAATATCCAGGTACTGCACAATATTGATATTATTATAAATAGTGGTGAAATTATCACCTTGATTGGAGCCAATGGCGCAGGTAAATCCACCACCCTCATGGCAATTTCAGGAATTGTACCTGTACGATCTGGAAAAATCCTCTTTGAAGGTGAGATCATCCATAAACTCTCCCCTGAAAAACTTGTTGCCAAGGGTATTTGCCAGGTACCGGAGGGACGACATATCTTTCCGCAACTAACTGTACAGGAAAACCTGGATATGGGAGCCTTTTTGCGCACAGATTCCAGTGGGATTAAAGAGGATCTTGACTATGTCTTTGCTCTTTTTCCAATTCTCGCAGACCGAAGGGGCCAGGATGGTGGTACTCTAAGTGGTGGCGAACAGCAGATGCTTGCCATGTCGAGGGCTCTGATGGCTCGCCCAAAGCTTCTGCTTCTTGATGAGCCTTCCATGGGACTGGCACCACTGATTATTAAGCAGATATTTGAAATTGTGAAGAAAATTAATAAAGATCATAATACAACTATATTTCTGGTAGAACAGAATGCCAATCAGGCACTGCACATCGCAGATCGGGGCTATGTTATAGAAAATGGTATGATTACTATCAGCGACAGTGCAGAGAATCTCCTACAGAATCAGGACATTCAGGCAGCGTACCTGGGTATTTGACAGAATTCATAGGTAACCCGGGAAGATCAGGTAAAAGGAATAATAATATGAAAGCAGGCGTTATCGGGGTGGGATATCTGGGCAGGTATCATGCTCAAAAATACAGGGACATGAAAGATGTGGAACTTGTCGGTGTTGCTGATATTGATCCCGTTGCCGCTGAAAGTACAGCAAAAGAAAATGATTGCCGGGCTTTTACCGACTACAGGGAGCTATTGAAAGAGGTTGAAGCTGTTTCCGTTGTTGTTCCCACTAGTTACCATCATGCTGTTGCCCTTGATTGTATAGAGGCCGGGGTGGATATGCTTATGGAAAAACCCATAACAACCACTGTTGCTGAGGCTGATGATATTATTAAAAAGGCAGCTGATAAAAATCTGGTACTTCAGGTGGGGCATCTTGAGAGATTTAACCCGGCCGTTGAAGCTATGATCCCGTCCCTCACTGTTCCGGTATTTATTGAATCACAGCGAATTTCAACGTTCAAAAATCGTGCACTTGATGTTGACGTTGTCCTTGATCTGATGATTCATGATATTGATATCATACTTAATATCATCAAATCTCCCCTTGAGACTATCCATACGGTTGGTGCTCCTGTTGTGACAGACTTTACAGATATTGCCAATGCTCGGCTTATCTTTGAAAACGGGGCCACGGCCAATGTTACGGTGTCTCGGATTTCAAGGAGCAGTACCCGTCGCATGCGTATTTTTCAGCCGGGTTCCTTTATAAATGTGGATTTTGCCAATCGGAAAATAATGACAATACATTTGAAAAAGGGACAGTTTCAGGAAAACGGTATGCCAAAGCAAGATGTGGTGGTTCATTCTTTTCCTGAGGGTGATGCATTAAACTCAGAAATCCTGCACTTTGTTGATAACGTCCGCAACAGGACAACTCCCCTTGTTTCTGGCAATGAAGGCCGTCGTGCCCTTGATGTTGCGCTGCAGGTGATCAAGCAGATCAAAGATCACCGGAAATTAGGGGTCTATGCTGAAGATATGTCAGGGAATTGATGAATAACAAGGTTATGATCCTTGCCGGAGAGGCCTCAGGAGATCTGCATGGCTCACGGCTTGTACGTGCCATGCTTGCCAGGAAACCGGAGCTTCTTTTTTCTGGAATGGGTGGTAAGGAGTTGATGGCTGGTGGTGTAAAGCTGTTGTTTGACTCAAAAAAGATTGCTGTTGTAGGCTTGGCTGAGGTGTTTTCACACCTGCCCGACATCTTTGCTGCAAGAAAAATTTTACGTAATGCAATGCGTGAAGATCGCCCTTCTCTTCTTATTCTCATTGATTTTCCGGATTTCAACCTGATGCTGGCAAAATATGCCAAAAAACTCGGTATCCCAGTGTTATACTATATCAGTCCTCAGGTGTGGGCCTGGAGATCCGGCAGGGTTAAAACTATTGCTGCCCGAGTTGATAGAATTGGGGTGATTCTCCCATTTGAGGAAGAATTTTTCAGGAATCATGGACTTGCTGCTGAATATGTCGGACATCCGTTGCTTGACTCGATGAAAAGTACCATGGGGCGTGATGTCTTTTGTTCACGTTATGATATCGACCCTCAAAGTATCTGTGTCGGTCTGCTCCCAGGCAGCAGAACAAAGGAAATCTCAAAACTTCTGCCGATTTTGGTGCAGACTGCCAAAAGGTTACAGGTGGAGAGCAAGCAACCGGAAAAACAGCTTGTCTTTCTCATTCCACTTGCATCTACTGTTTCCGAAGAGGATATACGCAGTCACGGATTGGATGAGTTGGGTGATGGCTTGGATGTTCGCATTATAAATGAGAATCGTCACGATATGATGGCGGCCTGTGATGCTTCCGTGGTTGTTTCTGGAACAGTGACCCTTGAACTTGCTCTTCTTAACACACCTATGGTAGTTATCTATAAAGTGTCCAATACCACTTACAGGATTGGAAGAATGCTTGTGAATAAGGATCTGAAATATTTATCTCTGGTAAATCTTATTGCTGAAAGAGAGGTTGTGCCAGAGTTGCTCCAGGAAGAGGTTACACCGGAATGCATTGAAAAAGAGCTCAACGCCCTCCTCTTTGACAGTGCAAGACGTCAGACAATGCTTCAAGGCCTTGAGTTGGTTCGTGACAGAATGGGGGGTGCCGGTGCATCTGAAAGAGCAGCATCTCTCGCCTTGAGCCTGATTAAGTGACAACTCATCTCTGGGTGTCGGGATTGATTTCTGCAGCAAAGGCGGGTCTCATCTCGCGTGGAACCTGATAGGAAACAACCTCTTTTGTGAGCGGTGAGCAAAAACGAATTTTCCAGGCACAAAGATGTAATTCATGATATCCCAGCTTCTGCTCTCCATACCTGCTGTCACCGATGACAGGGTATCCAAAATCAGCAAGATGCCTTCTGATCTGGTGCAGTCTTCCACTGTGCAACCAGATATCCAGGACACTGTTTCTAGTGACTTTTCCTGGATATACTTCGAGAATCTCAGTGCGGGCTGATTTACCATCAAGTGGATCGTTAAGCATAAGCCCCTTTGCAGGGATTTTCGGGGCACCTTTAACTTCTGCAAAATATCTTTTTTCTATCCTGTCTTTCTGGAAGAGCTCTGAGAGGAGCATTGCAGCGTTACGGTTGTGTGCCAGCAACATAAGTCCTGATGCCTCACGATCCAGTCTGTGAATCAGTTTGAAATTAATATTCCGGTCACTTTTTTCAGCAATACGCAACAGGGAACAGTGATCACCATAGCGTGTTCCCTGGCTGAGGAGCCAGGGTGGTTTGAACCAGACACTGTAGTCTTTGTGGCCAGCAACTATTTTGGGTTCCGGAGGGGCTTGGGCAAGGACCGTTGGATCATAAAAAAGTTGGATAAAGTCCCCTGGCAGGAGTTTGAATTTTGCTTTACGCAAACGCCTCTCTTTTTTTCCAGGCCGTTTCAGCCACACGGCTCCCTTGACCATGGCGTGTTTGATTCGTTCCTTTGGTAATCCACTGGTATCGGTAAGGAGTTGACTGGCGACCACAGGTACTTCGACGGTAAGGTTGCAGTGGATCTGTTCCTGATTTTGTTGTTTTTTGTTATTTTCCAAAATTGCACACCGGGTATTGGCATCGTTTGCAGTTGCGGCAGAGTCCGCCGTGGCCCATTTGGGCGAATTCTTCACGCCCGATTATTTCGCCTGTCAAGATTCGAGGTAAAATAAGATCAAATACAGTGATGTTATGGAACATTCCACATGCAGGTAACCCAAGTACGGGGACAGCACCTATGCGGCCACTGAGGAACATTGCCCCGGGAAGTACAGGGGTTCCATAAAGACAGTCAGTTGCACCAGCCTTTGCAATCCCCATGCGGGTAACATCGTCTGGGTCAACAGACATACCGCCCGAGGTGATTATCAGATCAGCGCCATCTTTCAAGGCTTTCCTGATTGCTTGAGCGATAGCGTCAGTATCGTCGGGAGCAAAGCTCACAGATAGTACTTCAGATCCTGTTTCAGCCAGTTTTTCTCGTAATACATCTTCAAATTTATCTTTGATTCTGCCGTGAAAGACCTCATTTCCGGTGATGATAAGACCAGCTTTTGCTTTTCGTAATTCTTTCACCGTAACCACAGGACTTGCATCATTGGCAATGCTTGCTGCCTGGTCAACAATATCCCTCCCGGAAACAAGCGGGATGAGCCTGGTGGCAGCAATGGTTTCACCTTTTTTTACAGGCGTGTTGGTCTGCAGGGTGGAACATATTACAACACCGAGGAGATTGAAGCGGTATAAGGCATCTTTATCAACTTTCAGCAAGCCGTCATGAGCTGCATGAATGGTAATCTTTCCTTCAACGGGTTCTGATGATAACCGGGAACCGGGGCCAGCCAGTGCAGTCGCCAGAATTTCAGCAGCTTCATTTTCATGGATTTCATCAGGCCCGAACTCCAGCACATAAATATGCTCTTTTCCAAGGCGTTTCAGGTGTTCAACATCTTTATGGCGGATAATGTGTCCTTTTTTGAAGGCCCTCCCCTTGAATTCATCCTTCACAATTTCTGTAACATCGTGGGGCAGGATCATTCCAACGGCTTTATCAACCGGTACTGTTTTTTTCATCGCTCTATGGTATTCCTTAATCTGAATAAGTAAAAAAAATATTTTTAGATGCCACGGCTGATACTCGGCCAGAGGATTGTGTGCAGTTGCAGTTGCAATCTGATATTCAAACCATCTTTCATGAGCCACTCTGAAAGGTTTCGCGGGGATACCCTGTTGTGGACTGGGGAAAAATGTATGGGCAGTTTCCCGGTCAGAGAGTGCTCCGTGCAAAACTCTTTTGCCCAGTGGTAATCATTTTTTGAAGAGAGCACAAATTTCATCTCACTGGTGCCTTGCGATTTCGAAAGACGTTGTCTGATGTGCTTGATGTTGTCTGGATGAAAACTCCCGGCTGATCCACTGTCTGGGCATTTTACATCGATGATGGTTACTGCCTGATGAGGAACCCTGTCGATGGCAATGGAACCGTTTGTTTCAACAAGAACAGTTTTACCTGCTGTGATGAGTTTTTGGATGAGCTGAACACAGTCTTTGTGAAAAAGGGGTTCCCCACCTGTGATCTCGACAAGTGAGCAGGGAAAATCCTCCACAGCCTGGAGTATGGATTCCAGGCTTCTCTTCTCACCCTCCTCCCAGGTGAATTCGGCATCACAGTAGTTGCAGCGTAAATTGCAGCCACTCAGACGTATAAAGACACAGGGGAGGCCCGCATAAGAGGACTCACCCTGGATTGAGTAGAAGATCTCCGAGATGTGGAAATTACTTTGCATCAGGGCCGTAATATATGAGTCCCGAGGTGTCTGTCTCCCATACTTCAATACAGTAGAGATTGTATCTGTCATGTTGAAGGTCGGGCTGGAGGGTGTCGTAAAGAAATGCGGCAATATGTTCCGATGATGGGTTACGGTTCTGAAAAGCAGGATGCTCGTTGAGGTCACGATGGTCAAGTTGATCAACAGCAGCATTAACAATCTTTTTCAGGACTTTAAAATCAATCCCCATCCCCAGTTGATCAACGGCGGTCGCCCTGACGGTTACTTTGATTCGCCAGTTGTGGCCGTGGGGCTTCTCACAGTCACCGGGATAATCGCGAAGATGGTGTGCTCCTGCAAAGTGGGTATTGATAAAGATGTCGTACATAAAAGTATCCTCCTTTGCTGTTTTTCAGTTTGCTGTTGATGAGAAAAACAGTCTCAAGTCTTGAAAGTTTGTCGTGATAGATGTTACTGTTTAAATTTTTTTCCAAATCAGTTCTATACTACTAAATCATAAATTTTGATATTCATAATTATTCCATTCTAGCAAAAAAGGAGTTGTCACGCATGGCCTTTATAGCACCCTTCAGGGGCGTAACTTTTAATATTGATAAAGTGGGCAGTCTTGATGAGGTGGTAACTCCACCCTATGATGTGATCAGCGAAAATGCCGAGGCCTCTTATGGCGCAAAAAACCCCTACTCCATGATCCGCCTTGATATTACCAAAAACCCTGGTGGAAGCGATGGTGATGATTTCCGTTATCAAGAAGTTGCTGATCTTTTACAACAATGGCTGGATCAGGATGTGCTGCAACGGGACGATCAGGCTGCCCTGTATGTGTATACGGTTCGATATAAACATCCTTCAAGGAAAATGCTTACTCGAAAAGGTGTGGTGGCACTGGTTGGACTCTCTGAGTTTGGCAAAGGGATGGTCAAACCCCATGAGGAGACTTTTGATTCAGTGATCAGTGACCGTCTACGACTCCTTGACACAACTAAGGCCCAATTCAGCCAAATTTTCTCCCTCTACAGTGATAAAGACAGTGAGGTGATGACTTTGCTTGATAATGCAAAGGATCAGGAACCCATGGGGCGCATCACTGACAATGATGGTTGTATTCATTCTCTGTACCGGATGAGCGATGAGTCGGTCATTATGAAGGTTCAGAAACTTTTTATGAATAAGGCGCTCTATATTGCAGATGGCCACCACAGATATACCACAGCTCTTGCGTACAGAAAACTTGAGAGAGAGCGAAACAGTGAGTTTTCAGACAAAGATCCAGCAAACCATATTATGATGTATCTCTGTCCCATGGAAGATCCCGGTTTGTCAGTCTTTCCCACCCACCGTCTTCTGCATTGGCCTGGTCGCCTTTCAATGGATGATTTGAAAAAACGTTTGTCAGCCTGTTTTGATATAGAAGAGATCAGGAACGGTTCCAGGGAGATTCTGCTGAGCGAGGTGTTGTCGCGGGTGGAGGAGGAAGAACAGAAGGGATCGAAAGATTCTGTCACCACCTTTGGGGTGTATCACCCCGGTGAAGACCGTTGTCTCCTGCTCTTTACTAAAAAAGATGCCTATCAGCTACTGAAAGAAAAACCGACTCAGCTTCAGGAACTCGATGTTGTTGTTTTGTCCGATGTTATCATAAGAGGTGCCCTGGAACTTGACCATCAACGCTGTGAGGAAGAGAATTTGATTCATTATTACAGTGATCCGGATGAGGCTATCGATGAAGCTGTGAAAAAATGCAATGCAACTGAGGAGGTCACACCACTTCTGTTTGTGATGAACCCGACTCAGGTTAAACAGGTGAAGCAGGTTGCTGATGAAAAACTGATCATGCCCCACAAATCCACCTATTTTTATCCCAAAATCATGACAGGGCTGCTCTTTAATCAGCAGGTTGCCGGTGAGGAAGTAGATCGGCTTGACTGATGCTGAAATAACCAAAGATACTCTCTTTGCCGGCCAGTTGCACTGTGCACAGCATCGTCAGGGGTATCGTTTTTCAATCGACCCGGTTCTCCTGGCCCATTTTGTCCGTTTGGGCACAAAAGAGCGGGTGCTTGATTTGGGTGCCGGCTGTGGTGTTATTGGTCTTATTCTGCTCCATCGTCACGCTGAGAGGATAGAGGAACTGATTGCTCTGGAAATCCAGAAAGGTCTGGTACGTCTGATCCACCAAAATTGTAGCACAAACAGTTTTGATGATCGGATGCGGGTTATTGAAGGGGATTTACGGGAGATAAAAATACTTGTAGAACCAGAGTCCTGTTCTACAGTAGTGTGTAATCCCCCATTTTATCAGGCAGGTTGTGGCAGGCGATCATCTGACAAGGAGTCTGAAATTGCCAGACACCAGGTAGCCTGTGATCTTGATGATGTGCTCGCCGCTGCTGCAGTGAGCGTTAAAAACAGGGGGAAGGTGTACCTGGTATATCCGGCAGAATCTCTCGGGGTTTTGCTTTCCCGCGCAACCGATTCACTACTGATACCCAAAAGGTTGCAATTGGTGTATTCCTATCCTGACGAATCAATGGTGGCAAAGACGATTTTGCTGGAGGCGGTTAAAAACGGTGGGGTCGGGATGGAAGTTCTGCCACCACTCTATATTTACGAATATAAGAATGGCCCGTATACTCAGGATCTGCAGGCGTTTTACCGCTCAGACCCATTACAATAGAAAAGGATAGCTAACGTATGCTGGCTAAAGTTCACAGTGGTACCGTACAGGGGGTAGATGGCTTGCCTGTGGTTGTGGAAGTGGATCTTGCCCTTGGCTTGCCGGTTTTTACTACTGTGGGACTGCCTGATGGATCAGTTAAAGAAAGTAAGGAACGGGTAAGGGCTGCAGTTAAAAACTGTGGCTATGATTTTCCACCCAAGCGCATAACCGTAAATCTGGCACCTGCAGATATTAAAAAAGGTGGTGCCGGTTTGATCTTCCCATGGCCATCGGGATACTTGCAGCCACCGATCTTTTTCATTCGGATCTTCTTGAGCAGTATGCAATTATTGGTGAATTATCCCTTGATGGAGCAGTTCGTTCTGTGCCGGGTGTTTTGCCAGTAGCTCTTTGCGCGCGTGACGGTGGATTAAAGGGCATATTGGTTCCTGAGGCCAATAAACTGGAAGCCGCTGTGGTTAAAGGTATAGATGTGATCGCAGTAGCAACACTTTTTCAGGCAGTTGAATTTCTGGCGGGAGAGCGGAAGATAGAACCCCTGCAGCTGGCTCAGGATGATCTGCTTGTCAGTTGTTCCAGGTGTAGCGATGATTTCCAGGATGTAAAGGGGCAGGAGCATGTGAAGCGTGCCTTTGAGATCGCAGCGTCAGGCGGCCATAATATAGCTTTAACAGGCCCCCCTGGCTCAGGGAAGACCATGCTTGCCAGACGATTGCCCACCATTCTGCCTCAGATGAGTTTTGAAGAGGCACTGGAAACAACAAAAATTTATTCCATCGTTGGAAAACTCAGCCCGGAAGAACCATTAATCTCTGTCCGGCCTTTTCGGGCCCCCCACCATACGATTTCAGATGCAGGACTCATTGGAGGAGGACAGGTGCCACGGCCCGGAGAGGTCTCTCTTGCCCATAACGGGGTATTGTTTCTTGATGAACTCCCGGAGTTCAAGAAGCACGTTCTCGAGGTATTGCGTCAGCCTCTGGAGGCAGGAGATGTCTCCATAGCAAGGGCTCTGCAGACCCTGCAGTTTCCAGCGCGTTTTCTTCTTGTGGTTGCATCAAATCCGTGTCCCTGTGGCTATTATTCTGATAAATTACGTGAGTGTACCTGTAGTCCACAGCAGATTCAGCGCTATGCTGCCAAAGTTTCCGGTCCTCTGCTTGATCGCATTGATCTTCACCTTGAGGTGGGTGCGGTTCCGTTCAAGGAGATCAATGAGGAACGGCGTGGCGAATCTTCTGCTCAAATAAAAAAGAGGGTGGATGAAACAAGAATCATACAGCAAATACGATACTCCGGGAGCCTTAAGATTCATTGCAATGCCCAGATGGGACCTGGAGATATGGAAAAATATTGTCAACTTGACTCTGCATCCATGCGGCTTCTTGAAAAAAGTGTCGAGAAACTCGGACTTTCAGCACGTGGCTATCATCGGATTCTTAAAATTGCCAGAACCATTGCGGATATGGATAAAAAAGAAAACCTTGAATTGTCCCATGTGGCTGAGGCGGTGCAGTATCGCCGTAATGGTTGAATGGAGATCTAATATCCATTTGAGACAGATGTCCTGATAGAAAAGGGCATGATTGGTTTCACCTTCCACATGCAGTATCCTCTTTTTCTAACACACTTTCCACCACTCTTCAAATACGAATATCATGTAATCCTGCTGGGTATAGGTTTCTTTTATCTTCCGGCAACCCGGATTGTAAAAATAATCATTTAAGGGAACCTTGAATAATTGATTTTCCAGAAATTGCCCAAAATAAATGATAAAAACTATCAACTCATGCGATTATATCTGACCCTGCACTGATTCAATTCCTGCTCAATTCGGGAATATTTCCCGAATTGAGCAGGAATTTGTGATATTGGACGCACTTCACCTATGAACTGTACAA
>JAJRQL010000043.1 GCA_024280265.1 Deltaproteobacteria bacterium
TCATGGATTGAATCAGCTCTTTGATCTGACTCTCCAGACCTGCAAACTCGGCCTGGAGGGAACCGATGGCCTGGGCATTCAGGTTGTGTTTTAAAAATAAGACATTGTCATGAAACACTCTCAAGACGGGATCCATTGATGCCTCAGCCTTCTTCATGGTGCTGAGCATTATGTTGTACCGAACCTCTGTTGCCCTCAGTTGGTCCTCACTGGACTGCCGCAGCGTTTTACTCTCATACTGTCTCAGCTCCTTCTTCCACTCCTTAAAAAGGGCATCGGCAACGGACTCTATTCTTCCAATCCGTTCAGATACTGCAGTGGCTGCTTCAGAGCTCTTTTCATATTCCCTGTTCAACCTATCGTAAGCCTTTTTCAAGTCGATCTCCTTCAGCTTTACAACAGAACCGAACTCCTCAAGGGCCGACTGAAACTGCCTCTGCGCAGCAGCCTGAGAATCCCGCCCGGCCTCAACCCGGTCAACCAGAACATCACGCTTATGAATCCCTACCTGCTCCATTGCGCCGTAATAAGTGCTTGCACACCCGGACAGAACAGAGAGCAATAGAGCTGTCATGCAGACACAGTTAATTTTTCTATTCAATAGCACCATCCCCACCTCTTTTATATTCAATATGTTCACAACAGCATCCTCTCCATCCTGGTTCAGAAAAATCTCCCGAGCTCTTTTGCGCTCCTCTTAAAGTTCCAAAATCCCAAGATAGCGATAGAATAAACGGAAAGGCATTTATTGCATAGCGATAAATACAAGAAAAAAGATGGAAAAAGAAACTTATCCCCACAAACCACTGATCGGGTGATCGCAATATTGGCATTTACCATCTTTCAAGTAGTCTTTCAGAACAGAAAAACCGCGGCGTGTTATAATCTCAGCTGCGCAGGAAGGACAATAGGTATTCTCTCCGCCAGTACCCGGTCTGTTGCCTACATACACATAGTTGAGCCCTGCATCGAGCCCAATCTGTCGTGCTTTTTCGAGGGTTTCAGGAGGAGTTGCCGGACAATCTGTCAACTTGTAGGCGGGATAAAAACCTGTCACATGCCAGGGAATTGAGGGATCAACAGACACCAGGAAAGCTACAACATCCCTTAATTCCTCTTCGCTGTCATTCAGTCCCGGGATAAGCAATGTGGTCACTTCCAGCCACACACCAGCCTCAGAAATGTTCTGTATTGTGTCCAGTACCGGTTGCAACCGGGCAGTACAAATCTTCCTGTAAAAACCGTCACAAAAAGACTTCAGGTCAATGTTTATGGCATCAAGGAAAGGAATGAGAAGCTTTACTGCCTCCGAACTCATGTAGCCATTTGAGACGAAATAATTTCTCAGGCCTTTATTGTACCCGAGCTCCATGCAATCAATGGCAAATTCGAGAAATATGGTTGGTTCAACATAGGTATAACTGATGGAATCACAGCCAGTCGCAACAGCTTTGGCTACAATATCTTCAGGTGTCCGATCCTGACCGGGCACCGCATCTGCGCTAAATGATCCGGGTTGTGAAACAGAGGCGTTCTGACAGTGACGGCAGGAGAGATTACAACCGACAGTGGAGATGGACAGCGTTCGGCTACCGGGAGATACGTGAAAAAGCGGTTTTTTTTCGATGGGATCTACATTCTCAGCGACAATTTTACCGTAAACCAGACTCTTCAAAACTCCATCTCTGTTCTCTCGCACCCCACAGAGCCCACGCCTGTGGTTTGCGATGGTACAGAAATGATTACAGAGAAAACAATCAACACTGAGGTTCTCTCTTTTTGTGTACAACAGAGCTTCTCGCATAAATTCTCAGAAAAAACGGATAAAGAAGGCTGCCACCTCCCGACACCAAGAGACTATTTTTGACTCTTTGCTGATTTCAAGAAGTGAGGAACGAGGAGAGACAGATTGACCAGGATCAGGGAGGACAAGCTTTTCGGAAGAAATATGATAAAGAAGCCCTTCCAGGTGCCATTTTTTCATAATAACCTCCATCAAAAAAAACAGAGAATTAAAAAAAATACCTTTCCCCAGAAACTTCTCCAAGATAACATAACGGACCATGACCGTCAACCAAAAACCACAACATATCGCAATAACGAAACCGTAATATACGATATAATGTGGTGCATCCAGTTATCGCGCCCCTTCTGTCCCTTTTACAAGCCACCTTCCTTTTACCTTCCCCCCCTTTTCTGCCACTCCCCGTTGAGATACAGATAATGAGGCCTAAAACGACTCTTATAGCTCATGGCAGCAACGTCTTTAATATAATAACCAAGATAGAGATAAGGTATATCTAGTTTGAGGCAGATCTCAATCATGGTCAGGATATTGAATGTCCCAAGGCTTCGGAAAGCCACATCAGGATCAAAATAAAAATAAACAGCATTCATCCAGTTGTGCCCCACATCCACGATGCCAGTCCCAACGAGATCTCCCTGATAAAAATACCGGATTTCCATACCAGGAATTATCCCATTACAGAAAAACCCCTCATAATAGGACCTGGCATCGTTATTCTTCTGCGGATAACGAGACCGGAGAAACTTTTCACATAAAGCCACATTCCGTTCATTTGCCTCGATGGAGGCAAATTCAACATCAATGTCCAGATTTTTTTTTGCGATCCGGCGCTGATTCCTGTTAAAGAGCATCTCATGGGGATGAAGACGGATGGGAATACAGGCGGCACAGTCAAGACAGTGCATTGTATAGATACAATTCCCGTTGCGCCTGTACCCCGACGCCAGAAAAAGTTCCATAACTCTGTCGGAAAGAGACGAGAATAAGGCCTGATAAAACAAGGCATCATTGGGAAGATGATACGGACAGTCCACTGCAATCTCCGCAAAAAACTGGTCCATCCGAGGCTCGAGAAGACTGAAATCCCGGGCACACTGTTCATCATATAACGCTACCTTCTTCATAGAAACACAAAACCGCCAGGTTCTCCCCCCCCCTAAACAAGCCCCTGATCAAGCATGGCATTCACCACCTTGACAAAACCTGCTATATTAGCCCCCGCCACGTAATTACCCTTTACTCCATAGCTATCACTCGCATCAACACAGGTACGATGGATGGACGTCATGATATGCTTCAATCTATCATCCACCTCCTGACGGGGCCAGGAAAGGCGCATGGAATTTTGAGCCATCTCAAGGCCTGACACTGCAACTCCACCGGCATTTGCGGCCTTTCCTGGTGCATACAAAAGTTTATTGTCAACGAAAAGATCAACTGCGGCCGGTACAGACGGCATATTAGCTCCCTCGCTAATAAGACGAACGCCGCCAGCCACCAGATTCTTACCATCCTGCTCATTAATCTCATTCTGTGTTGCACAGGGAAAGGCACAATCTGCCTTGTGAGCCCAGAGCGGATTATAATCAAGCTGCGGATCAAGCGGGGTATATACAGCATGAGGGTAATTTTCAACATATTCACTGATACGTCCCCGCCTGATATTTTTCAGCTGCTGCACAAAGGCCAGTTTTTGCCGGTCAATACCCTCTTCATCATATATGTATCCTGATGAATCTGAAAGTGTAATAACCTTACCTCCGAGATCTATTACTTTTTCCGTTAGATACTGAGCCACATTTCCGGAACCAGACACAATGCAGCTTTTCCCCTCAAGAGTTTCATCGTTGGCAGCCAGCATTTCCGCAGCAAAATAGACCGTACCATACCCGGTTGCCTCAGGACGAATAAGGCTCCCTCCCCAGTCAAGACTTTTTCCAGTAAGCACTCCTGTAAACTCATTACGAAGCTTTTTATACATTCCAAAAAGAAAACCGATTTCACGCGCTCCAACACCTATGTCTCCAGCAGGAATGTCTGTATTAGGTCCTATATGACGGAACAGTTCTGCCATGAACGATTGACAAAAACGCATAACCTCACCATCAGATTTTCCTTTGGGGTCAAAATCAGATCCCCCCTTTCCGCCACCCATGGCAAGGGTGGTGATAGAATTTTTAAAGACCTGTTCAAAGGCCAGGAATTTTATAATTCCAAGATTCACTGAAGGATGAAAGCGAAGTCCGCCTTTATAGGGGCCGATGGCAGAATTCATCTCCACCCGAAAACCACGATTCACATGAACCTGAGCATCATCATCCATCCACGGCACTCGAAACATGAGTACCCGCTCCGGTTCTGTAATTCTTGCCAGCACAGCATGCTGCCGGTATTCTGGGTTTCGGTCAAGCACCGGCTTGACAGTAGCCACGACCTCTTCGACAGCCTGGTGAAATTCACGCTGCTCCGGATCTTTATTTTTTATTGTATTAATAATATCATCCATGGATCCCTCTCTTATATAAAAATTATTTCAGGCAACAGGAATCATGGTTTCCTACATACCTACTTGTTTAAACAACAAAAATTCTAACCCGACAAGCCGGAAAACTTTTTAGAGTCGCTGGACTCTTTTCTCTCCCCCCTTGGGGTGTAGTTTGCGACTCGGATGTGAAGTTTTTTCGAAGTCTACGCTTATCTACTCAGACATCTACAATTTCAGGTTTTTACGAGCTTGTCTTTATTGAATAATGTTATACCTAAATCCTGCAATTAGTTGAAAATAAATCACAGAAATGGTAATATCCTCAGTGTGTTAACAGCAAAATTAGCAAAGAGAGGACTCACCATTTCCATGAAGTGTAAACAGAATAAACGATCTGCCCGAATATCGCCA
>JAJRQL010000044.1 GCA_024280265.1 Deltaproteobacteria bacterium
ATACGCGCTACAGCACGTCTCGCACTTCCAAGGTTCTCCCTGTCCTGCAATGCCTCATAAACTGCCCTGCTGTGATCAACAAGACTTCGGGCAGCAAAACTTGTATAGAGAAGAAAAACAGTCGCAACCTGACCAGCCACAATGGAAAGACTGTCTGCAGCAACCATAAAAAGTACTGCAGAGCCAAGACTTAAGAAAAGAACCGACAGAACAGTAAAAAATCCGCCCAAAGTCTCGGAAAAAGGCAATCTGCGCCAGAAGGCTTCGCTTGTGCTGCAGAACCAACCAATGAGCCGTATGGGGTGCGGAAGAAACCGCGGGTCCCCGAAAAGAAGATCGAGCAAAACTGCTGCGGCCATCTGAACATAGAATAAGGACATAGTTGTTACAACCTGAGAAGCTGATAGATACGGTCCATATCAATGGACTTTCGTACCTCATCGGCTAATGAGTCAAAGGCCGGTTCCAGGTCATAACTGGCAAAAGGCCCTTTACATTCTCCCAGGCCCTTTCTTTTTCTCACCCTGTCTATAAACCAGCGTCGAAACAGATCAGCGTCAAAGATACCATGGAGATAGCACCCCCAGGTATTAGAGTCCGAGCCTTCTGTGCCACACCCGCTGCCTTCCTTGTATGTAACCAACTGTTTCTCAGCAGTTGTGGTCTGACCATGATGGATCTCATATCCTCTCACCGGCTGGCCGGAGGCAACATGAATTCCCTGTCTTCTGGTGAGCTGTTTTTCTCTGGCCATGCTGGTTTCCATGTTAATTAGCCCAAGCCCTTCTATGGTACCCTTCTTTGATTCTATCTCATGGGGATCAGATATCTGCCTGCCGAGCATCTGATAACCGCCACATATCCCGACTATTTCACATGATCCACGTGAAAGATTGAGTATGGCTTCAGTCATCCGAGACTGCTGCAGGCTGATAATATCTCCAATGACATTTTTGGAACCAGGCAGGATAAGGACATCAGGATAACCAAGTTCATCGGGGTCGCTGACAACACGGAGATACACATCAGTTTCAGCGATTAAGGGCTCAAAATCAGTGAAATTTGAAATGTGAGGAAGGTTGACTATGACCACCTCAATATGATCATCCTGTGGTATCCTGCCTTGAAACAAACCTTCCTTGAAAGAAACAGAATCTTCCTCTGGAATACCATGGTTATGGAGATACGGAATTACCCCGATAACCTCTTTTCCAGTGTGATTCTTGACGTAGTCATGGGCTTCCTGCAGCAGGTCACTGTTGCCACGAAAACGATTTACCAGGAAGCCTGCAACAAGCTGTCGCTCCCACCGATCTAATACCTCCATATGGCCGACAAAGGAGGCATACACCCCGCCTCGATCAATATCACCCACCAGCAATACCGGGGATTCAGCATGGTGGGCCATGCGCATATTTACAATGTCGTGTCGTTTGAGATTCACCTCACCTGGGGAACCGGCACCTTCGAGGATAACCGCCTGATACTCATCACTGAGTTCATCATAACAATCACAAACAATGGACATTGCCTGTTTTTTATAGGAAACGTAGTCCATGACCGACATATTTCCAAGGGGCCTGCCCCGGACGATAACCTGACTTCCAGTATCTGAATTGGGTTTAAGCAGGATCGGGTTCATCAGCACATCCGGATCCAGTCGTGCTGCCTGAGCCTGAACAACCTGCGCCCTACCCATTTCCAGACCATCGGCAGTGACAAACGAGTTCAGGTACATATTCTGCGCCTTAAATGGGGCTACCCGTACCCCATCCTGAAGGAGAATCCGGCAAAGTGCTGCAGTGAGTACCGATTTCCCTGCATTGGAAGAAGTTCCCTGAAACATAATTGCCGGGGTTTTTCTTCTGGATACTTTCTGTTTCCCTGTGTTTTTCAAAAACAGCCCCAGGGCATCTATAAATTTTCTATTTTCTGCATCAGTACGAACGGCAACTCTGAAGAACTTTGAATTAAGCCCCTGATAATTAAAACAGTCTCGTATCAGAATGTCCTGTGACTCCAGTCCCTTTTGCAGTTCCCGAACCTCCATACTTCCCAAGAGACGGAGCAGGATATAATTTGCAACGGCCGGAAAGACCTTCAGCTCTGTGAACTTTCTCAACTGCTCCTCAAACCGTGTTCGGCATTTTACAATATAATCTCTGCTCTTTTCCTGGTAAACATTGTCGTTAACAGCCTTCATGCCACCCTCCTGCGCCAGATTATTAACACTCCATGGCGGAAGACTTTTTCGTAGTTTTCTGCTCACTGCTTCAGGGAACACGCCATATCCAAGACGCAGACCGGGAATGGCATAAAATTTGGTGAGAGAATGAAGACTGATGATATTTGCAGCCCTCCCGGCAAGAGACTGGGCATCAACAACAAAGTCAAGAAAGGCTTCATCAATTACAAAACTCACCTCTGGGTATCTTTTGGCAAGCCCAAGTATTGCGGTTGCAGAAGCAAGGACACCGGTGGGGTTTGCAGGAGAACCAATTATTACCAGATCACCATCCTTGATGGTCTTTTCAAGAAGATCCATATCCAGGCAGAAATTAGCCTCTTCAGAGAGTTCAATGGTGATGGTTTCCATGTTTTCAAGCTCAACAACCTTCAGATAATCTATATAGCAGGGAACAGGAACTACTGCCCTTTGGCAGTTGAGAGCACGGGGCAGCTGATAAAGCAGCTCCGTTGAGCCGTTGGCAACCAGAACCCGGTCAGCTGCCACCCCGTATTTTTGGGCTATAAGCTCACACAAAGGGGCGGCAGAGGGATCTGGATAGTGCACAATATCATCAATTGCACGGCTCAGGCAGGAACGAAGCCAGTGTGGCGGCCCCAGTGGATTAATATTGGCACTGAAATCGAGGAGTTGGTCAACACCTACACCTTTAGCATCTGCCGCCGCGCGTACGTTGCCGCCATGGCCGTATTCAGGGGTATATGTCATAGCTTTTCAGTCCATTCGAGAAAGAACACAGAAGGTTATGGCAACTGCGAGTTCGGTAAATTCACAAATGGCACCCAAGGTATCACCAGTTGCACCACCAAGTTTGTGATAACACCACAGGGAGAAAAGAGCAGTCGTTACCAGCATGACAAGGAGCAATGTTACAGCTGTTAATAATGAACACCAGAAGCTTGTAATAAGCAGAAAAAAAAATGAGACCCGAAAGTGCTATTCTACGACTTTCGCCAGAGTAGACAAGCTTTCCCAGACCGTCACCAGTACGGGCGTAAGGAAGAATTGCCATCATCATTACTATGGCAGTCCTTCCAGCCACAGGCATAATAAACAGAGCCATGCCCATCTCCTCCTGCGGCATACTGGATAGAGCAGCAAATTTCCCCAGCAGGACAAAGAGTAAAGCAATAACCCCCATAACCCCAGCATGGGAATCACGCATGATTTCAAGGGCCCTTTGCCGTGGCCTACTGCTGAGCAAGCCGTCACAACTATCTGCGAGTCCATCAAGGTGCAGACAACCTGAAAGGGCTGCCAATACCAGAATCCCTGAAAAAGCCAGTACGGGGGAAGGAAGCAGACCGGCTACAAGCCAGGATACCGTTGCAGCCAGCAAACCGATAACAGCACCAATGGTAGGAAACCAGAGGAGACTTGCCTTAAAGAAATGGCCATCGGTATGACTCATCCAGCTGACAGGAAGGATGGTCAAAAAACGGAATCCAGCGAGAAAAGAGGCCAGGGGATGATGCAGTGCAAGTTCAAATACACTTTCCCGGTTACAGCTACCCGGGGTCCCTTTTCTCATCTACTTGTCAGCTCCGGCAACGGCGGCCTCCTCAAAGGTAGCCACCTCGGTGAGCACTGCAGTAGCAGCCTCTACCAGGTTCATGGCAAGGGCCGCACCAGTCCCTTCACCAAGGCGAAGATTGAGATCAAGGAGCGGTCGACAGCCAATTTTATCGTGCATGGCGCGATGACCTGGCTCCATGGATCTGTGAGCACAGATAATGTAGTCACGAACAAAGGGTTCTATGGCAATAGCGATCAGCGCACCTGCAGTGGAAATAAATCCATCCACGAGTACAGGTTTTTTATTGGCTGCTGCTCCTATAATCAACCCTGCAATGCCACCAATCTCAAACCCGCCGACTTTAGCAAGAATATCAAGTCCGTTTCTCGGATCCGGTTTATTACATTCGAGAATTCTTTCCAGGACCTTCAGTTTGTGCTTGAGCTGTTCATCATCGAGTCCGGTCCCGCGACCGGTTAATTCCTGAAGGGGTTTCCCTGTAAGAATCGCTGCAATGGCAGTTGATGGCGTGGTATTTCCAATCCCCATATCCCCAGTTCCAAAGAGATCAATACGCCCGGAAAGCTCATTGGCTATATCAATGCCTGATTCCACTGCCCGGGTAGCCATGGCCAAGCTCATTGCAGGACCCTCTGCTATATTATCAGTACCAAGCCCTACTTTTTTGTTGATGATTTTTCCAGCATTCGCCAGATGGTTCAAGTCGGCAGCAACACCCATGTCAACAACCACGACCTCTGCCCCGGCCTGTCGCGCCAGGGCATTGATTCCCGCCCCACCATTGACAAAATTGTAAACCATCTGAGGTGTTACTTCCTGAGGAAACTTACTTACCCCTTCAGCCACCACGCCATGATCGCCAGCCATGGTAACAATTGCCTTTTTTGACACGTTCGGGGTCATGGACCGGGTGATTCCTGCCAGATCAATACTTAAATCCATCAGATCTCCCAGAGCCCAGTGAGGAAGAGCCAGTTGGTACAAGCGCGCCCTGGCCTGATTCCTGAAATCATTATCCTGGGGGAAAATAGCCTGTACAGAACGTTGCAGCAAACTCATAATATTTTCTCTATTTTATTTTTTTAATATTTTTATTTTCTTAGACTTGGCCCTTTAGAAACAGCGGTAGACCACAACTGACAAAAACAGCTTCCTGTGCCGATGCTGCAACAATCCTGTTGCTCCTTCCAACCAGGTCTCGATATTTTCTTGCTGCGGCATTATCAGGAACCACACCAAGCCCAACCTCATTACTGACACAAATCACTGTACCCTGAAATGAACCCAACGCTTCAACAAATTCACAAGCCTGAACTTGCATCTCATCCTCGCCAAAATGCCTATTTGTTCTTTCAGCCACATACATAAGATTATTAACCCAAAGGGTGAGGCAATCCACAAGACAGACAGAGTCGGGGCTGAGTTGTCTGATAACAGCCACAAGATCTGTTTCCTCCTCAACAGTAATCCACATTCCATCCTGACGCGCAAGCTTGTGGCGTGTTATTCTATCTGCCATTTCCTGATCAACGACCGGGCAGGTGGCGACAAAAGTATGTGGTCCTGTTAACTTTTCAGCGCGACTCAGTGCGTAATCACTCTTGCCACTTCTCGCACCGCCTGTAATAAAAACAAGATAGGCCATTTTCCGGTTATGTTCCAAGGTTTAAACCAGTGAGTACCGCACCGTCAGAAAAGAGTTCAAGGGTGCAGAAAGTTCCCTTCTTCACCTTGAAAAGCAGGTAGCAAGAAGGATCGAGTTTCAAAAAATAACAGAGAAGTGTCCTGATAACACCACCATGGGCAACAACCACCGCATCATTCCGGGCAGCGCTCAAAAGCCGTTCCCCTGCCTTGTTTACCCGGTGAATAAAATTTCCGACATTCTCTCCCTCTGGAAAGCTGAAGTCAAAAGACCAGTCAGCCCACCGCTCGACAAGAGCAGAATCAGTGGCAACTATTTCCTGGAAAGTCTTTCCTTCCCAGCGTCCAAAATCAATTTCACGCAGATCATCATCAACCTCATGACAGGCAGAACTAAAGAGGATATTAGCACTTTGTCTGCATCTCAGCATGGGGCTTATGATAACTGTACCGGATGACACATCGTTAAAATGTTTACCCAGTGCCGCTATCTGCTGCCGTCCTTCAGGAGAAAGAGGCACATCAAGTGCCCCGACATACCTTCCGGAATAACCGGTTTCACCATGACGGAGCAGGGTCAGTCGTTTGGTCATGCCTGCTGATCTAAGGTATATTTATCTTTATAGCCTCTGGGAGTTATCATGTAACCGTTCCACGAAAAGGTGGTAGAATTACCGATTATCACCGTAGATTGCATGTTGATTTCTTCGTCAAGCATCTTCTCCAGAGTGGTGAGACGGATAACTTCATTTTC
>JAJRQL010000045.1 GCA_024280265.1 Deltaproteobacteria bacterium
CAACGGAAAGGCCATTCTGTTCGTCCTGTCTGATCGGGCAGGTTTCAGCCCAAAAAGCTATTTTCTATATAATGCCGGGCTCGTCCAACAAACGGTTAGATTGTGGTTCGCTACGCTCTCACAATCTAACCTTATTCGTTATGGTGAGGACATCTTCAAAGTAGATCTTTATGAGAGCTGGCAATACGGCTCCAACAATGAGTCCAAAAGTGACCATGCTGAGAAAGAGAATGCGGAAAACATCCTGTTTCTTTGATTTGATTTTGATTGTACTACCCGGCACTTTATCCAGGGTTTGTTGCATGTTGTATGATTGTTCTGGCATTGTACTATGATGGTTTGGGTTGTCCCCAGCGCTTTCGTTTGTTGCTGACCAGAGTTTTTTTCTTGTAAGAAAGTGCTTTGTAGCCGAGTATCTTTTCAGCTTCCCTGGTGAACTCGCGACAGGGGCGGACTGTCAGATCTTTTACAATTTCAATGTCTACCTCTCCCTGTCCTGGAAAATGCATGGTGAGCAGCAGGGGACAGGTACCGTGGTAGCGGTACAAGATCTGTTTAAGTGACTCCAGACGTTTTCTGCTTATTTTTTCGCTGATTAGCTTTATTCGAATTGATTCGGTATGGGTTTCTCTTGCTACGGGGAGCAATTCAATGGATTCGGCGATGATCTTCGGGCCCCGCTCATCGTTTTGCACAGTTCCCTGAACAATTATGGTCTCAGTGGATGAAAGTAAGGAATGACAATCTGCAAAGGTATTTGGGAAAACTATTACTTCCACAGCATTTAAGAGGTCTTCCACTGTGATAAAAGCCATGGGGTCCCCTTTTTTACTTTTGAGCTGTTTACAGCTGCGGATGAGCCCGCCAATGCGCACCGGTTGCTCATCTCCAAATTCTGCAAGTCCTGCAATATCAGTGTCTGCAATGGTTTTTATTTCCAGAATATCTTCATCCAGTGGGTGTCCGGTGATATAAAATCCCACCGTTTCTTTTTCTTTAGTAAGACGTTCTCTTTCGTCCCACTCCGGAATGTCTGGCATGATGATGCTGCTTTTGTCAGTGGTATCCGTGGTTGGAGAGATGGCAAAGAGGGACATCTGACCACTCTGTTTGTCACGTTGCACAGCCTTTGCCTTGTCCATGGCCTGGTCGACTATTGCCATGAGTTGGGATCGTCTGCAGCCAACTGAATCAAAGGAGCCTGATTGTATAAGGCTTTCTATGACCCGGGAGTTTACTTTTCTTGAATCGACACGATTACAGAAATCTTCCAGAGAGGTGTATTTACCGTTTTCAGTCCGCTCTTCAATGATTGATTGCAGGGCTGATTTACCAACATTCTTTACAGCTGCAAGACCAAAACGAACCCGATCGTTGTGCACTGAAAAATCAATCAATGACTCGTTTATGTCAGGAGGCAGCACTTCGATGGCATGTTCCCGGCATTCATTGATATAGAGGACCACTTTGTCGGTGTTGTTCATATCACATGAGAGCAGTGCAGCCATAAACTGAGCGGGGTAGTGGGCCTTGAGATATGCAGTCTGATAGGATATCAGAGCATAAGCTGCGGAGTGGGATTTGTTGAAGCCGTATCCTGCAAACTTTGCCATCAGGTCAAAGACATATTCGGCTGTTTTCTCATCAATGTTGTTCTTTCTGGCACCAGCCATGAATTTGACTTTTTCTTCATCCATGACTTCTACAATCTTTTTACCCATGGCACGACGCAGGATATCCGCATCCCCAAGACTGTAATTTGCAAGGATGTTTGCAATTTTCATCACCTGTTCCTGGTAGACGATGACGCCATACGTTTCTTCGAGAACAGGCTTCAGCTGAGGTAAGGGGTAGTTGGCAGTTGCACGACCATGTTTGGTTTTGACAAAATCGTCAACCATTCCGGAGTCTAATGGTCCGGGACGATAGAGAGCAACCAGTGCGATGAGATCACTGAATTGTTCGGGGGCCATTTTAACCAGGAGTTCACGCATTCCGGAACTTTCAAGTTGAAAAACACCAAGGGCATCACCTGAGCAGAGGAGTTCAAATGTCTTGATGTCATCCATGGGAAGGTTGTTGATGTCAAGATCTGTGCCTATATCAGCTTTAATGTGCTTCAGGGTGTAGTCTATGACGGTAAGTGTTTTGAGACCCAGGAAGTCAAATTTAATAAGACCTGTCATCTCAGTATGTTTCATATCATACTGGGTCAGGGTCTCTCCTTCTTTACCCTTACAGGTAGGTAGATATTCAACCATGGGTTTGGGGGAAACAACCACACCTGCTGCATGAGTGGAGGTGTGGCGAGCCAGGCCCTCCAAGGTCTGAGCAACTTTAATCAGTTCAGCGATTCTAGGGTCTCTGTTGGCAGTTTCAGCGATTCGTGGCTCTTCGTCAATGGCCTTGTCTATGGTCATTTTAAGGGCATCGGGAACCAGTTTTGCGATTTTGTCAACCTCACTGAAAGGAATATCCAGAGCTCTGCCAACGTCGCGGATGACACCCTTGGCTTTCATGGAACCATAGGTGATAATCTGTGCCACGTGGGGTGCACCACCGTATTTTCGGCGGACATAGTCAATAACTTCTCCTCGCCGGTCCTGACAGAAATCGATATCAAAATACGGCATACTTACCCGTTCCGGATTCAGGAAACGCTCAAAGATAAGACCGTAGGGGATCGGGTCTATATTGGTGATGCGCATGGCGTATGCTGCGAGACTTCCGGCTCCTGAGCCTCGCCCGGGCCCGACGGGAATACCGTGATCGATTGCCCAGTTAATAAAATCTGCAACAATGAGAAAATAGCCGGGAAACCCCATGGAGTTGATGATGTTAAGTTCAAATTCCAAGCGTTTTTTGTATTGATCTTCAATCTCACGGCTGAAGGTTCCAGCCTCCCGCATGGCGGCAAAACGATCTGCTAGGCCCTCCCAGCAGGCATCGATAAATACGCTTTCCAGAGTCTCCCCTTCAGGTACCGGGAATTCGGGGAAGTGGTATCCTTCAAGGTCGATCTCAAGGTTGCAGCGTTCAGCAACTTCCACGGTGTTGCTGATGGCTTCCGGATAGGCCTTGAAGCTCTGTTGCATTTCTTCGGCTGTTTTAAAAAAGAACGTGTCAGAGGAAAAACTGAAATGCTTCGGGTCGTTAATGGTTTTCCCAGTCTGGATGCAGAGGAGTACCTCATGGGCGTGGGCATCTTCCTGGTTTAGGTAGTGGCAGTCATTGGTGGCAACGAGTTTTATCCCGAGTTCTTTGGAAATTTTTACCAGGCCATCGTTGGCAGTTCTCTGTTCAGGAATGGAATTTTCCTGAATTTCAAGATAGAACCGATCACCGAAGATTTTCTGGAACTGTTCAGCTTTCTTCCGCGCTGCAGCAAGCCCCTTATGGACTATCAGCCAAGGCACCTCTCCATGAAGACAGGCGCTGAGGCAGATTAACCCCTCATTGGGACTCTCAAGGACTTCCATGTCAATTCGCGGTCTGGAATAAAAGCCTTCAAACTGGGCAATACCAGCAAGTTTCATCAGGTTCTGGTACCCCTGGTAGTTCATGGCAAGCAGAACGATATGGTAGGCCTTGGTTGGTGCGTTTGGGTCACGTTCGGTGCGTTTTCCAGGGGCAATATAAAATTCACAACCAACGATGGGTTTTATTCCCTTGGCCTTTGCCTTGAGATAAAATTCCAGAGCCCCGTACATGGCACCATGGTCGGTCATGGCGACAGCGTCCATGCCGTATTCCTTGCATTTGGCCAGAAGATCAGGGATACGTATGGCTCCATCCAGGAGACTGTACTGGGTGTGGACGTGGAGGTGGGTGAAAGCGGCAGTCATTTTTTTACAATCCTCTGGTACCTTCTTTCAGGGTGTTGTCGAGTATGCTTCCTTTCATCGTGGCCCCTGTGAAGTCTGCTTGGATCAGGTTGGAGCCGGTTAAATCGCAGCCGGTGAGGTCGGAATTTTTAAGGTTGGCACCTGGAAGATTAGTACTGAGAAGTGTGGCTCCCGAGAGATCAGCACCCTCAAGATGTGCTCTTCTCAGGTTGGCGCGGCTGAGATCAGCACCTCGGAGATTGGCTCCCTTGAGGTTTGCACCTACCAGATAGGCCTGACGTAGGTCAGCCTGTTCGAGATTACACCCGGGGCAGTTCTGGGCCATACTCTTTACGGTGCTTTTTACCTCTTCCCTGGTGGCTGTTGTGATCTGTGGCGCTATTTCCAGGGCTGCAGCAGGTGGTGCCGTTTCCTTTGGTGAAGTCTTCTGGCGCTGTTCTCCACGGACAAATGTTTCACGAACATAGACAGGTTTTTTATCTTTTTTTGTCTTAATCTTCATGCGTTGTGAGTTTCCAGGGGAAACAGTTGCTGTGTAGGCCAGTGCCCCATTTTTTGTGAAGAAAAGGTACTGGTCTTTTTCAGGATCTTTATAGATGGAATAGCAGTTGGAGTCACCATAGTACCAGACGCTGAATTTCAGACATAATTTACTGTCACTGGTTATATCCCAGCTGCCATAGTCAAAATTTTCATTGAAAACGGAGCTGGCAGACATGGACCCGTCTTCACTGAAATAGACATGGGCGTCAAAATCGGAGGAAATTAATCGCAGGGTGTTCAGGTTGCTTATGTCGAAGATTTCCTGAGGGCCAAGTTGGGTTGATCCCAGTTGCTCTACTTTATTTACGGTTGAAGCTGCACAGCCTGTAAGGGAAAACAGGAAAAGGATGTACAATAGTTTTAAGAGGTTGGTATTCAATGTCTTTCTCCACAAATTGAGGTGAGCAAAAGTATTTAATGCCTTATTTCATAAAAACTGTAATAAAAAAAACGAAATTATAAGAGATTTTTGAAATCAGAAGTTTAGAGTTATCACCAAGGAACTTACACCCATCAAGGGGGTACAGGAAAGAGTCCCAGCAACTCTAAGACGTTTTCCGAATTGTCGGGTTAGTATGAGTAAATATATACCACAGTCATTTGGACAATGCACATTGAAAGCCATGTAAATAACAGGGACCAAGTCCTGGAAAGTGTCTGTCAAGAAACAGCTTTTTTTCTGCGACTCGGGTGTGAGAATGTTGTTTAACTGGATGTAATATCAGGTTTTTTCGAGTCAGTCAATTGTGAGTGATCGGTATGTCTGATAAAGGTATTTAATCTCATGCTGAAACAGGATACCACAAGGTAGATGTGTGCGTCAAATTCTTTGTTGAAACAGGTTCAGGCTTCAATATTGAATCGTTCCTTCAGTTTCTGGTAGGAAACCAATGTCTCCTGACGTTCTGAAGGGGTAAGGAAGGATTCCAGCTTTGTTTTGAGGATAGTTGGATTAATTTCAGAATCTATGGCAATGACACCCTCCATGATTATTTTCTGCAGCAGTAATTCCTGATTTGTCCGTTCTCTGAGAAAAGCAGCAAAGGGAAGAAAGAAGAAATTGGCACAGATAATACCGTAGAGTGTTGATGTGAGGGCAATGGGAACAGCTTTTAATATAACAGAGGTGTCGCCGATGCCCCCAAGCATGGATATGAGTCCAACAACACTACCAGTAATACCAAATGCAGGGAAAAAATCGGCTATGGTACGAAGGACCCGTTCGGAATCTTCCCTTCGCATTTTGAAAAAATAAATTTCAGTGTTCAAAATATCTCGTATCTGGTCGGCTTTATAACCATCAACCAGACATCCCAGAGCCCTTCTCAAAAAGAGAATTGAGGTTTCATTTTCCTCTTCCTGTAGGGAAAGAATTCCTTCAATTCTGGATTTGATGGAGAGGTCTATCAGGATTTGAACAATCTCAGTCTCTTTTTTGATCTTGTTTCTGTAGTTTGCCCGTAAGACTTTCATCACAATTGAAAGCTGTTCTGTTTTGAAACTGAGCAATGCTGCCCCAGCAGTACCGCCAAAGACTATGAGCAGACCGGATATATTAAAATAAAGATTGAGGTTTCCATTGATGAAGAAGCCAAGGCAAAAAATAACAATACATAGGAAGAGGCCAATAAAATTTCTATTTTTCATAGTTCTGGAGTTTAGAGTTTCGTGCTGATGTAGCCTAAGATTCAACTAAAATTACATCCGCATAAAAAATAATAAAATTTAACGAAAAAACA
>JAJRQL010000046.1 GCA_024280265.1 Deltaproteobacteria bacterium
TATTGTATATTCAGTAATATACTTCATTTCACCGCATGTTCCAAGCTATCAATAAACATGCTATCAAAAATATCTTCATCCACGGCATTTCATGTAACTACACAAAATACCGTCGTTTTATGCTTTCCGGCCAAACACTATATAGGTGTTACGGTCAATACGGGCTGTTAACGCCAATACCCTTGTGTATCGTTAGCTCTTGATTTGATCATTTTGCAAGAAGCTCAAACAGCTGCGGAATTTCCGGGCCGGTATCGAATCCGGCATCTCCTGGCTCAAACCGGAGCCTCGGACTTGATCGATGCACCTGGAAAGGTTTTGAGTCCTTCAAGAGTTACGTGTGGGCCTCCCTCGTGCCAGCCAATCTGCTGACACTTGCCCGCAAGCAACTGGCCTGAACTCCCCAGAGTTCAGGAATGGTACTGCACAGGAGAGGTGCGCTTTTTTTTCGGAAAAAACGCACCGGGAAAGAAAAATCTTGGGGTTGTGACCTTGTGAAAGAAACTCCTTGCGGAATAGCTACTGTCTGAGAATCACGATCGGATCGTATCAGCCGAAAAAGGCTGTTTTTGGACAGACACTAGCTCCATGGTTATCGAATGGTCATGGGACCAGGCGCCTTTTTTGTGGGTGTTTATATGAAATGTGTTGACATTTTCGGTGGAAAAAGGTTTATTTTAATGTTTCTCTTGTTTAACTTATGAATTTAATTACAGTACCACATATTAAGAGGATGTACGAATGTATGCAATAGTAAGAACCGGTGGAAAACAGTATCAGGTTACCAGTGGTGACCAGCTTCGAGTTGAGAAGCTTGAGGGAAACGTTGGTGATACCGTTGAGCTGACTGATGTATTGATGGTTGTTGATGGTGAAAACGTTCAGATTGGTAGCCCGGTGATTGAAAATGCCAAAGTGGTAGCAATGATCGCTGAACAGGGAAAAGCCAAGAAAGTAATCATTTTCAAGAAAAAACGTCGTAAAGGATACAGATTAAGAAAGGGGCATCGTCAGATGTACACCGCTCTTAAAATTCAGGAAATCAACGCCTGATTCGGTCTGGTTAATAATATAATACCCAATACATCGTTCTTATTTTCGTAACGGTGATAAGGAGTAAAAGATGGCACATAAAAAAGCAGGTGGTAGTTCCAGGAATGGGCGCGACAGTCAGGGACAGAGGCGTGGAGTAAAACGTTTTGGTGGTGAAAATGTTACAGCAGGGGCTATTATTGTAAGGCAGCTGGGAACAAAAATTCACCCTGGAACCAATGTTGGTTGTGGTAGGGACTATACACTTTTCGCAAAGGTAGATGGCGTTGTAACCTTTGAAGACTTCGGACATAAAAAGAAAAGGGTTAGTGTTTATCCAGCTGCCTGATATGGGCTGCTTCTAATCTTTTCTTTTTTTTTCTTCACTTTCCCCCCGTCAGGGGTATTGTGAAGATGAGATATCAGCTCAACCTCAAGCAGTATTGATGGTTGAGCTTTTTTTTTGTTATTAAATTTTGCTGGCGTCGTAAAAAAACTTCACCTCCTTCGTTGCATCACATTTCCAATCATTACGACGTACTCTAGTACGCCGAAACAATTGAAAATGTTTTCGCCTCGGATGTGAAGTTTTTTACTTAGCTATCTTTAAATTCAGGTTTTTACGAGCTTGTCAATCTTTATCTATTGTAAATATTATGGCCTTTGTAGACCAGGCGAAATTTTATGTGAAAGCGGGTGATGGCGGGAACGGCTGTATGAGTTTTCGGAGGGAGAAGTATGTCCCGAGAGGTGGTCCTGATGGGGGTGACGGTGGACGTGGTGGTAATGTAATCATCGAATGTACCACTCGCCTTCAATCTTTGATTGACTTTCGCTATCGCTCCCATTTTAAAGCAGAGCGCGGTGTCCATGGTAAAGGTAAGGACATGCATGGCAGAAAGGGGAAAGACTGCATCATGGCTGTGCCTGTTGGATCAATAATAAAAAGTGAAGAAACTGGGGAAATCCTTGCTGATTTGCGTGAACCAGGAGATACTTACATTGCCGCCATCGGCGGTAAGGGGGGAATGGGAAATCCCCATTTTGCCTCTGGTACAAACAGGACCCCTCGTATTGCTACCAAAGGGAAAGAAGGCGAAGAAAAATGGCTGCGAGTCGAACTTAAATTGATTGCTGATATTGGTCTTGTTGGCCTGCCCAATGCAGGAAAATCGACGCTTCTGTCCCAACTCTCAGCAGCAAATCCTAAAGTTGCCAGTTATCCGTTCACAACCTTGGAGCCGCAATTGGGGGTTTTGCATCTTGATCATATGGATTCATGCATAATCGCTGACATACCTGGTCTTATTGAAGGAGCACATGAGGGGACAGGCCTCGGGTTTACCTTTCTACGTCACATCGAAAGGACCCGTGTCCTTCTCCATATCCTGGATGCCTCCAGCGAAGATCCGATTACTGATTTTTCAGTTGTGCAAAAAGAGTTAAAAGAATACAAAAAAGAGCTTCTTGAACGTACAACATTGGTTGTTTTGAACAAAGCTGATGTGACTGAATCCGATGATATTGAGAGATTAACCGGCGAGCTTGAGGCTGATGGTCACAAGGTAAGTGTTATATCAGGTCTTCACGGAGAGGGGATAGCAGAGTTGAAAAAGGTTATCGGAGACATTCTTGATGAACTTAACAATCCAGCCACAATCCCTGAAGAAGATCCGGAAAATTCCGATTGAGATACAGTTTAAGCCATGAATCAAATGACTACAGACATAAGCCTTGAGGAAGGCCTTTATCTTCGACAAAGTTATTTTGACAAGGCCAGGCGCATTGTTGTAAAAGTAGGTTCTGCTGTTCTTACCAATGATTCCGGTGTTGATGAAAATGTTATTCAAAACATCGCCCGTGAGCTTACTTTTCTTCATAACAGTGGTCGAGAGGTGATACTTGTCAGTTCCGGGGCGGTCGCAGCTGGCAGAAAGAAAATATCTCTCCAAGATTCTACCACACTGGGTCTTGATCAGAAGCAGGCTTTAGCGGCAATAGGACAGCCGTGTCTCATGCAGTCCTATGAAAATGCTTTTGAGGAATGTGGCCAGACCATAGCACAGGTATTGCTTACGCACTCTGACCTTGCTGATCGGAAACGATACCTCAGGGTCCGCAATACCATCCTTGCATTATTCCGTTTCGGTGCCATTCCAATATTGAATGAAAATGATACTGTAGCTGTTGATGAATTGCGATTTGGTGACAATGACACCCTGGCAGCCCTGATAGCAAATCTTATTGAAGCTGATATGTTTATTTGCCTGACAGACGTTGTCGGACTTTACACAGGTAATCCTCAAAATGATCCGGATGCCAAACCTGTTTATACTGTTGCCGCTGTTACAGAAGAGGTTGAAGCTATGGCGGGTAATGTCAAAAGTGCTCTTGGGACTGGAGGGATGCAGTCTAAAATTCGTGCTGCAAAAATGGTTTCAACCGGTGGATGTGCATCATTCATAGGCCCTGGGAAACATGATACAATTTTGCAACAACTGTTCAGCGGTGAGATGATTGGAACATTTTTTCTTCCAGCAGTGGATAAAATAAAACCGCGTAAACAGTGGATAGCCCATGTTCTGCATCCGAAAGGGGTTTTGGTTCTAGATGAAGGTGCCTGCCAGGCATTGTCGAACAGGGGGGGCAGTCTCCTGCCGTCAGGAATCCTTGAGGTTCGTGGAAACTTCGGAGTTGGAGATTCAGTCCACTGTCTCAACCCTGCAGGCAAGGTGATTGCTGCAGGTTTGATTAACTATAGTTCTGCAGATGTTGAGTTAATTAAAAAACATCACTCTGCAGAGATAGAAGGCTTGCTCGGAGTGAAGGATTATGACGAAGTAATCCATCGTGACAATCTGGTTGTATTATAAAAATGAGGAAATAGCATGGCTGATTTAGCTGAAGACATCCGTGACATGGCCGAACGCGCCAAAAAGGCCGCTCGTTCTCTGGTCAACCTTTCAACAGAGGCAAAGAACAGTGTTCTGCTTCATATGGCTGCCAGTATTAATGAAAAACGTGACTTTATCAAGATTGAAAACCAAAAAGATCTGGTTGCAGGACGTCAGAAGGGACTTTCAGATGCCATGCTTGATAGGCTTGAACTTTCCGATAATGTTATTGATGCCATGCAAGCCGGACTTGCAGAAGTTGCAGCACTACCTGACCCTGTGGGTGAAGTGACTAATTTGGTTAAGCGCCCAAATGGACTCATGGTTGGGCGGATGCGGATTCCACTTGGAGTGATAGCTATGATTTACGAATCACGTCCTAATGTGACTGTGGATGCGGCTGCCCTTTGCTTAAAAGCCGGGAATGCCATATTGTTACGGGGCGGGTCAGAGGCCATTCACTCCAACAGGGCTCTTGCCAGTGTCCTTCAGGACGCTCTTGAGAGCCAGGGTATTATAGGCGATGCAGTGCAGCTTATACCGATAACTGATCGTGAAGCAGTTACTGTATTGCTCCAGCAGGAAGAATTTCTCGATCTGGTTATACCACGTGGTGGTGAGGGGCTGATACGATTTGTTTCGGAGAACTCTCGTATTCCTGTGTTGAAACACTATAAGGGGGTCTGTCACATATATGTGGACAGTGATGCCGACCTGGAAAAGGCTACTCCGGTAATTGTTAACTCAAAAGTGCAAAGACCCGGTGTATGTAATGCTCTGGAAGGGCTCCTGGTCCACGAAGACATTGCAGGTGGATACCTCCCTGTTCTGGCAGCAGAGCTTAAAAGACATGGTGTGAAGCTTCTGGGGTGCAGCAGGGCTGTTTCCATTGTTTCAGATATAAACCCAGCCTTGGAAAAGGACTGGGGGACCGAATTTCTTAGCCTCAGCCTTTGTGTCAAAGTGGTATCCGGTCTTGATGAGGCCTTTGCCTATATTGACAAATACGGTTCACACCATACAGAAATAATTCTCACTGAGAATTATTCAAAAGCACAGCAGTTCATTGCTGAAGTTGATGCTTCTGCAGTCATGGTGAACACCTCAACCAGATTTAATGACGGTGGCCAACTGGGACTTGGAACAGAAATTGGGATTTCAACCACTAAGCTTCATGCATATGGCCCCATGGGACTTGAAGAGCTGACGACCAGGAAATTTGTTGTATATGGCCAGGGGCAGGTTAGAAGTTGACACGAAAGACAGGTATTCTCGGGGGAACCTTTGATCCTGTTCACAATGGGCACTTGGCCCTAGCACAGGCCGCTGGAAATCTTTGTGATCTTTCAGAGGTTATGTTGCTTCCTGCTGCAGTCCCACCTCATAAACAGGGACAGAATGTAAGCGATTTTTCTCATCGGGCCGAAATGCTTGCTATTGCGTCTCAGGGAAATTCTCTCCTGCATGTTTCAACGCTTGAGAATATGCTCTCTTCACCATCTTACACCATTGACACCCTTATGTACCTTGAACTGCACTCTGTCGGAGAGGTAGAATTCTATTTTATTATTGGAGCTGACGCTTTTCTTGATTTACCCTCATGGTATAATATACTGAAGTGCTTAACTGCAGCCATTTTATTGTTTTTTCCAGAAAAGGCTACAAGAGTAAAAAACTTCATCGAATTTTCAAACGATTGAACTACAGTAGGAAAAAGGATCATTGGAAGAATACTCAATCGGGAAAGTCTATCTATACTTCAGATATTTCTCTTCCGGTGATTTCTTCATCCAAAATTCGCAGGAGAATTGCTGCTGGCCTCTCTGTAAGGGAACTCTTGCCTGATGGGGTCGATCGATACATTAGAAAACATGGCTTATATCAATGCTGAGGAATAGCTGTTGCAATTCAGAGAACCCTAATTTTTTTTATCGTCAAGTCACCCTGGAGAATTGATTGACTTTTACGTCTGTTTCAATGATATAACAGGCAAATAACTGTTTTCTCCCTAAACATCAAAAATTATTTATGAACATCAATGAAAAACTTGAATATCCCGTGAAAATTCTCATTGTTGATGATTCATGGGTGTTGCGCAGAGTATTACGAGGAACACTTTCCCAAAAGGATGGTGTGGAGATAGTTGGTGAGGCGACCAACGGCATTGAAGCACTCGGGATGGTGCTGAACCTTGAACCGGATGTTATTCTCCTGGATATGGAAATGCCAGTGATGGATGGTATGACTACTTTGCAGCACTTGATGATTCATACCCCAACGCCTACAATTCTTCTGTCTTCACTCAGTAAAAATGGGACGGCCCGCTGTTTTGATGCTCTTAAATACGGAGCTGTAGATTTTGTATCAAAGAATACCTTTTTCAAAGGGATGGATGGTGCTGCTCATTCCAAGCTTGTGTTAAGCAAGGTTTTTGCGGCGGCAGCCATGTCAGTCCATTCCATTGATCCCATGCAGCAAAAAAACGGATCAGGGGCACTTAGGAAAATACGGGAAAAAGTTATTTTTTGCGAGGATTGCGGTAACAGGCAGGTTGTGACAAAATGGCCACCGAAAGAAAACTCGCTTAAATGTGGCAGGTGCGGAGATGAAATTTCCCTGCTCACCAATAAACGTTACAGGCGCATGAATTTTGTTACCGTTATAGGAGCTGGAGAAAGTGGGTATGCCAATATTCTCAAGATAATTCCTGAACTCAACCCTGAAATGGGTGGTGCTATCTGTATTACGATCCTTGACAGGCCTGAAAATGTTGAATCTTTCGTTCAGTACCTGGATGCTATCTCTGATTTTGAGGTGATCCTTGGAGAGGACGGTGCAACCCTTGAGGGTGGATGTTGTTATATTTTCTCAGGAAATGATAATGTTACCCTCTCTCCTTATTCAGGTAATTTCTGCTTTCAAGTTCAACAGTCCCGGGAAGCAGACGGGTTTTTTCCCATTAATCAACTTATGGCTTCTGTCGCATCCTTATTGACAACAAGAGCGTCAGGTGTTTTGTTATCCGGGACAGACTCGGACGGAAATGATGGTATGGATGCCATTATGCAATGGAATGGGAGTTGCTTTGTGTTAAGTCCCACTCACTGCCTTCACAGGAAAATGGCATCGGGGCCATTGTTGCGACATAGTCTGCATGATGATCTTGATGAAATCCGCCTCGCAGCAAGAATACAAAAATGTCATTTCGCAAATAAAGAGAATGTTATCACTGCCTGAAGTTCTCAGGCAATGAGAAAAAATTTACTGGAAGAACGGGTTAATCCAGTCGAAAGACGCCAATATAGTAGGGTACCCTTGGATATAACTATTGAAATTTATCATACTCACAATGGTAGTTCAGAGACTCCGCCAACCTTATTTTGTGTAGGGAGAGGGATGTCAGCGAAGTAAGCGCCACATTAAGCACATTCCATCACTGCCGGTGAATCCAGTTGTTCCCGGGTAATATTCCCTGGCAGCAGGGCTTCGTAGTCTTCCAGGGTCTCTGCCATGGGTAACTTTTCAAA
>JAJRQL010000047.1 GCA_024280265.1 Deltaproteobacteria bacterium
TCGGTTCCAACAAAAAGGTCAACTTCAAGAAGATCCCTCTCCAGATCTTTGACATATCGCTGCACCAGGCAACCAGTGACCACCAGAAACTTTTCCGGGTCATCCTTCTTAAAAGCAGCCATTTCAAGGATAACCTCAATGGCCTCCTCAACTGCTGGCTGAATAAAACCGCAAGTGTTCACTATGAGTACATCAGCACCTGCTGGATCATCCGTTAACTGGTAGTTATTTTCATGGAGCAATCCAAGCATCACCTCAGAATCCACTAAATTTTTGGCACACCCCAGGCTCACAAGATGAAAGCTGGACATATTTATTTCTCCTTATAACGAGATACGGTAACAATGGAGTTCATGAGCAGTTTTAACTGGGCTTTGCTCTTTCTTTTAAAAACCTTCCCATTAAAACCGGGATACCATTCCTCTTTCCAAAGTTCATCAGAAGCAAGAAAGAGAGCGGCAAAATCTATCCTCCTGTGCGCTGCAACAGCACACAGCGCAGAGTATTCCATGTCCACAGCCATGACACCATATTTCTCAGAAAGTGCGGTGAGCATCCTCCTGGACTCTCTGTAGGGGGCATCCGTTGACCAGATGGACACGGGTACTTGATTGTCAAAAACAGTCTGGAGATTCTCAAGCAGCACCGATGAAGGATGCAGTACAGCACTGTTACTGTAATATCGCGATGTCCCCTCACCTGGATGTGCGGGCCCGCCCAGAACCGTGTCACCAATTGCAATGGCTGGATCAATAGCACCGCACCAGCCGGCCATCACCACTGTTCTGGCTCCAAGGACGATGAGCTTTTCAAGTACCATAGCAGCCATGGGAGCACCGACAGAGGGACCAGCTACAAAAAAATCACCTCCGGGACTCACCACCAGGTCCGAGTGAAACAGAAACCGCTGTTCCCCCCCCCGGTCAAGCAGTATCCTGGAACAATTCCTGGCCTCTGTTGGATTCACCAGTAAAAGACCACACTTCGGTATGGACTTTTCCCTGACCCCCCGCCCTGGATGAACAATTATATCATCTTTCATAGTATCCATTATATGGCTGATTCTCAAAAACGCAAAAAGGCTGCAGATTTCTCTGCAGCCTTTCTCGAGTCAAAGGTTCAGGCGTCGTGTGAAGCACACTGACCTGACTGAAACTGAATTAGCCAATCAAAGGATTTGCATAAAGCAGGATCAGGGAAACAACCAGTCCGTAAATAGCACAGGACTCAGCAAGGGCCATACCAAGGATCATGAAAACCATCAGTTTAGGCTGTACTTCAGGATTACGGGCAAGACCCATGGTGGCACCCTGTCCAACGTTACCGATACCAATACCAGCACCAAGTCCTGCAAGTCCGATTGAAAGTCCAGCACCGATACATACCAGTCCAAGCATTAATGCATTTGATTCCATTGTGTTTCTCCTAAAAAAGTTTTGTTGTTTTGGCCTTCTTCCTGCTATCTATATAAAAAAAAGTTAGTCCTGAATCAATATTACTCTCTTTTGATCAATGGGCATGCTCGTTAGACTGACCGAAGTATACAACAGTGAGTAAAACAAAAACCATGGCCTGAACCAGAGATACAAGTACACCAAGCAGCATGATTGGCAGTGGCGCAAAATAGGCACCGGCCAGCATGAAGAGAATTCCGAGCAGGGTCTCTTTAGCCATGATGTTACCGAAAAGTCGAATGGAGAGTGAAAGCAGACGAGCCACATTACTAATAAGCTCGATGGGCAGCATCAGTGGAATAAGAACCGGAATGGGCCCGAGGAAATGTTTTATGTAGCCAACACCATGAGCACGAAAGCCGATGAGATGATGGGTTACCCACACAATGATAGTCAATGCAAGGGTGGTATTAATGGATGAGGTAGGTGACATGAAACCGGGGATCAGACCAATGAGGTTACCCACTGCAATGTAGAGGGCAAAGGTGGAAATCATTGGGAAAAGCTTTTCGGTGAGTTCGCTCCCCATATTATCATTAAAAAAATCATACATCCCGCCGATGAGCAATTCCCAGAAGTTCTGTCCCTTACCGGGGATCATCTCAATATTGCTGAGGGTAAGCTTACCAACCACTACCAGAAAAATCATAACGAACCAGGTATAGGTCATATACGGTTCACAAAGTTTTTCCAGGAATGTATTGCCAATGGGACCATGTGGGATCGGCAGCCCTAATTTTTCCAGAATAATTGAAATAAATAGTATTGGATGTTCCATAACTCTCCCTCTTACCCTTTCCTGCTTAAAAAGTAGCGTCCTGCCACACTGATCGTTGTCAGAATAATGGCAATAACTACAGTTGATAACCCCAGCAACAACCCAATCACATCAGCCCTACCACTCCTGATAAAAAGCAGCAGAATCACAGCAATCAAGGCCAGCCGGAGCCAAAATTTAACAATATAAACGGACTTACCGCTGCCCTTTTTCGGTTCCTCTCCCTCTTTTGGAGGCTCAAAGGTCTTTAAAAAAGAAGCAATATCACGGTGTCCTGAAAAAAAACTCGCAATAGCTATTACTCCACCAATCAGTACCGACTGGGCAAAGAGCCATGACATTACCATCCATGACCCGCCGGTCAGCAGTACCAGGAAGGCAAGGCTCATGATCTGCACTTGTTTTAGAGAAATATCAAGCACAACCCGTCAACCTTCCGAATCCTTGTCCTTTGTCTTGGCAGCCGGTGTTCGCAAAATATCGAACAAACTCTTAAATCCAGCACCTATCCCAAAGGCCAGGCCGATAAATGTAAACCAAGGTGAGGTGCTTCCATCGAAGAAATGTTCATCCAGATAGATACCGCCTCCCAGTCCGATAAAAATTGCGGCCACAAAAGTAAACCCGATATGCCCATAATTTCCAAGCAGATCGACCATCTCGGTACTTAGTTTTTTAGCCATTTTTGTTACCACCTTTCAAAACTCTGAAAACTCTGTGGCAAACGATCAAATTTGTTATCATGCCCACCCGCCAAAGTCAACGATTTTTTTACATTTCATCCAACTTTTTGAATGACCATTCAGTCATCTTTATGGCTTTTTCCAGGTCTTCCTGACCATGAGCGGCCGAAATAAAAGCAACTTCAAATTGCGAAGGCGCCAGGTAAATCCCCTTACTCAGCATTTGACGATAATGCGTCCCGTAACGATCAGTATCCGATTTCATGGCTGAGTTAAAATCAGTCACCGGACTATCAGTAAAGAATCCTGTCATCAGCGATGCAACCCTGTTCAGAGTTACCGGAATGCCGGCAGACTCTGCCGCCTTGTTCAGCCCTGCTTCAAAAAACTCCGCCTTCTCGTTGAGCTCTTTATAGAAATTCGGACGCCGCAACATCTTCAGGTTGGCGATTCCAGCAGCCATGGCCAAGGGATTGCCGGAAAGGGTTCCCGCCTGATACACAGGGCCATCCGGGGCAATCTGATCCATAATTTCCGCCTTGCCACCGTATGCACCAACTGGCAGGCCACCACCAATAATTTTACCAAGACAGGTGAGATCCGGCATGATATCAAAAAATTCCTGAGCTCCACCATAGGCAAGCCTGAATCCGGTTATCACCTCATCAAAAATGAGCACGATGCCAAGTTCCGCTGTGAGCTCACGCAATCTGTGCAGGAAGGTCTTTGAAGGCGCTACACAACCCATGTTCCCTGCAACAGGCTCCACGATTACACAGGCAATGGTATCAGCCTTATCACGTAGGGTCTTTTCGAGTACTTCATCGTCATTGTAGGGTATGGAAATAGTATTTTTAATGACATCTTCGGGGACACCAGGACTGCCGGGAATTCCGAGAGTTATCACCCCGGAACCAGCCTTTACCAGGAAAGAGTCCGCATGGCCATGATAGCAGCCGTCAAATTTGACAATCACATCCCGACCAGTATAACCACGCGCCAGGCGAACCGCACTCATGGTGGCCTCAGTACCCGAATTCACAAAACGGACCTTTTCAAGAGAAGGTACCGCTTCAACAACCATGGAGGCAAGGGCCATTTCCTTGGTGGTTGGCGCTCCAAAGGATGTGGAGTCCCCAGCTGTTTCTTTCACTGCTGTAACAATCTCATCCGGCGCATGACCATGAATCATCGGGCCCCAGGAACAGACGAAATCAACATATTCATTCCCGTCCACATCGTAGACCTTTGCCCCCTTTGCCTTTTGGATGAACACCGGGTCACAACCAACAGAACGACAGGCCCTGACAGGACTGTTCACCCCACCTGGAATCACTTTCTGGGCCATTTCAAACATTTTTTCGGAAACAGTTGTATTCATATCAACTCCCTTCATTGGTATTTTTTCAAGCACCATGGTCTACACAGAACCTGGATTTTGATCTTCTGGAAAGATTAATGCCTTACTCCATAAAAACTGTACTAAAAAAAACACGAAACCATGAGAGCTTTTTTAAATCAGAAGTTTGGAGTTACCACCAAGGAACTTATCCAGCAACTTTAAAAAGTTTTTCGACTTGTCGAGTTAGAACATACCATGACTTGTAAAAAACTGTCAAACAGCTTCCCGCCTTGACCTTTCGTATTTTGTGCACATTGTATGCACAAACATGGCGCAAAAGTGCCCGGAACATACTCTTTTTTTTCTTGTCATGGAAAACTGCAACGGGTACATTGCAAGAACTGAAAACAAAATTTTATCTTTTTTAGACAATCATAAATTCCACTCAAATTGGAGAAAAACAATGGCCAGTGATAAAGTTAACGATGTAAGTGATGCTGATTTTGAATCGACAATCAGTTCAGACACCCCATGCCTTGTAGATTTCTGGGCCCCATGGTGTGGCCCCTGTAAGGCAATCGGCCCCGTTGTTGAGGCTCTGGCTGATGAGTATGACGGAAAGGTTAATATCGTAAAAATGAACGTGGACGACAACCCTGCAACTCCAGGAAGATTTGGAATCCGGGCCATCCCCACCCTTATTTTGTTTAAGAGCTGCGAAAAGGTTGACCAGGTTACCGGTGCTGTCGGTAAAGCTCAGCTCATTGAGCTCATCGAAAAAGCGTTATAATCTTAATAATCAGGCCGTGACCGGAATCCTTTCCTGTCAGGCCTGACTGCTATCCCCCCAGACCCATTCTGATCTCATGGCCAATTCCCATCATAAACTGATTATTCTTGGCGGTGGACCGGCCGGCCTCACTGCAGGACTCTACGCAGCAAGAGCACGCATGGATCACCTCCTCGTTGAGAAGGGTGCCGAAGGTGGGCAGGTTCTTCTCACTGACTGGATCGATAACTATCCCGGGTTCCCAGACGGTATCTCCGGCTTTGATCTTGCCGAAAAAATGTTGGCCCAGGCCAGGCGTTTTGAGCTTAACTCCATGTTCGGCAACGTCACCTCCCTTGATCTCAGTGAGCCGGTGAAACGTCTGCAATTTGAGGATGGTGATACTCTCAGCTGTGACAGTCTTATCATCTGCAGCGGTGCCCATCCGCGCCCTCTTGGTGTCCCCGGAGAAGTCGAACTTACCGGAAAGGGCGTCTCCTACTGTGCAACATGCGATGCGCCATTTTACCGCAACATGCACGTTGCAGTTGTTGGCGGAGGTAACACCGCAGTGCAGGAAGCATCTCACCTCACCAAATTTGCCGATAAGGTTACTCTTATTCATCGTCGTGATGAGTTGCGAGCCACTAAAATCGTCCAGGAAAAAGCCTTTGCCAACTCTAAAATTGATTTTATCTGGGACACCACCGTAACTGAGATAAAAGGGACAGAAGGTGTTGAAAGGATTCAGCTCCTGAACAGAAATGGTGAGACCTCGGAACTGAAGGTTGATGGTATCTTCGTTCTCATCGGTGTGCTGCCAAACAATGAGATGCTGCCCCTCGACATACTTAAAGCCGATGCCGGTGGATTTATCCCCACCGACCTGGAAACTCGCACTGCCGTACCCGGAGTCATGGCCGCAGGCGATATCCGCAGCAAGGAAGTTCGACAGGTAGTCAACGCAGCAGGAGAAGGTGCCACTGCTGTCCTTGCCGCCGAACAATATCTCGCCAATCTCAGCTGAGCCAACTTATTATGATGTCCCGTCCCAGACAATCTGCCGGCCATACTTCACTGATACAGACCTCACTCAGGCTCTGCCTGATCAGCATGTTACTCCTCTCACTCGGAGGGTGTGCCCAGATAAAATCTATCTTTGGAGAAGGTGATGCGGACGGTCAGGCCGTACGTCTCTCCGCCAAGACCCTTGCTGGAAAAGGGATAGACGAGTTGAACAACGGTAATTACTATAAGGCCCGAAAGGCTTTTGACGAAATACTCGATTACTACCCCTTCAGCCCCGAGGCCATGCTTGCCCAGTTGAAGGGTGCTGACGCAAACTACTACATGGAAAATTACCAGGAGGCGCTGGTACTCTATCGTGAGTTCGAGGAACGTCACCCCACCAATGAAGCCATCCCCTACGTAATGTACCAGATTGCCATGTGCTACTATCAGCAGATAGATCGTATTGACCGCGATACCAGCGGTGCTGATAATGCCATAAAAGAGTTGTCCAAACTCCTCAGGTCTTTCCCCGACTCACCCTACACTCATGAAGCCAGGGCAAGGGTTCGAGCAGCGAATGAATTCCTGGTGAATCACGAATATTTTGTCGTAGAATTTTACCTCAGGACTGAGAAGTACGACCAGGCTCAAACCCGACTCCAATACCTGATAAACACCTACCCGGATGCCACAATAACCCCCAAGGCACGAAAGTTACTACAACGACTGGAAGCAGGAAACCCACCAGGATTCAGTCTCTCTTCCTGGCTCAAGGACACTCTGCTACCTGATTGGGCCCAATTTGACTCAGACGAGGATGAAGCCAAAACGACTCCACCCTCACAAGAGAACTGAAGCTGAAAATCTGCTTGGAAACACTTCGTGTGTGTTCGTCCAGAAATGAGCCTTTTCTTACAAATAGAGACTCAGAAGAAGCTTTACCGCAGGCATATATCTGATATTCCGAGGACAAAATACCCAGCTTATTTCAACGTTATTAATACTGGGTGAAAAGTTTTCAAAGCAACGAACAGTTAAGAGGAAAAGACTATTTCCTGACAAGTACTAAATAGTAATATCCTTTCCGGCGTACTGAATATGCTCCGCACTTCTGTGAACAGGGGCGATGGCATGGACACCACCACACTCTGGACACTGCCCCACAAAGGTCGTCAGGGTAAATGCAGTACCGCACTCCTGACAGCTCGTCTCATAGCCACCACCATCAATCAACTGATCCCTGACTGTGCCTCCATGGGCATTACAAACAAACTCTACCAGCTCCCTGCCTGTTGAAAATGGGCCTCCCGTAGGGCCGTACTTGTCTGCGGAACCGCAACTTGGACATCCTGACATGATGATTCTCCATGGTATTTTTTATAAATCCCAGCTCCACCGTTATCGACTGACATGAGGAACCAGACCGGAATGAGAGATATTCTCACGGAGAAAACCATAAGCATAAGACCAGCAAAAACAACAAAAAAAAGACCCTTCGCTATTTTCGAGGCGGCCTTTCCCTGGCAGTGACCGTGTACAGCCTTTCCACTTTTGCTCGAGCCCATGGGGTTTTTCGCAAAAACTTAAGACTGGATTTCACAGAAGGGTTTACATTGAAACACTTGACTGTTATATGCCTGCCCAGCCCATCCCAGCCATACCATTCCACCAGCTTCGTAACCATGATCTCCAGTGTTATCCCATGGAGAGGGTTATTGGGCTGTTTTTCAACCACGAGAGGAAACCAGCGCATAGAAATAACCGGGAACCTTTGTATCAAAGGTCATGGCCTGTTTTGTAACAGGGTGGGCCATTATAATGGAATTCATATGGAGGGTTAATCGTTTTATACTGCGATCCTTTACCCCATATTTCTTATCCCCGGCCACCGGACAGCCCTTATCTGCAAATTGAACCCGAACCTGATTCTTCCTGTCTGTGAGTAACTCCACTTCAAGGAGACTATAGTTTTCCGATTCTTTGACAACCGTATAAGCAGTCTGGGCAAACTTCCCCTTTGCCGGATCACTCACAGAATACATCTTGTGGATACTGTTCTCAGCGAGATAGGAGGAGATAGTACTTTTTTTTTCAGGTAACCTGCCACAGATCACCACGGCACAGGTTTTTTTGTACGACTGCCACTGATCCTGAATAATACGTTTTGTCTGTTCGCTCTTGGCAAAGACAAGAACTCCGGAAGATTCCCGGTCCATATGGTGGACGATAAAAATCCGGTTTCTTGACTTGGAATTCCCTTTGCGGACGTAGTCACTCAGCTGATAATAAGCGGTTTTTTCCCTGTCTCTGGCGCTGCTCACCAGCAAAATTCCATTTTTCTTTTCCACAACCAGTAAGTCATGATCTTCGTAAAGGACAGCCAGTCCTTTGGGCTGGAATCTTTTCGGAGGGCTCTTAAATGTTTTTTTAGGTTTCACGTTTTTAGGCTACTCTCTGTTAATCCCTACCAGGGGGGAGGGGAGGTTTTGCGACCAGCAGGCTTTATTTTAGGAGCATGGCCGGCAAGAAACGAATCAAGTTTGTTTGCAAATGCCTGACGATCACCCCTGTTCAGGGCTGGTGGGCCACCGGTTTCGACACCATTTGCACGGAGGTCATCCATAAAATTGCGCATACTCAAGCGGGATCCAATGGTATCAATAGTATAGAGTTCACCACGCGGATTGAGGGCGTGACCTCCTTTCTTGATCACATCAGCCGCCAATGGGATATCAGCGGTAATCACCAAATCACCCGGCTCAAGACGCTTCACAATTTCAGAGTCTGCCACATCGGCACCAGCAGACACCAAGACAAATGAAATATGGGGAGAGACAGGAAAATTCATGGTTTTATTTGCCACCAGAACTGTCTCTATCCCAGTACGATCAGCTGCCTTAAAGAGAATCTCTTTGATCACCACCGGACAGGCATCTGCATCCACCCAGACCTTCATCTTAAAAACTCAGGTGACGATCTTTTTTTCTGCCGCTTCTGCCAATGCCTCAGTAACAGGAGACACCTCCATGGCCCGAACCGGACATACAGGAACACAGAGGGAACACCCGGTACACTTGTCAGGATCAAAGATTACCTCCATACCGGGACGCTGAATGTAAAGCGCCCCGACGGGGCAGATACCAGTACAGGCGCCGCACTGAAAGCATTTTTCATCATCACGGTTTATGGCAGCAGCAAGACGTTCTGCCTTCACTCCAAATGACTTTAAATAAGAAAGTCCGGAGGATACCTTGTCTTTTGTTCCCTTCAGTTCGAGGATCATTACCCCCTCTCGCTGAGGAAGTATATCCGCCTTTAAAATATTAAACTCCACATCATACTGTTTCACCAGTTGATAAATAATGGGTTCGCTGCTGGTCTCTTTGGGAAAACGTAATATATAAATTCGTGTTGCCATGATGCACCTTTTGCAATTCAGCTTAATTTTTCAGGTAATATAGTCACTGTCTGACCACCGTACAACGATACCAGATTTGTGCATTAATTAAAACAGGGTTGCGACCACAACAGAAGCAGGGCCGGATCTTTAACAGATCCGTCCCTGGGAAGAAGAGAATACGCTCCGGACGATAATACCATCAGGAGACCACCATAAACTACAACAATAATATTAGTATCCTGTTACAAAGTGATTAGAAATCTGTCATTTCCTTGTCGAAGCCAGAGAGGCACTGTTAAATGGTGACGAGCCGAGCAGCACCAAACGCGGCCACCCATGAACGATACGGAAGTACTCAGCTTCTATGAGAACAACGATAATATCGTAGGAAACCTGCAACTGCTGAAGGGATAAAGAACAAACCCGGAAACCCACAAATCTTTCAGCAGATTGCAGGTTCTCCTTAGACCAAGGTACTGCATAATCATACGGGTTGCCCCATACCTCAGCCAAATATTTTGTCAGACACCTTTTGGATCAGGTCTGCCACAGGAGCATCTGTATCAATTTCCATAACCCGTTCCCGAGCAGATACCGGCTGAAAACGTTTTTGTTGCGCCTGGTAGATCACCCAGTTTCCATCTGAGACCGCATCTGGATCAGCAGCCCGTTTTTGCAACCGCTCTTTAACAACATCCTCCGAACAGATACAGTGCACAAACTCCAGTCGCACCCGACCTGAAAACGTCTTTCGCAGCAGCTCCCGTTCCGCCAGAGACTGATACGAACCATCAAGGACGACTGCGGCCAGTGGATCTTCCTTAAAATGCTTCTCGGCGTGATCAATGAGGGCGTCATATGTGAGTCTGCTGAATTCCGGCGTATAGATGCCCTGATCAATACCTTCTTTCTGCCCGGTTTCGGGACGCAGGCCAGCAAGGTTTTTACGGACCCTGTCAGAATTATAGCAGGGCAGCTTATACTGTTCCGCCCAGTGCGACGCCAGATAACTCTTACCCGTGGCTATCATACCAAAAAAAACCAGCAGAAGTTTTTCAGGTCGTTGCATACCGCTCCGCCAGAAGGAAGTGCTTCTTTGCCTGTTCGATACAAGCGATTTTGGTCTTTTCATCCACTGCCGGATCACTGGCGGTGAACAAGGCGATCTTGGCCCGCACATAAGTACGATAACACTTATAAAAATTCAACACTTTCAGAAGACCACGATCTCCTGATTGCTTTACAAACTGTTCAATAAAGTAGCCCGAGAATTCCGCCTGATCATGGAAGTCAAGATCCATTGCCAGAAAGGCGACATCAGCCGCCACATCAGTATATCGAAAACGTTCATTAAATTCAATACAGTCAAAGATATAGACGGGATCTGAGAGACAGATATTACCAGAGTGCAGGTCACCGTGACAATCCCTGATCTTTCCGGCATCAATGCGCTTTTGAAAGAGATCCTCATGGTCTAGAAACTCTTTTGAATAGCTCACTATTTTCTCAAACTGATCCTTAGTCACAGCACCTTTACCCACAAAGCCCTCGGTCTGCTCAAAATTTTCAAGAACATTAACAGCAACAGATTCCGCCCTGCCGAAATCTCTTATCTCCTCTCCACCTGCTGTCTCCTGATAAAATGGAACCAGCTGTTCAATAATCAGATCAAGGTGTTTCTTCTGGAGTTTCCCGGCAGCCATAACCCGACCCATCATTCTGGATTCATCCATACGATCCATCCGAATTCCATACTCAACTACCTCGCCACTGCCGTTGAGACAAAATCCTTCGCCGTCCCTTGTGACCGTAACAAGTTCTTTGTATAAATCCGGACAGAGGCGCCGGTTCAGCAGCAACTCCTGCTCACAGTAATACCTTCTCTTTTCGAGGGAGGAAAAATCCAGAAATCCGAAATTCACTGGTTTTTTCCACTTGTACACAGAATCACCGGCGAGCAAAACAAAAGAGATATGGGTCTGGACCAGACTGATATCAGTGGCAGGATGGGGATAACTATCAGACTGCTGCAGGTACTCAATATAGGCAGGGAGGATCACATCATTCATACAACAACCTCCTTAAAAAAATAAATAATGTCAGGTTGAAAAACTTTAGCTTCGTTTCAGATAATGATTATAGTGGCACTTTAAACTTTTCACCTTCAACTTTCCACTTTAAACTGGCAATTATGAATCAGGACAGCATACAGGATCTCTTACAAGGTGTACAGCAGGGGGACTGCTCAGTGGACCAGGCATTACACAAACTGCGCCATCTTCCTGGCCAATATATCAAAGATGCCTGCATCGACCACCACAGAACCCTTAGAACCGGCATTCCTGAAGTGATCTACGGTGCTTCTAAAACCAGTGAACAGATCATCAACATCGCAAGGACCTTTCTCGAACAACACTCATTGTTCCTTGCTACCCGTGTCAAGCCTGAAAAGGCTGCCCATATCCTGAAAGCCCTGCCACAACTCCGCTATCATCAGCAGGCTGCTATGCTCTCCTGTAATATCCCCCTTATTGATCCCGACCACACTCGTGGAACCATAGTCATCCTCTGCGCTGGAACCTCCGACATCCCCATAGCAGAGGAGGCACGAATCACAGCAGAAAGCCTCGGTAATCCGGTAACCACTCATTATGACGCAGGAGTAGCCGGCCTGCACCGTCTGTTTAAACAGCAGGAGGCCATCAGCCGTGCCACCGTTGTTATAGTGGTGGCCGGAATGGAAGGAGCTCTGCCAAGTGTGGTGAGCGGAATGTGCAGTTGTCCTGTGGTGGCGGTGCCAACTTCGGTGGGCTACGGTACCAGCTTTGGTGGGATTGCCGCATTGCTCGGCATGCTGAACAGCTGCGCCCCCGGCCTTGCGGTAGTAAATATTGACAACGGATTTGGCGCCGCCTGTCACGCATCCGCCATTAACAGAAAAAATCAGCCTGAAACCTTGCAAGATTCAAGCAGTACAGTATAATCTTTTTGTTTTATCCAATTAGAACATCATCAATAATCAACCGGTAGCTTTTTTTATTCCAGGAACCAGAATGAACACATCACTGAAGTTGAAAATTTCTGCGCTGCTTTTCTTTATTGCGCTCTCCATTATCACTATTGTTCCCTCATTTTACAGCTCTACCCCTGACTGGTGGGAGAAATACATGGCCCCTGAAGGGCTGCGGCTTGGACTTGATCTTCAAGGTGGTATGCATCTTGTCCTCAGGGTTAATCTTGATAAGGCTGAAGAAGACTCCCTTGAACTTGCCGCAAACGAACTGAAAGACCTTTTGAGGGAAGAGGGCATCAGTGCGGTCCGTACAAAATCCGATCCAGGAGTGGTTCTCTTTACCCTGCCAAACTCTGGAGCCGTCGATACGGTCAATCGGGTGGTAAAAGACAGCTTTCCTGAAATTAATGTGAAAGTGGATGCCAAAGAAGGCTCTTTTCCGAAGATAACGGTTACTCTCAAAAGTTCTGAAATTGACTTTATCCGCACCCACGCTGTTGAGCAGTCCCTCGAGATTATCAGGAACAGAATTGATCAGTTTGGTGTGGCGGAGCCGGTAATAATCCGCCAGGGTGAGGCAGAGATAGTGGTGCAGCTCCCGGGCGTAAAAGACCCTAAACGTGCCTTAAAACTCCTTGGCGACACTGCCCAGCTTGAATTTAAACGAGTTGCCGATGCTGCAGGTATCAATATCAGCCTGCTGGCAGAAGAAGCACGAGTGGCCGGGCAATGGGACGGAACCTGGACCAGCCATGAAGAACTTGCCAAGCTCAACAGGGCCCTGCAGAACAGACTGCCCGAAAACACCAGAATATACATTGAAAAAGACACTGACACCCAGACCGGTAAAGAGATCATCCGCCCCATTCTCCTTGACAACCAGATCCTGATGACAGGTGAGATGGTCAAGAATGCTCAGGTCCGGATCTCCAATCAGTTTAATGAGCCCTATGTCTCCCTGGATTTCACCTCTAAAGGTGGCCGGGTTTTTGCTAAACTCACTGAAGAGAACGTGGGAAAACGGATGGCCATTGTACTCGATGATGTTGTCCGCTCCGCCCCTGTTATACGCGAAAAAATTCTGGGCGGTTCTGCTCAGATCAGCGGAAGTTTCACCCATGAAGATGCAGCAGATCTTGCCATTGTCCTGCGTGTTGGTGCACTCCCTGCTCCGGTTGATATTATCCAGAACATGACCGTCGGAGCAAGTCTCGGTCAGGATTCCATTACCAAGGGAATGACGGCAGGTATCTTTGGAGCTCTTATTGTCCTGGTATTCATGGGCATTTATTACAGGCTCTCCGGGATTATTGCCAATATCGCCCTAGTTTTAAACATTCTCTTTCTCTTTACAGGACTGGCCATCCTCAATGCAACCCTCACCCTGCCAGGTATCGCCGGTATTATCCTCTCCATAGGAATGGCCGTTGATGCCAATGTGCTCATTTTTGAAAGGATGCGGGAAGAATACACTCTCGGCAAATCTGTAAAATCCAGTGTTGACGGTGGCTTTGGCAAGGCTTTCTGGACCATTGTCGATTCCCAGGTGACGACTCTGATTACCGCTATGGCACTGTTTATGTTTGGTACCGGACCGATAAAAGGCTTTGCCATCACCCTGTCACTGGGAATTATTTTCAATCTATTCACTGCACTTTTCTGTTCACGCCTGATATTTGATACTCTTTACTCATTCAAGCTGATGAAAAAGCTGAACTTCATGCAGTTTATAAGAAAGCCCAACTTGGACTTTATGAAGATCAGGAATTTCACCTTTGGACTATCAGCAGTACTTGTGATGATTGGTATGGTTGCCTTTATCCAGATTGCCAGAGGGAAAGCCAACATGGGCGTTGATTTCTCCGGCGGTTCCCTACTGCAGTACAAGGCAACTGCCGACTTTACCATGGATGAAGTACGGACAGTATTCGGTGACAACGATCTCAAGAATGCCAACCTTCAGGAGGTTCAGGGTGAGCATCGCCTGATTGTCAAAATAAAGAAATCGGAAGAGGTGGTGGGTGATCTCAGCGAGCAGATCACAACTCTCCTTGCCACGGAGATGCCCGAAAAGGGCTTCACCCTGGAAAGCCAGTCTGAAATAGGCTCTTCCGTCAGTGCAGTGCTGAGAAACAAAGCAATACAGGCAATTTTCATATCTCTGCTTGGGGTTATCATCTATCTGGCGATGCGCTTTGATATCCGTTTTGGTCTTGCTGCCGCCATTGCAACCTTCCATGATGTAATCGTAGTACTCGGTATCTGCTGGCTCCTTGATGTCGAAATAACCCTTCTCATTGTAACGGCCCTGCTGACTCTGGCTGGATATTCACTGAATGACTCGGTGGTGGTCTTTGACCGCATTCGCGAAAATATGATAAAATCAGAGGATCACTCCCTCTTGCAGCAGATTAACCGCAGCATCAATGAAGTAATGGGCCGGACATTTGTCACCTCAATAACAACAGCCATGACCCTTGCCGCCCTGTTTTTCTTTGGTGGTTCAGTAATTCACAACTTCTCTCTGGCTCTGCTCCTTGGAGTTCTGGTCGGTACCTATTCCTCAATCTTCATAGCCAGCCCCATACTCACCCTGTGGCCAGCAAAGAAGGATTGAGAACATGGAACAGGAACAGCTACCTAAAAACGTCAGCCGGATAGAGGTGAATGATCCTTTTCAATTCTCATGTCATCCTGCTGTCAGCTGTTTTACTGACTGCTGCCGTCAGCTGGAACTCGCCCTCACGCCGTATGATGTACTGCGCCTGAAGCAGGAAATGCAGCTTGATTCGAATAGTTTTCTCGACAGGTATGTGATCCGCGAGCAGACGGCGGAAGATGTCTTTCCACGGTTCTACCTCACCATGGTGGATGATGGTGAGGCATCATGCGTCTTTGTGGCTCCAAATGGCTGTACAGTCTACCAGGGACGCCCCGGGGCGTGTAGAGCCTACCCCATGGGAAGAGCCGCCATTCGCCAGCACGACAACTCCATGCAGGAGTTTTTTGTGCTGCTGCGGGAATCACACTGCAACGGCTTCCAGGAACAGGTGGAGCAGACCGCACACAAATACTGCGCTGACCAGGGGTTGCAAGATTATAATTTCTACAATGATATGGTGGCCACTCTGCTTCAGCACCAGAAAATTCGAAGTGGAATGCAACTGACCCGGGAACAGACAGACTATTTTGTCCTGGCTCTTTACGATATTGATACATTCCGCAAGCAACTGGATCTCGGAAACCTCCCTGAACAGGAGAACTACCAGACCCGAAAAGAAGCCCTCAAAGAAGACGAGCAGCTCCTCATCTTTGGAATTGAGTGGCTCCAGCATACACTCTTTCAACAATGACCCTGAAACTCGTAATTTTTGACTGCGACGGAGTCATGTTTGACTCCAAGTTTGCCAACAAAACCTACTACAATTACCTGTTACAGCACTTTGGTCATCCTGTTATGGATGATCAAGAGCTGGGATATGTACACATCCATAATGTGAACGAATCAGTCCGCCATATCTTCCGGCACTACCCGGAGCAGAATCTGGAAGATGTTTCTCGATTTCGCGAGGAGACAGGATACGCTCCCTTTTTGAAATACATGAAGATGGAGGGGGATCTTATTGAGTTCCTCGATATCTGCAGGCCCCACTTTCAACTCGCTGTTTCCACCAACCGTACCAATACCATGGAACCGATCCTTGCAATATTCAACCTCAAGGACTACTTCGTCAAGGTGATGACTGCAGAGAATGCCAAAAGGCCCAAACCCGCACCCGACGCACTTCTTGAAATCCTCGAACACTGCGCTTGCTCGGTAGATGAGGCGATTTACATTGGGGACTCAATCATTGACAGAGAACACTCGGAAAGATGCGGGATGCGACTTATCGCCTTTAGAAATAAAAAACTTGCTGCCGAGTACCATGTCGACAGTTTTATGGAAATTCTGCAGTTACCACCCTTCCAGAAAGCTCTCCCCAGGTAACTGAAAATTCCAACCGAAACTGATACCGCCTTTTCTACCTGCCACCATTCGGCACGATTACCACAACTGTTTCATTCTTCTTCACCAGACTCATCAACCCGCTTGATGCCCTCCATAAGCAGCATCATGAAGTCTCCAATTTCAGCTGCCTTCATCTCCTCGGGTGAAAGTCCTGTGGTAAAAGTGTAGCGTCCCTCTTTCTCTTTGAGCATCGCAAAGATTGCGGCCTGATTGGACTGCCCCCTGTACTGGGCATTAATCACACAACCTTCCCGAAAAGAGACTTTGGCCTCACCCTGGGGAAGATCCATAGCAAGTACCCCGGTTTTCTGATTCATGTGAAAAATCTGAAAGAGTTCTGCAGGTGGCATCTCGCGAATCCAGCCACTCATACAGGCATCAAAGGTATCAAAATGGCTGGCATTGGACTGCGTTAGTCTCTGCACAAGAATTTTGGCCATAAAGAGCTGCAATTCAGGGATTCGATCAAGGAGTTTACTGAATGTGTCACCTGAAACAGAAAGCACCTCAGCATCACTGACAGTCTTTACATCAGCACCGGCCACATCACCACCGAGATAACTCATCTCACCACAGATATCTCCAGGCCCCAGAGTTGCAATAATCAGAGAAGTATCAGATACCACTATCTCACCAGACAGGACAAGATAAAGATACAGACAGTTCTGTCCTTTACTTATAAAGGTAGTACCAGCAGCGAATCGCTCTCTGCGAAAAGAGCGGATGACACTATGGAGA
>JAJRQL010000048.1 GCA_024280265.1 Deltaproteobacteria bacterium
GACAACAACAGAATATTCCAGACAAAAATGGACAAAAAGTCCTAAAAGGGTGTCGGTTCCTTCTTCTACGTAATTACAAATCATTGAGCACTGATCGCCAGGTAAAACTTGATACTTTGCTGGAGATCAATAAGCCACTATTTGCCATTCACTCAATGAAAGAGCAACTGCGCTTACTCTGGGATCAACCCAACCTTAAATGTGCTACAGAGTTCTTGAAGCAATGGTGTTTTGATGCTCTGGCGGCAGGTCCGAAACCTCTCATTAAAGTTGGATTGATGTTGCTCAAGCATAAAACTGGTATCCTGAATTACTTTACTCATCGTATCACCAGCGGTTCTGTCGAGGGGACAGTCAACAACCTGAATCAGTGCCGCCTATAGCGTCACTGATTCAGGTAACGTTACTTGTGTCCACCCAGAATACCGGGAGAGTTCCTTTTTCAATCTACCTTAGTCTTGGTATGCTGCCTCATTATCGAAGCCCGCTATAAAGAAATGTTTGGTAAACAGGCCTGTGAAACACAATATAGGCGAAGAGCATTGTACCATTCTCTTTTATGTGAATTTTTGGGAGTTCTGTGGTAAAATGCAGGGATGCAGACCCCATCGGCCCACACGGTACTGGTTGTTGATGATCACCCCGTCAACCTGCGTCTCCTCAGCACTATTCTTGGGAAAGCAGGCTACGCTGTTATCACCGGAGAAAACTCCGCTGAAGCCCTTGGAAAAATTGAACACGACTCTCCTGACATCATCCTCCTTGATGTGATGATGCCAGGCATGAACGGTTTTTCCCTGTGTAGAAAACTTAAAAAAGACCCAAAACACTGCGACATCCCTGTAATATTCCTAACCTCCCTGTCTCAGAAAGAACATATTGTTGAAGGTTTCCATGCCGGTGGAAACGATTATATCATCAAACCGTTCAACCAACAGGAACTCCTGGCCCGGGTTCGCAATCACCTCCACCTCTACGACACGCTCCTGGAGAACAAACGACTGATCAAACTTTCAGAGGATGCCAGTCGCTCCAAGACCGAGTTTCTGGCCTCCATGAGTCATGAAATCCGTACTCCACTGAACTCTATCATCGGCATGGCAGAAGTCCTCACCGACACTCCGCTCACTGTAGAGCAGAAAAACTACGTCAGAATTTTCCGCTCTGCTGGTGAGAGTCTTTTGGAGATCATCAACGACATCCTTGACCTTTCTAAAATTGAAGCCGGTCAGACAGAGCTTGAAGCCATTGACTTCCATCTGCAGTCTCTTCTGGATTCAGTTGTCTCTATCCTCTCTGTACGGGCGGCTGAGCAAAACTCGCCACTCTCAATCCATATTCATCCCGATGTTCCCCAGGGGCTCCGCGGTGACCCCACCAGACTGCGACAGATCCTGATCAACATTGTGGGAAACGGCCTCAAGTTCACTGAAAATGGTAGTGTTAAAATCTCAGTACGTCTTGACACTGAACAGAAGCTCCTCTTTTCAATCAAAGATACTGGAATCGGAATTCCCAGGGAAAAACAGCAGCTGATATTTGAAAGCTTCACCCAGGCCGACTCCCTCACCACTAGAAAATATGGCGGCACCGGACTGGGCCTTACCATATGCAGCAAACTCTGCAAAATGATGGGCGGTAATATCTGGCTTGAAAGTGCACCTGGAAAGGGATCCACATTCTTTTTCAACTGCCGGTTCCAGCCGGCTTCCAGGGTGCCTCTCCCTGCCCCCGAACAAACATCATATTCTGACAGATGTAAAGTCCTCAAACCTGCCCGTATCCTGCTTGTGGACGACAATGAAGACAACCGCAATCTCCTCTACCTCTACCTGCGCAATACCCCTTTTACTCTGGAAACAGCCGAAAATGGTGCAGAGGCCGTAACCATGTTCAAACGCTCCCCTTTCGACATGGTTTTCATGGATATCGAAATGCCGGTGATGGATGGTTATGAAGCAACACAAAAACTGCGCCAGTGGGAGAAAGAGCAGCATCTCGAAACAACCCCGATCATAGCGCTCACAGCCCACGCCTTTGTACGTTTCAGGAAAAAGTGTATGGAAGCAGGTTGTTCCGATTACCTCACCAAACCTATACGCCGAGCAACCCTCATCCACACCATCTCAGCCCATCTCAGACATGACCGAAAGACATTCACCCAAAAAAATCCCCACCGGGACTCTCATAACAAATTGGATCATGTAACAAAAACACAGCCTCAAGTCTCCCTGGACCCCAAGATTAAAAAACTCATCCCCAGGTTCCTTGATAACAAACGAAAAGACGCTCTGGAACTAGCAAGAACCCTCAACTCCGGAGACATGGAAGCCTTACAAAAGTTGTCACACACAGTCAAAGGGACGTCCTGGATGTATGGATTCAAGGAGCTCGGAAATCTCTGTTTTGACCTTGAGCAGGCGGCAAGGGACACAGACCTTGACCTGGCAACTCAGCTCACCAGACAGATCCAGATGTACCTCAAAGAGGTACAGATCTCCTATACTAACCCAACAAGTCGGAAAACTTTTTAGAGTCGCTGGAGAAATGCCTTGGTGCTATTTGTTGTTTTTCCAAGAATACCCTTGCTTTTCCACAGGTGTTTTTGTATTTCTTGCTTGAATTCATCGAAAAAAAATTCACCCTTTTTCTTCGACGGTCCTCATTATTGTGGAGAGAATCATCCTGAAGCGGCAACTGCACCAGCAATGCCTGTTCATTATGCCCGTGTCTCTCCTGTTATTCCATAAAACAACAGGCTTACATTTTTTACCGCGATTCCGTGAATACTAAAAATGACACCTCACTGAGATACCACAGAGACACCTTTGATTACCACAATCTCAAGCCTAACAATATTGACAGGATCCAGATCGACATGATCCCCGATAGCTCCCATGTTCTTGAGATAGGCTGTTCCACCGGATTCATGGCCGAGTATCTGGTGCAGAAGAAAAATTGCCAATACCTTGGCATTGAGGCAGAAATCGAGCCGGCCCGGGTGGCACAAAAACGTGGCCTCACTGTCTTGTCCGGCTTCATTGAAGATGCAGAGATCAAAAAACAGATCAACAGCCATATTGCAGAGTTCGGTCCCTTTCAAATTATCTTCATGTCACAGGTCATCGAACATATCGCTGTCCCAGAACGTACTCTTGAGACCATTAAACAATGGATGCACTACGATTGCTGCCTGGTCATCTCAACCTGCTCCATTGCCCACTGGAGATGCCGTTTCAGGCTGCTGAGGGGAATCTGGCGCTATGAAGACTTTGGAGTTTTCGACCATAGCCACCTTCGCTTCTTCACCATCAGCAGCTTCAGAGAACTCCTTGAACAGTGTAGCTACTCTGTGGTGGACTTCGACTACTCCTTTGAAGATATCTGTCCCTTTACAATTCTTTTTGGAACCCGCCTTATTGCGCCATCTGCTATCCTGCGCCTGATCCCGTTTATCGGAATGCGACTACGCAAAGGCTACACCGATCTTGCAAAAAATCTTATCAGTCACCAGTTTGCTGGAGTTTAGAGTTTCGTGCTGATGTAGCCTAAGATTCAACTAAAATTACATCCGCATAAAAAATAATAAAATTTAACGAAAAAACACATAAATATATTGACATAATAATACGATAGCGGTAGCCGCGCTTTCTCAGC
>JAJRQL010000049.1 GCA_024280265.1 Deltaproteobacteria bacterium
ATGCGTATCTGCGTTATATTTTTGAAAAGTTACCCATGGCAGAGACCCTGGAAGACTACGAAGCCCTATTGCCAGGGAATATTACCCGGGAACAACTGGATTCACCGGTAGTGGTGGAATGTGCTTAATGTGGCGCTTACCCATCCTCACCAACAAATGCTACTTGGGATCTTTCAATGAATACAATCACCGCTCTGCAGCAACGAAAATCTGTTCGCGCCTTTCTAAACAAACACGTTGCCCCTGAGACTATTAACGCTATTCTCTCAGCAGCATCCCATGCACCATCCGGAGCCAACACCCAATCTTGGCAGGTTGCGGTTGTTTCAGGTGAGACAAAGAAGGACATTCAGGAAAAAATTGAAAAGAGCTTCAGACTGGGACAACGCGGCAATGCCGACTATCAATATTACCCGAAGAGCTGGCACAATCCATACAAGATCCGCCGTATCCAGTGCGGTCGCCTTATGTACGATACTCTCGATATCGGACGTCAGGACAAACAGCGACGCCTCGATCAGTGGGCTGCAAACTATCGCGCCTTTGACGCTCCGATTATGCTCCTCTTTTTCCTGGACAAAATCATGTTGCCTGGATCTTTTCTTGATTATGGTATGTTTCTCCAATCAATCATGCTGGCAGCTATCGACAAGGGCCTTGCCACCTGCACCCAAGCCTCACTTAGTGAATATCCTGAAATAATTAAATCAGCTCTGGGATATCCGGACGACATAATTCTGGTCTGTGGGATGGCACTCAGCTATGAAGACAAAGAGGCACGGATAAACGGATACCGAACGCCACGGGAAGCCATCTCATCATTCACCAGATACTTCACCTGACAGAACAGGCAGCGTGGCAGAAATATTACGCACAGGTACTGAAAGCGGATTGGTCTCTCCGAAGAATATCCTGAAGCAGGGTATTTCCCGGTGATTCCGCCCCACTGCTAAAACTGAGCACCAGAAGGGGAACAGAACTGATTCTCTGTTCCAGTTCTCCACCAAAGTCGGAGACAAAATCAGCCTTCTCTTCTGAATCGAGAAAAAAAGCAATCCGAACGGACTCTTTCCCCTGCACACACCTGACCCGAACATTTCCAAGCCCCTCAAGGGAAAAATGCAGAGTGCAGGCCAAGCTATGATCTTCCTGTTCTCCGCCACCCTGTTTTTCCTCCTGCGGCTCAATCATCAGGTAGCCCTTTTCCAGAAATGAAAATGGGAGTGGAAAAAGAAGGTTATTGGGATTCTGGAGGTTCAACTGCAACAATTGACTGTTTTCCAACGTGGACAAAAGCCGGCCTGCAGCACCACGGATTCCTTCCTGACTCTGAAAGATCTTCATCACCTCAGCCAGAACCGTCTTGAGCTGAACCGCAGCTTCCTGGCTCTTACCCGCCGCCACCAAGGCCTCAGAACGCAGCCCCAGATGTTCCAGATTTGACTTCAACATCTCTCCAGAACCAGGTTTCTGCAGTGCACCAGGCTGAAGATTCTGCAAATTATGCAGTAGCTGCTGCTGGATGGGCTGCAGCCTGTCTAACCCGGTAAAGAGTGGTAGTTGCAGTGCCTTTACAAGCGCCGGTAGCGATTGTCCCTCTTTAGCAAGAAGCAGTGGTTGATCTTTATTGACGTTACCCTCCGAGTTAACCGGAAGAAATGCTACCATCGGTTGCAGAGACTGGAGTTGCAGTACTTTTGTTTGCCCGACGTCAGCTCCAATGCGCCCTTCCAGCGCAAAGATTTCACCATTTATTCGAAATAATGCTCTGTCTGTACCCATTGTTTCCACCACCGTTGCCTTGACCTTGTAATTTCCCTGACGGACCATTTCTGCAAGTACGGTGGAATCTAGTTTCTGCAATAAGGCTAGTTGGTTTCGCTGCTGCACCGTCAACTGCTGTTGCCCGGTGGTTGGAGTGGAGGGAGGAGTATGGGGTAGCAGAAAAGACGGGCCACTGTGCTGAGAACCTGCAGCCGGAAACAAGCTACTCTGCAAACTCTGAAAAAGAGGTTTGACGTTAATGGCTTCTGCCACAAGAGACAGACTGTTTCGAATCTGTACAGGAAGCCCGGAATCCACCTTCTGCAGTTCAAGAACCGGATCTGATCTCAAGACTTGAAACTGAAGCTGCTCCCCTTTTGTAAGAGAGAGACTGGATTGTACCTAAAACTCGAGATCTCCAACCTTTAAGGTAAAAGAATTCTGACCATGACTTCCCTGTACAATGGCTGAGAGAATTCTCCCAGGTGCTAACTGTGGTTGAGCAGGCAGCAGCTCCCCCACCGGGGAAGTTGTTCCTTGGGCACCGTAAAGGGGAGGCGTTGGTGGTATCTTTGGTATCATGATTTTAACAAGCACTCAGTACAATGGTCCCGTACCATAGAAAACCAAGTGGGGACCAAGAAAAGAAAAAGAGGCAGACAAGCGCCTTTTGCCTGTCTGCCCCTTTTGGGAAACTGGTGCCCGCGGCAAGAATCGAACTTGCGACACCAGGATTAGGAATCCTGTGCTCTATCCCCTGAGCTACGCGGGCGGGTAGGGTTCAAGACTATACCTGAGCAGGATGAAAACGCAATATTTTTTAAATCAGACCGTTTCTCCGTCACTGATTTCTTTTGAGGAAAAGGTGGACTCTTCTGTCTGGGAATTTACAATACAGTTTCGACCAATACTCAGCCCAGATGGGATAACAGCTTCCTTACCAATAAGTGAAATACCGGTGTAAAGATGTTTGGGTTCTTTAATATTTGGAATATCATGGCTACCGCCAGAACCTACCACCGCATCCCCTGCTACCCTGACCCGTTTATCACAGATGGTCAGATCCACAACACTGTTTTTCCCCACATGACAGTCGGCAAAAAGTATTGAATCCCTCACCACAGCCCCCTCTGCCACCACAACGCCTGGCGCCAGAACAGAATTTTCCACAGTCCCCTTTATAATACAACCTGCTGAAACCATGGAATTTCTGACCCGTGCACCACTTGTAAAACGGGCAGGTGGGCGATCTGCGGATCGACCATCAGCCTCGATATTGGTCCGTATGCCCCACTCAGCCGGAGAAATACCACTATCTCGCCTGATCACATCCATATTCGCTTCCCAATAGGACTGAACAGTTCCCACATCACGCCAGTAACCATAAAAAGGATAGGCAAAAACATCATCATTATCAATGGCACGGGGCAGTATGTGCATACCAAAATCTACTTCTTCACGATCCCGATACAATGAGTCAAGCAAATATTTATAATCAAATACATAGATTCCCATGGAGGCCAGGTTCGTTCTGGGATGCTCTGGTTTTTCCTCCCAGTCAATAATCCGGTTCTGGTCATCAATTATCCCTGCCCCAAACTGGTAAATCTCACTCATGGGAACCACCATCATACCCACTGTCACATCAGCTTTCTTGAAACGGTGATATTCCAGCATGGCATGAAAATCCATATTGTAGATGTGATCTCCTGACAATAGAACAACTTCATCAGAAGGATTTTTCTCCAAGAAATCGATGTTCTGCCGCACTGCATCGGCAGTTCCACGATACCAGTCTGAATCCTTAAACCCTGTGTGCGGTGGCAGTATCTTCACGCCACGACTGCGCCCTGTAAAATCCCAGGCCTCACCCATTTCAAGATGCCTCATAAGAGACAGCGGCTTATACTGAGTAAGCACTCCCACCTTAGTGAGACCAGAATTCATCACATTACTCAGGCTGAAGTCAATGATACGATAATGCCCGGCAAAGGGAACAGCTGGTTTTGCCCGACTCTGCACTAGGATATTAAGTCTACTGCCGACACTTCCTGCCAAAAGAAGAACCAGGGTCTCTTTATTGAGAATCATTTCAGCACCTCTCCAACACCCACGTCCCTCACTTCAAGCCACTGCTCTACAGAAATATTAGGATAAACCGTAGCCCCTTCACCAATAAACGTGTTATCAGGTATATGATTGTTCCAGCCGATAACGGTCACCTGCCCTGACTCATTTTTAGTATCTGAACCGATACGAACACCTTTTCCAAATACGCAATTTACATCTGTTATCACCTTATGCAAACAGCAGGCGGCACCAACACGATTATTGAAAAACAGCACAGAATTTTCAACCACAGCACCCGGCCCCACCTCTACCCCTGGAAACAGAATAGAATTTTTCACTCGCCCTTCAACCACACAACCATTATACACAAGACTGTTCTCAATTTTTGCCCCATCAAACACCAATGCCGGCTGGGCATCCCGGATACCCCGATGCTCCATATTAGTACGCAGTCCCCATGCCTCCATATCAATGGGTGGATTCTCTCCCAGCAAGTCCATATTCGCCTGCCAGTATTCGCTGACAGTACCGGTATACCCCCAGTATCCACGATATTTGTACCCATAGACTTTCTTTCCTGCAGCCATGAGATGGGGAATAATATCCCTACCGAACTCAAAGGATTCAGATTGCTGGTTTTCTTCCAGTGCCCGATAAAGAATTTCAGGTTTAAAAACAAGAACGGTAAGCGAGGCCCAATCCGATTCGGGCTGTTCAGGCTTTTCCCGATAACCTGTTATCCGTCCGCCGGTTTCACCGTCCTCAGAATCAATGACAGCAACACCAAAACGATGCGCCTTAGCCTTATCAACCTGAACAAAGGCAATGGTCAAATCAGCATCTTTCTTATGATGGTACGCTATCATATCCCGATAATCCATCTTATAGATATGATCCCCGGAAAGAATCAGGATCTCTTCAGGATTATGATACTTCACAAAATCGAGATTCTTGTAAACGGCATCGGCCGAACCACGATACCAATCGGTGTGGGCCTTGCTGTCACTGTTGTCTTTAAAGGGAGGAAGAATAGATACACCACGATTTCGGCCTATCATATCCCAGGCAGCGCCTGTTCCTATATGATTTATAAGAGAATAACTGCGATACTGAGAGAGAATGGCAACCTGTTCAATTCCAGAATGAAGTAGGTTACTCAGGGGAAAATCGATGACCCTTGCAAAGCCACCGAAGGGAACAGCCGACTTTGGACGATAATATGTCAGGACATTCAGTTTATCGACACGACTGCCAGCTAGGATCATTGCGAGTGTGGAAGGCTTCAGCATTATTCACCATCAAATACATTGAGTATTCTGTATGTCTCTTTCTGCTACTTCATATACCTGGTTGCCAAACGTTTTAAAGTCTTGGTAGAAAATTCCTTTTCTCCCAGTGAAAGATTTTTCAAGGGTACTTCAGCTCTTGCTGCCTCTTTATGACCACCGGCTGATCCCACATCGGCAAAAATCCGCTCTGCGAGTTTTCCTGCACTTTTCCGATAACCGTCACAGCGAAAAATAACAACCAGCTTTTACCGTGTATACCAGAGACAAGAACCCAGTCTATTTTATCAACATGATTAAGGAAATCAGCAATATTAACAAGTATATCCGGGTTTCTCACCTTACCGAGATGAGTGTAATAACGTCCCTTGGTATAGATCAGGTTGTTGAGGGCAATATTAAAATACTTGAGTTCTGAACGACGCAGGTCGGTCAGTTCAAACTTCTTTACCAGATTTCGGTTAGCAATATTAAAGAGATAGCGAAAAGAGATGCCATCTGCCAACACCGACTGTTTTGAGAAATCCTGGGTATCCACCTTAATGGCATAAAAAAGAGCCGTTGCCAGGGCAACTGAAGGCTTCATGCTTGCGGCTCGCAGGTATTCCACAAGCATCGTGGAACAAGCACCGTACTGGGGGCGAATATCCACAAAAGAGGTCTCATATCCACCAGTAAGCGGATGATGATCTATGATGGCATCAAACTCTATTTTTTCAAAGACAGGAAGGTGGCCAGGTTGCGAATCGACCAGAATTTTCTTACTGAAATCCTGAAGTTTGACATTACCAAGGCGCTCCAGTCGAATCTTCAGTCGCTCCACCATGGCCACGTTATTCAGCCGACGAATCTCATTGGGATGGGCTACCACCACCGATTTCACTCGATAGCGCAGCAGACGTTTGATGGCAAGTGAACAGGCAAGTGCATCCGGATCAGCATTAATACAGACCAGAACATCATCTTCCTTATTGAAAACCTCCCAAAATCCATGGAGGCGCTCTCGAGCACTTTTCCGTGCCCCTATGTGGCAACGCTTAACAGTTTTTTTTGCCATGTAAAGCACCGCAACAATCAGCTCTCACAAATTCACTAAGCCGATCGCTCTGCAGTTCCTTTCATTATTTATATCCGGACAGATAATTTCAAAAAAGCGTTTTAGTCTTTCTGAAACTCCGCCTCAGTCAGTACAATTTGTATAAGCACCACCTGTTCATCAGGCAGTTCCAGTCAAGTGTCTAAAACAACGTTTGGAAGTATAGCACAGTATTTCACAATAATGCAAGCCTGCAGAACAGTAACAGATCTCACCCGTCCATCTCTCTAAACGAGAGAACAGATGGAAAAAGGGAAGGATCTGTATGGGGAATAAAACGGGCCCCTGAAAAACGAATCATAAATTCCTGATTCACATTAAGCTCAAGGTAGGTGATGGAAGAAAGAATTTGTTCGCAGGCCAGACGCGCGCCACGATCAAGAAGTACCTTTTCTGCGCCGCGCAGAGAACTGTTTCCAATGGCCCGATACGTGGAAAGCGGCAGGTCCGGAAGCATGCCAAGGGTCATCGCACTCTGTGGATTAATATGACGCCCAAAGGCCCCGGCAACCGTTATTTCCTCAAGTGCAACAAACTCCAGCCCTACCTGGTTAATCAAGGTGGTCAGGATTGCATACATCGCAGCCTTGGAACGAATCATGGCATCCAGATCTATCTGCTCAAGCACCACCTGGCCCGTAAGTCCTGAATCTGCATTCCCTGTCAATACAAATGAAAACCCATCATCGACGGCAACAAGATGCTTTTTCATAAATTCTGCCCGTAATGGATCTTTTTCTGTGCCAGGATCCCTGTACTTACCACGAATATCTATGATCCTCGCGAGGTAGAGAGCAGCGACAAGATCGATCAGGCCCGAGCCGCAGATACCTTTTGGGGCCACCTCGCCAATGATACGATAACTGATTTCATAACTTACAGGGTCAATGGAAACATACTCAATGGCACCAGGTCCTGCCCGCATCCCCATTCTGGCCACCCCACCTTCAAGAGCAGGCCCGGCAGCACCGGCGCAGGCTATCAGCCACTCACTGTTTCCAAGAACCACTTCAGCATTGGTACCAACATCAATAAGCATCCGGGTTTTCTCAGATTCTGCCATTCCAGAGGCCAGTATTCCCGAGATCAGGTCCCCGCCAAAATAGCTCCCCACAGACGGCATGATCCACACCGGAGCCATTGCATGAGTGCTAAGCCCAATGTCCCTACCGAAAATAACTGGTGCCCTGTTAAAAAGAGGGATATAAGGCTCCCGGCAGATATAGTAGGGATCCATCCCGAGAAACAGGTGGGCCATGGTGGTATTACCTGATACTGCCAGTGCACGAATCTCTCCCACTTCAAGTCCTGCCCGTCGAACAAGCATTTCTGCCAGCTCATTGACAGCAGTTATAATTATTTTTTGAAGCTCATCAAGTCCGGGATCCAGGAAGTCTTTTAGAAGAGGTTTCTGCTGTCGTCGCAGACTGGTAGCATGATGAATACGACTAAGTATATCTGCGCCAAAGACGATCTGAGTATTTTCGCAGTCTCCTTCTGACAAAGTTGCACCAGTCTGAAGATCCAGCAGGGAGGCCTCAAGGTGAGTTGTTCCCAGATCAAGGGCCATGGCGGGAACCTGCAACGGTTTTTCGTTAAAAAAATCGACCACCTCCCAACCGTGCTCAAGATTATTAAGCAGGGCCCAACCGCGAAATCCTGCCCCCCGGAAACCACGACTGACATGAACCATAGCTCTGTAGGGGATAGATACAGAACGACCGTCAGCAAGAGTATTCCGCAGTGCCTGTTGGAGACGATCCAGATCCGCAGTATTATTATGCAGCCCCGGGGGCTGTGCTTCAACCTGTATTAGACATACCAGGGAATTCATATTTTTCAGTACCTCTTCTTTCCTGAACCACGCCTTCTACTTGACGTTCACCAACGATGATGTTACCTACTGCAAGCCAGCTACAATTACAGAAACATACCCTATTTAAACGAAATCTCAAACGGGATGGAAAAAATATTTGCAGTGGCTCTTGGTGGAGCAGCCGGATCAGTTGGACGGTATTTAATTGTCATGATTGCAGGGGATTACCACACCCAAGGCTTTCCAACTGGCACCTTCCTTGCGAATCTGTTTGGTTGCCTGCTCATCGGTATCTTCTGGGCACTGTTTGACAGGGTTACCATCAGTAATGAATTCAGGTTATTCCTCTTCACCGGTTTCCTCGGAGGTTTTACAACCTTTTCAACATTTGCAAGAGAAACTGTACAACTTTTTAAAATTGGTGAACATATCCAGGCATTTTCATATCTAGCTATTTCAAATATATTCGGGCTTGGGATGGTGGCTGCAGGTTTTCTGCTGGCCCGTCGTTTCATCCGCTGGTAATAAGTTGTGCCCCTTCTAAATCGCTATATTCTGGCTCAATTTGCCAGAACTTTTTTCATTGTGGCCGCCGCATTTGTGGCCATCTATGTTCTCATCGACTTTTTCGAAAAAATCGATAACTTCATGGAAGCAGGCAAATCCATCACTCTGGTCTTTAAGTTTTTCCTTCTAAGCATTCCCTTTATTGTCGATATGCTTGGCCCGATACTGATCCTGCTCTCAGGGGTGATCACTCTTGGAGTACTCAACCACAACAAAGAGCTCACAGCGATGATGGCAGGAGGAATCCATCTCCGAACCATAATAAACCCCATTCTCTTCGGTGCTGTAATTTTCACCATGCTCTTTCTAGCCATGGCCCAATGGCTGTTACCTCGTACCATTGAGGCCACCAACACCATCTGGTATGAAAATGTCAAGGGCATGGTGCCCCTTGGAATTTATCGAAACGGCCGCTATTATTACAAGGGAAAGGAAGGATTTTACTCTTTTACCAGACCCTATCCCGACCGAAATGATTTTTATGATTTTTCGTATTCAAAGTGGAACAAGGACCACAAGCTGGAGACCCTTATTGCGGCCAACAAGGCAATGTGGAATGACAAAGGATGGCATCTGATCGATGGACAGATTCAGCAGAAAACCTCACCCGATGATTACAGTACCACCCTCTTCTCCTACAACAAATTTCCCTTTCCTGAAAACCCTGTCTTTTTCTTTGTCCCTAAATACCAGGCAGCGGAGCTCTCCCTGACAGAACTTTTCCAAGCCATGCACAATCAGGAGACCCGAAATAAAACAATCGTTGCAGAAACCAATTTCTATGGCAGAATATCCTACACCCTGCTTGGTATTCCGTTACTTTTCCTGGGTCTTCCGGTACTCCTGATCTCCTACAAAAAATGGGGTAAAGACCTCTCCGTTGCCATTCCAGTTAGTTGTGGTATTGCCTTTTTTGCCTGGGGGATATGGGGTGCTCTGCAGTCATTGGCCCGGGTGGACTACCTCTCTCCCCTGCTTGCAGCAATGCTCATCCATGTCATTTTTGGTATCGGTGGCTTTGCACTTCTGCATAAACAGGGAACCTGATGCGTACCACAACGAAAAAGATACGCGCCGGGATCGTTGGTGTCCCTCCCCTTGAGGTTATGAAAAAACTGGCAGGACCGCAGTATGAGGTTTTTGACCTCGATGAACCGCAGGGACAGACCGATATAGAGACAGCATCCCCCTTCCTGC
>JAJRQL010000050.1 GCA_024280265.1 Deltaproteobacteria bacterium
CTTACAAAAAGGCAAAAATCGCTAACTTATTGATATGTCAAGAGAAATATGAACCTTGATCATTATTTTTCAAAATGTTTACGAAACCAATTTTAACAAACGACACTATTGCTTCGTTTCAGCACCCTCCGGGAATTGCTGGTTCCGGATACGGCTTGATATCGGTGTGGCCTATGGGACAGATCTTGATATGGTGGAGGATCTGCTGTTACTGGTGGCGGATGAAAATAATCAGGTTGTGAAACAGCCGCCCCCTAGAGTTCGTCTGCGCAACTGTGGTGATTCTGCCGTGAACTTTCAGTTGCTGCTCTGGATTCGCGACCCTCGTGAAAAAGGGCGTCAGACGCATCTGCTGCTAAAAGAGGTGTATCGTGTCTTTAACGAGAATAAGGTGTCCATACCTTTCCCGCAGCGGGATGTGTATATCAGGGAACAAGGGGCGAGAAACAGAGAGAAGCGCGGCCAGTGATGGCACCGATGAATCGAAAGGTGAAACGCAGTAACAATAAATGACCTAATTACCTAATAACAAAAGGCCGGGATGAAGTAACCCCGGCCTTTTGTTAGTCAGTTAAAAATAAAAGTGATCAGGGAGCAATTCCCATTTCTTTTTCTTTTTCATGTACAGCCAGGCGGGTCTTGATTGCAGTATCCGGGATAAGACTCATGGAGTCAATTCCAAGCTCCACCAGGAATGTGGCAAATTCTGGGAAATCAGATGGACCCTGGCCACAGATTCCTATTTTCTTACCACGACGTTTGGCGGTTTTGATAACCATGCGGATCATATCTTTTACTGCCTCGTCACGCTCATCAGCGATACCGGCAATGAGCCCGGAGTCACGGTCAAGTCCATAGGTGAGCTGAGTCAGATCGTTGGAGCCAATTGAGAAGCCGTCAAAAATATCGGCAAAGGCATCAGCTGAGATAACGTTACTTGGGATCTCACACATAACGTAGACTTCCAGACCATTCTCGCCCTGCACCAGGCCACAGTCCCTCATGACCTCAATAACTTTCCTTCCCTCTTCCGGAGTCCGGCAGAAAGGAACCATGAGTTTGATGTTGTTCAGTCCCATGTCATTACGGGCCTTTAACAGTCCCTTGCATTCCAACTCAAAGGCGGGGCGATATTTGGGGTCGTAGTAACGGGAAGCTCCACGCCAGCCAATCATCGGGTTTTCTTCTTCCGGCTCGTAGAGAGTTCCACCAGCAAGGTTTGCATATTCGTTACTCTTGAAGTCAGAGAGGCGAACAATAACATCGTTGGGGTAGAATCCTGCGGCAATACGTCCAACGCCCTCAGCTACCTTGTCGATGAAGAACTGTTTTTTATCTTCGTAGGCGCCGGTTTTTGCGTCAATCAGTTCAACAATTTTCTTCTTCTCGGGATCGGCAGATTTTCTGAGCTCTTCGTAGTTATAGAGTGCCAGCGGGTGAAGACCGATGTGAGAGTTAATAATAAACTCTTCACGGGCCAGTCCAACACCATCGTTGGGGATCTGGCATTCGGTGAATGCCTTTTCCGGGATGGCAAGGTTCATCATGATCTTGGTTTTGGTCTCAGGGAGATTTCCAAGGTCAGTTTTTTCAATTTCAAATTTGAGGAGTCCTTCATATACGTATCCGGTCTCACCTTCAGCAGAAGATGCAGTAACCTCCATTCCGGTCTTGATATGTTTGGTACCATCACCTGTCCCAATAACACACGGGATACCAAGCTCTCGGGAGATAATGGCTGCGTGACAGGTTCTGCCACCGCGGTTGGTGATAATGGCACCGGCAATCTTCATGATTGGCTCCCAGTCGGGATCAGTCATATCAGTGACAAGAACTTCACCTTTCTTAAAGGTTCCGATATCTTTCACATCATCAATACAGTGGGCAACACCCTGGCCGATTTTTGCACCAACTGCGAGACCTTCAACAAGCACCTTACCGGTCTCTTGAAGCTTATAGGTCTCCATTATTCCTTGGTTTGCCTGGGAGTGGACAGTTTCAGGGCGGGCCTGGACAATGAAGAGTTCACCGGTTCCAACATCTACGCCGTCACCATCTTTGGCCCACTCAATGTCCATGCCTTTTTCATAGTGATCTTCAATGATGCAGGCCCATTCGGCAAGTTTCAGGATCTCATCATCGCTGATGACATAATTTCTACGCTCTTCTTCGGTGGTGGCAATGTTTTTGACAGGCTCATCGGTGGATGGGTCATTGTCATAAACCATCTTGATCTCTTTGGAGCCTACTTTTTTACCAACGATGGGACGTTTTCCTTCTTTAAGAGTTGGTTTGAATACGTAGTATTCGTCAGGGTTGACTGCCCCCTGTACCACATTCTCTCCAAGTCCCCAGGCACCGGTGATAAATACCGCATCCTTGAAACCGGACTCTGTGTCGATGGAGAAAAGGACACCTGAAGATGAGGAGTCGGAGCGAACCATTTTCTGAATGGTGATGGAGAGATACACATCAAACTGACCAAATCCCTGGTGCTGACGGTAGGAGATGGCGCGGTTGGTGAAAAGTGATGCAAAACATTTGCGACAGTTTTCAATGATATTCTCGTAGCCATGAACATTGAGATAGGTTTCCTGCTGACCAGCAAAAGAGGCATCAGGGAGATCTTCAGCGGTGGCTGAAGAGCGAACGGCAACATCACAGTTTTCGCCGTACTGTTTTTCCATGGCCTGATATGCTTCAATGATAGCATCACGAAGCTCATCAGGGAATTCGGCGTGGCGGATGATGTCTCGGCATTTCTCGCCACGTTCAGACAGGTTAGCCATGTCCTCAGTGTCAAGATCAGCCAGAACGTCACGAATCTCCTGCTCAATCCCGGCTTCTTTCAGAAGATAGCGGTAAGCGTAAGCGGTGATGGCAAAGCCGTGGGGAACTGCAACACCTTTTGCGGTGAGGTGCTGGTACATTTCACCAAGGGATGCGTTTTTTCCTCCAACCAGAGGGACGTCTTCGATCCCTATATCGTCAAACCATAGAATGAATTCTTTGTCGTGGCCATCGCCCATCGTTATTTCTCCTACTGGAAGTGATTGGTAAGTGACGCATCCGTTAGTCTGAACGTGTCAAAAATAGAAAATTCAGCCTCTATATAGTGGGAAGGTGCAGTAAAGTCAAAAAAACCTGATGTGTATTATAAATAAAACTGTCATTTCGTCAAGTGACATAAATTGTTGTCTCAATTTTTTTATACCACGAAAAAGGTGAAGTGAAAATAGAAGTATGATACTGTTTTTATGATTCGTTGTTGATCGATGCCAAGTGGAATCTCAAAGGGCAAAACCGGAGGTGGAAAGTATGTCACAGTTGGTAAAATTTAAAGAGTTGTACAGGAAGTGTAATATCGGCAGGGAACACTCTGCCTGCGACTATTTTGCCCTTATTCGAGAGTTGGTTTCCTTGCGTAAGGCAGAAGGAAAGCAGTGGCAGCGCTACATTGATCAGGTGTATGGTCTTATTATGGATGAGATTATCTGTAATGCCGGTACTCCTGTGGCTGTAGTCAAATTTGGAACTTCCGGCTGGCGGGGAATAATCGGCAAGGATCTCTTTGTTCGATCTGTTTCCTATGTGACTGCCGCCATTGTTGAGCTCTACATTGCAGTAGATAAAGAACCTGAGTTTACCGGGTTTCTAGGGGTTAAGAGTCTTGCTGAGGCACGGACGCGCGGATGCGTTCTGGGGTTTGACAATCGTTTTGGTGGGGAAATTCTCGCAGGTGCTGTGACCGAAGTGTTGCGGAGTGCCGGGTTTGTTGTCCATTATGCAGGGGAGTCAACTACAGGTGTTCTGTCTGCAGCCGTTCTTGAGTTGAATGCCGCTTTTTCGATAAATCTCACCCCGTCACACAACCCCCTTGAATATGCGGGTTTTAAATATAATGCCGCTGATGCCGGGCCTGCTGCTGCGGAGTTAACCAATCAGATTACCAGACGGGCGCAGGAGATCATAGGATCAGAGGGCTCGCCACTGGTTTCATTTGACAGGCCCGTTTTATCGGCAGCAGATCGTGATGATGTGCAGCCTTTTGACGCCCTTGAAAGCTGGAAACAATTAGTTCGCCGGAATAAAAAAATCCATGATGTTGATTATGACAGGGTCATGGCTGATTTTGATGAAGATAATGAGGTCGTGGTGGTCATCGATTCTGTGCATGGTACCAGCAGAATACATATCCCCTCACTCTTTGAGGGTGTTGCAACGGAGCGCCTTATCCAATTGCGTGATACTTCTGATGTGACCTTTAACGGTATTGCGCCCGAGCCATCGTCTGAGAATATGGCAGGCGTGACCCGGACTCTTCGTGATCGCAGTGAATCTTTGAAACTTGGTGCCATTATTGATCCGGATGGTGACCGGATCAGGTTTACTGACGGTGAGGTTGAAATCAGTATGAACCAGTTTGGTGCCATGGCTTACCATTTTCTCCATGAGGTGAAAGGGAAGAAGGGGATGGTTGCCAAAACTGTTGCCACCTCAAATCTCGCGAACCGACTGGCAGATGTTCTTGGTGAAGAAACCTTTGAGCCACGTGTCGGGTTTAAGGAGTTTAAGCCTGTAATCGGCCAGGCTCTGGTCTGTTTTGAGGAGTCAGATGGGATTACCATCATTGGTCATACTCCGGAAAAAGATGCCTATATCGGATTGCTTCTGGCCCTTGATATGGTGATCAGTCGAAGGCAGAATCTGGGGGAATATCTTGAGGAGATAGAGAAAGAGTATGGTGCCTACTATCCGGATCGGGATGGGTTGTCGGTGAGCCTGCAGGGGGGCGAACTTTCTGAGGCTCTGTCCAGGCTCGAGAAATATCGCGTGGGAGAAGAGGTCGCAGTTGGCGGCACAAGGCAACGAATCGCTGAAGTGGTGGATATTGATGGTAGAAAAATGATTTTTGAGGACGGATCCTGGCTTATGATCCGACCTTCCGGTACTGAGCCCAAGGTACGTTTTTATGTGGAGTCGAGGACTGAGAGTGGTACTGTGGCGCTTGTTGAGGCGGCACGCGCCATGCTCGATGAGATTGGTCTTTTATAAATTATTCGGCTACCATTGATTTTTGCATTGTCAGTATTAAGGTAGCTGAACTGTGGTAAGATTTTTCCAACTTCGCACAGAGCGGAGGCACTGTTACTATATCAATATTCAGTTTCTTTGTTTGGAGCTGATCAGGAGTTAATTATGTGGGAATATACGGATAAGGTTCAAGAACATTTTTTGAATCCTCAGAATGTAGGTGAGATTGAAAACCCCAGCGGGGTTGGTGAAGTCGGGTCTCTGGCCTGTGGTGACGCCCTGAAACTCACCTTGAAAATCGATGACGATGAACGCATTGTTGATGCCAAATTTAAGACATTTGGGTGTGCCTCCGCCATTGCCTCCTCTTCCGCTCTCACCATCATGGTGAAGGGAATGACTGTCTCAGAAGCTGAAAAAGTCACCAATGATGATATTGCTGATTTTTTAGGAGGGCTTCCAAAGGAGAAAATGCATTGTTCTGTGATGGGACGAGAGGCTTTGGAAGCAGCCATTGCTGATTATCGGGGAGGTATTTTGCCGATGGCCGAGGGTGAAGTGGTCTGTGAGTGCTTCGGAGTCACTGACCTTGATGTGATCAGAGCCATAAAAGAGTCGGATTTGCGTTCTGTTGAAGAGATAACAAACTTCACCAAGGCTGGTGGGGGGTGTGGTAAATGTGAAGATAAGCTGCGGGATCTCCTTCAGGAAACTACCAGTGATGCAGCTGTCAAGCCTGTACAGGTTGAGGGTCCCAAGCGTATGACTACTCTGCAGAAGATCAAAAAGATTGAAGAGGTTCTTGAGCGTGAAATCAAGCCTGCCCTCAAAAAAGATGGCGGCGATAGTGAACTTGTGGATGTCGATGGTGATTTTGTCATGGTTTCCCTCCGGGGTGCATGTACCAGTTGTGCTAAATCTCAAACCACCCTTAAGGAATATGTTGAGAAGAAATTGCGTGAGCAGGTACTGGATACTCTGATTGTGGAGGAGGCTAAATGATGAAGTGTGATGCGGACAAAGTAATTTATATGGATAACAACGCCACCACCAGAATAGCTCCAGAGGTGGTGGACGCCATGATGCCTTTTTTAACGGATTGTTATGGCAATCCTTCCAGTATGCACAACTTCGGCGGGCAGGTAGCTGGAGCAGTGGAACATGCCAGGCAACAGGTTGCCGATTTGATAGGCTCTGAGGAGTCGGAAATAACTTTTACCAGTTGTGGTACAGAAAGTGATTCCACAGCGATCCTCTCTGCCCTGCAGGCCTTTCCGGATAAACGGCATATTGTTACCACCAGGGTAGAGCATCCTGCGATTAAGAATCTCTGTGAGAATCTCGGCATAATCACCGGGCATAAGTATAGGGTTACCAGGCTTCAGGTAGAGTCGGACGGTACTCTTGATATGACCAGGTACCAGGAAGCCCTCAGCGACGAAACGGCCATTGTCTCCGTGATGTGGGCAAATAATGAAACCGGAGTTGTCTTTCCGGTTGAAAAGATGGCTGCCGTGGCCAAAGAGCGTGGAATTCTCTTTCATACCGATGCCGTTCAGGCCGTGGGTAAGATTCCCATGAATCTTAAGGAACTTGATGTTGATTTCCTCTCACTCTCCGGTCATAAACTTCATGCACCGAAAGGTGTGGGGGTTCTCTATATTAAACGGGGCACTCCTTTTGTACCCTATCTCGTCGGCGGTCACCAGGAAGGAGGCAGGCGTGGTGGAACTGAAAATGTTGCGTCCATTGTCGGGCTCGGCAGGGCCTGTGATCTGGCAGCTGAGATGATGAAGGATGAGAATAGTCGGGTGAGAGCAATGCGGGATCGCCTCGAAGAAGGATTGCTGGCATCTGTTCCAAAGTCGATTCTCAATGGTCATAAGACTGACCGTCTTCCCAATACAAGCAACATCAGTTTTGAGTTTGTGGAAGGTGAGGCAATTTTGTTGCATATGAATCTTTATAATATTTGTGCCTCTTCAGGGTCGGCATGTACTTCAGGCTCCCTTGAACCTTCCCATGTTCTTCGGGCCATGGGGGTTCCTTTCACTGCTGCCCACGGTTCCATCAGGTTTTCCTTGAGTATTTATAATACGGACGAGGAAGTGGACTTTGTCCTTGAAAAAATGCCAGCGATTATTGCTGAACTTCGTGAGCTTTCACCATTTTGGGAGGGAGAATAGTCATGCGAATTGTCGCTCCGTCATACTCAATCCAGGATGATCTGGATCATGCTTCTCTGGTTGTCCGTCTTGAGGCCTGTGGTCGTATCTGTTACAAGAGCGAGGGATTGATCTCTGAGAGTTCTGCTCTGCCCTTTGTGAAAAAAATAGCTGATCATGGTCACAACTCTGTGATGGAAATGGCCGTGGTTACTTTGGGTATTAAATGCAGTGAAGCACAGTTTGATTCCCTGCTGGCCCTTGAGCCAAAATACCTTTTCATTGATCGTTTGGAGGCAGAGGTTCTGGTGACTGCCTCAATTCGCAGCCTACGGGAATTGTACCAGCGTGCAGGTGAGAACTCTGTGGTGCATGCCATGGTTGCCTTTATGGTGGATGGCCACCCCTATCTCTTTGAAGGTGTCTGGGATGGAGGGAAAAGTGGTGCAAGCAATGATATAGATGTACGAAAACTTGGTCTGGATGAGGTTGATGCGCTTTCTTCGGAACTCTTGGCCAAGCATCGCTTTATGGGAGTCAAATTTATTGTAAACCGGGCTGTAACCCATGAAATTGTAAGGCATCGGCCCTGCTCATTTCTTCAGGAAAGCCAGCGTTACTGCAGATACAGTCAGGATAAATTTGATAATCAGGTGACTTTTATAAAACCAATGTTCTATGAAGAAGGGACTGATGAGTTTGCTCTCTGGAAAAAGGCAATGGAGGATACTGAGGAAATCTATCTTAAACTTCTTGAGACCTCGACGCCCCAGGCAGCAAGAACTGTGCTGCCAAATTCCTGCAAAACTGAAATAATAGTCTATTGTAACCTTGCAGAATGGAGACATGTTTTCAGGTTGAGAACCACCCCTGCTGCTGAGCCCTCCATGCGGGAGGTGATGATACCACTTGCCGTTGAAATGAAGGAAAGGTATCCAGCAGTCTTCTGATTATTGGAAATTCCTTTTTTTGTTGTCAATTCAAGCTCTCGTCCTGTTAAAGGAAGGGAGCTTTTTTTTGTCACTCTGTACTCGTATTGACACTTTGTTAAGAATTAGTTATATAGTCTATCAATTCTGATGAAGCAAAAATCGTCCTGACTACAGTCAGGCCAATCACATTAACTTTTATTGTAAAAGGAGATCAATATGGTTCTTGATCCAACGAAACATGCTGACTGGGAAATTGCAGCAGAAGCAGAGTCCAGAATGAAAACTGTTTATGAGCTTGGCGAACAGCTGGGACTCGATAAAGAGGAAGTTCTTCCCTATGGACATTACGTAGGTAAACTGGATTTCAACAAAATCATGAGCCGTCTTGGTGACAAACCTGATGGAAAATATGTTGATGTAACCGCCATCAGCCCAACTCCGCTCGGAGAAGGTAAATCCACTTGTGCCATGGGTCTTGTTCAGGGTCTTGGTAAACGAAATAAATCAGTTGTTGGAGCTATTCGTCAGCCTTCCGGTGGCCCCACAATGAATATTAAGGGGTCTGCTGCCGGTGGTGGTCTTGCCCAGTGCATTCCTCTCACCGAGTTTTCCCTTGGTCTCACGGGTGATATCAATGCCATTATGAATGCCCATAACCTTGGTATGGTGGCACTCACCTCGCGTATGCAGCATGAGTCCAACTATACCGATGAGCAACTGGCACAGCGGAATTTGAAACGTCTTGATATTCATCCCAAAAAGGTTGAGTTTAACTGGATCATGGATTTCTGTGCCCAGGCACTGAGAAATATCACCATGGGTATCGGTGGTAAAATGGACGGTTTTACCATGCAGTCCTCTTTTGCCATTGCCGTATCTTCTGAGATTATGGCCATTCTTTCCATTGCCAATGACCTTGCTGATATGCGTCGTCGTATTGGAAAAATCGTTGTTGCTTATGATAAGCAGGATAGACCCATTACCACAGCGGATCTCGAAGTTGATGGTGCCATGACCGCATGGATGGTTCAGGCTCTGAATCCAAATTTGATGCAAACCCTGGAAGGTCAGCCGGTTCTTGTTCATGCCGGACCTTTTGCCAATATCGCCATTGGCCAGTCGTCAGTTATTGCAGATCGTGTTGGTCTTAAGATTGCGGATTACAACGTCACCGAGTCTGGCTTTGGTGCTGATATCGGATTCGAGAAATTCTGGAACCTTAAATGCCGTTTTTCAGGTAATAAACCTAACTGTGCCGTTGTTGTCGCAACTATTCGTGCCCTTAAGTGTCATGGTGGAGCTCCTATCCCTGTTCCTGGAAAGCCGATGCCGGAAGAGTATGGCAAGGAGAACGTGGGTTGGGTCGAAGAAGGCTGTAAGAACCTCCTCCATCATATTAAAACTGTTAAAAAAGCTGGTATCAATCCTGTTGTCTGTATCAATGCCTTTTACACTGATACTGATAATGAGATTAAGGCTGTCCGTCGTATCTGTGAAGATGCCGGTGCCCGTGTTGCCCTGTCCCGTCATTGGGAGCATGGTGGAGATGGTGCCCTTGAGTTTGCCGATGCTGTCGTTGATGCATGTGAAGAGCCTAATGACTTCAAGTTCCTCTACGATCTTTCCGATCCCCTTGATAAACGCATTGATCTCATTGCTAAAGAGGTTTATGGCGCGGATGGTGTTTCTTATACACCTGAGGCTCAGGCAAAACTGAAACGTCTGGCCGATGATCCTGATATGAAAGAGATGGGAACCTGTATGGTTAAAACTCATCTTTCACTGTCCCATAATCCTACCCTTAAAGGTACCCCCACTGGCTGGACTCTTCCAATCCGTGACATCCTTACCTATAAAGGGGCAGGTTTTGTTGTACCTGTTGCCGGTGCAATCAGTCTTATGCCTGGTACCGCTTCTGATCCTGCATATCGTCGTGTTGATGTGGATGTTGAAACAGGAAAGGTTAAGGGTGTATTCTAGGATTAATTGTGATGGCGTCGTAAAAAATTATCACCTCATTCGTTGCTTCCATTTTTAATCATTGCGACGTGCTCTAGTACGCCGAAACAATTGAAAATGTTTGCGCCTTGGATGTGAGGTTTTTTGCTTGGCCATCTACACTTTCAAGTTTTTACGACGCCATCAATTGTATGTGAATACAGTTGCTAAGCTGTACTGTAACTTCTGGTGTATATCCTGGAGTGTTTTCTGACGGGTTAAGAAAAGAGAACTTTTCTTAACCCGTTTGTTTTTTTAAATAAAAAGTTGTATTGTTAAAACGACTGTTGATGTGTTGAGGCAGTATATTGAAAATATAATTCACTCAAATTATAAATAGAATTTAACGATATGGCTGTAAAACAAAAAGTAATAAAGAAAAAAAGTTCTTTTAGGGGAACCGTAAAAGACAGGTCTGGTGCCGGCAAAATTAAGGTTGGCGAACTTTTAAGTAAGGCCGGTTATATTACCCCCTCTCAGCTTGAGAGTGCTAAAAAAGAATTAAAGATCAATGGTGGCCGTCTGGGCACCATTCTCCGTCGATTTGATTTTATCGATAAAGACACTATCTATAACTTTCTCAGTCGTCAGCATAACTTCACTCCGGTTGTTATCAGCAAAGAACCCCCTGCCAAAGATGCTGTGGCAATAATGTCCTATGATCTTGCCAAGACGCATATGGCTTTTCCACTTCGTATTGCCGGAAAAACTCTGCAGATTACCATGGCAGAGCCCACAGATACTGAGGCAGTTGAAAAGCTGCAGGAGGAGATCGGTAAAGATCTTGCTGTTTGTGTCTCAATGGAAGAGGATATTGTTGAGGCCTATAAGAAATATTATGGAATAGATGAGGAGGAAGCCAAGAGCTTTTTCACCTTTTCCGGTGATGAGCTTGAAGAAGACATGGCAGTTACGGAAGTGGATGATTTTGGCTCCATTGTTGCTGACGCTGCTGACGAGTTTGAAATTGAAACAATTGAAGAAGATGATACAGGTGATCAGTTTGCAGCCACTGATGCTCCTATTATAAAACTGGTGAATGGTATTTTGATAAAGGCTGTTCAGGATGGTGTGTCTGATATCCATGTTGAGCCCTATGAAAAGACTATGCAGGTGCGTTATCGTAAAGATGGTTCGCTTTTTAAGTCCATGAACCTGCCGCTCTCCATCAAAAATGCCATGGTTGCCCGCCTGAAAATTCTTTCTGACCTCGATATTACGGAGCGCAGGGTTCCTCAGGACGGACGTATTAAAATGCGACTTGGGCGAAACCGTTCTGTCGATTTTCGGGTGTCCACCCTTCCGACCCTGTTTGGAGAATCTGTCGTTCTCCGTATCCTTGATAAGGGGTCCTTGAATGTCAATCTTACAAAACTTGGTTTTGAGCAGTCCACCTTTGATGCCTTGAAACGCTGTTTGAAAAGACCTCAAGGCCTGCTTCTTGTTACAGGACCCACAGGGTCTGGTAAGACTGTTACTCTTTATTATGCGCTGAACTCATTGAATGCTGAAGATATTAAAATCCTCACCGCTGAGGATCCGGTGGAGTTTAACTTTAAAGGTATTAATCAGGTAAATGTTCATGCCGAAGTTGGGATGACTTTTGCAGCAGCTCTGAAGGCCTTCCTGCGTCAGGATCCCGATATCATCATGGTTGGTGAAATTCGAGATATTGAAACTGCAGAAATTGCCATTAAAGCCGCCATGACCGGTCACCTTGTCTTTTCCACCCTCCACACCAATGACAGTGCGGCAACCATCGGACGACTGATAGATATTGGAATTCCCTCCTTTATGCTGGCCTCTTCTGTAACCATGGTTCTGTCACAGCGACTTGGACGGCGTCTCTGTCAGAAGTGTAAAAGACCGGAACAGCGTGATCCTCAGGAACTGCTCAGCATGGGGTTCAATGAAGAAGAGGTGGATTACGTAGTTACTTATGGCCCTGTTGGCTGTCCGGATTGTAATGGTCTTGGCTACAAGGGGCGGGTTGGTTTCTTTGAACTCATGGAGGTAACGGATGAGGTCTCAAAGGCCATCAGTGCTGAAGTCCCCGAAGATCAACTGCGGAAGGTCGCTGTCCAGGAGGGAATGGTTCCTCTGCGGGATGCCGCTCTGGAAAAGGTACGACAAGGGGTTACCAGTGTGGAAGAGGCCCTGCGTCGAACTGTTGCCCATGAGGAGAGCCTTCCTGCATATCTGGTGAATCCGGATATTGAAAAATATGAAGATGGCGATGTTATCATTCGTGAAGGCAACAGGGATGTTGATTTCTTCAAACTTTTGCGGGGTGGTCTCTCCATTGTCAAAAATGGAAAAAAAATAGCGGAACTCACTGAACCCGGTGAATACTTTGGCGAGATGGCAATACTCTCCGGGGAACCGCGTAATGCATCAGTTGTGTCCCTTGGACGATCTGCTATTAAGCGCTATCCTGGTGATAAGCTGGACGAAATTATCGCCAAGTACCCTGATGTCTCAAGTCATCTGTTCCGTGCCATGGCCAGCCGTCTCCACAAGTCCAATCAGATTATCGTGAAACTTGCCGCTGGCTCTTTGCGTAAACCTGCGAGGAAATAATTAATCAGGGCAGAGTGTCCTGACCACTTTGCTGAAAGTATTGCTGTATGACCAGAAGCCCAATCAGCGTTTCTCTTTGTTTCTCCTGGAACTGCTTCGTGTAGTCGTTGGCCTGTCTGATAATTTCCAGGGCGGCATTCTCATTTCTGATATAATAATCCATCTTTGATTCAATATCTGAATAGTCGTCTTTTAAGAGAACATAATGGATATCCGGCAGCAGGGTTCCTTCCATGTACCACGTCTCATTGCGCGGCCTTCTCATAAAGCAGAGAGAGTTGGAAGACATTATCCATTTAAGGTTGGTTGCCACATCATTTCCTTCTATGGAGAGGATAAACTTAAAACGCAATTGCTCTGCAATGGACATGAACGGTTTTTGTCTTGCCGGGTCTCCTCCGGGTTCCGGTGTATTGGACTGACCGAGGTCAAAGAGGGGATTATGGAAATGTTCTTTTATAAATTCTATTCGATGTGGTTTTCCTGCCTTGCCGCGCCAGACCAGTCTGTTGCTCTTCTCTCTAAAACTCAGTTGATCATTGATAAAGTTGAAGTGTCTGATTTTGTTGAGCTTTAAGAGTATGGCATTCTCGTTTTCTTCGGAAATTGGACGATTTTTGACAAAAGTGGGATGGGAAGGTATCTTTTTTACGTCGCCGAATTCGCGATGAAAAGAAAGTTCAGGGCTGAAGTAGCGAAGGTATTCCTGCAGATCAAAGTAATAGGAAGACTGTTTTCGGGCAGAAAGATCACTGAGTTTGAGGGTATCGGTTCCAAGAGAAAAAGGCGAATTTTTTTTATTGTAATAGGCGACTCGTTTACGGATATAGGTTTCGTCGTGATGTGAAAGTGTGTCTAATAGAGAGGGGCGTTTTCTCCGGTAGTAGATGTCTGGTGTCAGTATATTAAGCATGCCCTTGAGGTAAAAGACCATCTTGGATTTTTTGTATTTCCTGGCTAGAACCTTCTTTTTGATCTTTTCTGTTAGCTGCATGATACCGGATGGTTTTGTGTTATCGGTTTGGAAAACAAATTCTGAACTTTCCAAATAAGAGTTACAATACAAAGAAATTGACTATCAATTTATAATCATGTAATGCTTACTGGCGTTTTCAACTCCTGATTTAGAATTGTAAATTATGGAATTGTCAATAGAAGTTTTGTCGTAATAAATAACTGCAATAAAGTTTAGTCATCCAGAGGGTGACTTCAGAATGAGAATGAAAGAAATTTTACTGAATAATCAGAGAATCTTGATTATCAAACAGAGCTCACTGGGTGATATTATACACACTCTTCCCTTGGTGCATGCCTTGAAAAGGTGTTACCCCGGGGTTACCATAGACTGGGTAGTTCGAGAGGGTCTCGATTCAATTATCCGTTGTGATTCAGCGGTTGACAGGGTTTTTCCCGTCAATATACCATCCACCAGTGAACCCGGCGCAGCAAGGGGAGTGTATTGCCGGGCTGCAAAGGGAATGGTATCGACTCTCATTCAGCTCCGAAATACCTTTTCAAAACAGCCCTACGATCTTGTGCTTGATCTCCATGCCTCTTTTCGAAGCGGACTTCTCATGCTTTGCAATCCTGGTGGGGTCCGAGTTGGGTTCTCCGATGCTAAAGAGCTTAACACCCTGTTCCTGCATAGAAAGATTGCTGTTCCTGCAACAAAAATTCACGCTCAGGAAAAGAATTTTCTTTTTGCATCCTTTTTAGGCTGTGATGTTCAGAAAGAAGATTTTTTCCTGGAGACAGGTGAGGAGGATAAGCGGATCAGTATTGAGTTCCTCCAGGGCGAAGAGAAACACCTTATTTATTGTAATCCGGTGGGGCGCTGGGAGAGTAAGGCGTGGCCTGTGCAACGCTGGGCACTCTTAGCTGACACATTGCAACGTAAGGACGGTGTAAGGGTCGTCCTGGCTGGTTCCGGGGATGATCTTCCAGTTTTGCAGGAAATCGAAAAACAGATGAAGACGGTCCCTCTTGTATCAGGAGGTAGATTGTCACTGCCGCAGTCCGCAGCACTTATCCAGATGTCAGCCTTGTATATTGGAGTGGATTCTGGTCCCATGCACATGGCATCACTTGCCGGAATACCGGTTGTGGCACTGTTTGGTCCCACTGATCCGGTTCTGGTTGGTCCATATAATGAATCAGGCAAGGTTTTGCGGAATGAGTCCCTTGACTGTCTTGTCTGTCGAAAAAGATATTGCAGGGAACTTACCTGCATGGAAACAATTTCTGTGGATGAGGTATATGAGAGTGCACTGCAGCTACTTTAATGCCTTACTCCATAAAACAGTAATAAGATAAAACACGAAATCGTAAGAGCTTTTTTGAAATCGGAAGGTTAGAATTACCGCCAAGGCACCTATCCAGCAACTCTGGAAAGTTTCCGACTTGTCGGGTTGGCATTGCCTTGTCTTGCCTCGGCCGTGACAGTTTTGTGGCATCCTTTGAACCTGACTGGAGAACCTGACATCTGTGGAGGATTTCTGGTCAGGAGATACCAATAATCAATATGTGGGACAGGTATTGTGAAGATTGCTCTTATAATTACAACATATAATAATATTGAGGTGTTGCAATTGTCTCTGAAGACAGCTCTTCATCAGACTGTTGCCCCTACAGAAGTCATTGTTGCTGATGACGGTTCAACTCCTGATACCGCTGAGCTGGTGAGGAACATGGCAGAGAGAACCGAGACGCCAGTGTATCACTGCTGGCAGGAGGATATCGGTTTTCGTCCGGCAAGATGCCGAAATATGGCAATAGCCAGGAGTTCAGCAGACTATTGCATCTTGATCGATGGTGATATCATCCTTGAGCCACATTTTGTGGAAGATCATATGTGTCATGCACGACACGGTTTTTTTGTTCAGGGCTCCAGGGTAATCCTCAGTAAAGAAAAAACCTATGATATCATAAGGTCTGGAGATACCAGGGTTGGCCTGCTAGACTATAAAATCGGCAATCGCAAGAACTGTATTCGTTCTGCGATATTATCCCGTCTGTTTTCGGTACAAAACAAACAACTGGGTGGTATTAAAACCTGTAATTTTGCTTTTTGGAAAAGGGATGCGGTGCTGGTGAATGGTTTTAATGAAGAATTTGTTGGCTGGGGACATGAAGATACTGAATTTGCAGCCCGGCTGTTAGCGATAGGAGTTCAACGACAGAACGTGAAGTTTAATGCTCTGGCATTCCATCTGCACCATCCCACACACTCAAGAGAATCTCTGGCAAGAAATGATACCTTACTTCTGGAGACCGTGAGGAATAAAAAAAAGTGGTGCGAGGATGGACTGGATAAACATATTGGTAACTGCTCCCAGTGTACTGACTTGAGACACTAATTGACTAATTTCAGGTAGTCCGGTCCGCTTATGGTGATCTTGTTCTGTCTACAATAGGTGTCGAGTTGCTCGAGTAACTGATCCCGTATTGATCCTTTGGTATTGTAGCAGAGGTCTTTTCGAAATCCTCTGATGTCACGGTCTTTGTTTGAACTTGAGTGGTACCATTTACGTGGGCGCATATCGTCAAAATCAATAAGATGGATCTTGCCATCGCTGAAAAGAAAATTGGCCAGGCGAATATCACCGTGGATGAGCTTCAGGTTTGTGATCCTGTCAATTATGTGCAGTATTTCAGCCATTGCAGAACGTATCCGCACAGGTGACGCGGCAATTTTTCTGAAATACTCCTCTCCCTGAATTCCTTCAACATATTCATATAAAAAGTATGACATTCCCGTAAAGGGACCGTAACATTTTTCAAGACAGGCAATGGGATTGGGGACATGTATATTGTTTGTTTTGAGTATTCTTGAGTAGTTCCAGCTGTTTCTTGATTTCGTTTTCCGAAACAACCGCTTGAATTGTTGCCAGCGTGATTTGAAATTATGGCGTTTTATAACGATTTTTCCGTTGCTGGTACTGATTATTCCGATGGTGGACTTAAAGTTACTTTGTAATATTTCCGCCCTGTCAGGGTGGAGATATGAGTCAGGGTCGTCAAATATACACTGCAACTCCTCACCATACCAGGCAGTATAAAATTCCAGTCGACGGAAAAACGTATTTCGAGTGGTTAATTGCTCAGCCATGATCCTTTGCTCTCAGCTCTGTTCCGGAAACTTTCTGTATAAGAAGGCACTGAACAGGGAGAAAAGCATACCCGTTCCATGGGACAGCAGATAGGATTCTCCGAGCATTATAGCCAGGAAGAAGACAGGGAATGCTTGTCGCATGGGAGTCATGCTGTCTCTTGTTGTAAGGGCCATTATCAGTTGGCTGATAAATATTGAGATGAGGCTGGAAAATCCAAGTAGACCAAAGAGGGATGTACTGAGCAGGTACTGATTATGGGGATTCACCGTGTCAGGAAGATTCGGTGACTCTCTTTTATTGATTTTAGAATATTCAGTTGGGTAATCACCTGTTCCAACCCCTGTGAACAGATTATCCTTTATCATAAGCAGGGTGTTTTTGGTAAACCAGACTCTGAGCCCCACTGAGGTGATTTCACATAATTTGTGATTTTTCATCTCTGCCAGTGCAGTGTCAGCGCGGCTTTTGAATGTGGGAGAAGTCTGATATATCCCTACCACCAGAACTGGCAACAGAATGAGGCCGATGATAAGTTTAGTCTTTGAAACGTTATAGAAGTACTGGAACAGCGCAACCCCGAGAAGGATAAAGAAGGTGATCTGTCCGGTGCGGCCAGCTGTTATGAACATATTAAAAGAGAAAAAGAGAAGTAGCGTTGCCAGAAGCCATTTGTGAGCAGCCTTGCTGCCGGTATTGAACAGAAGACTTTGAAGAATGATGTAGCAGACAAGTGCCAGCATTGGATTATAGGAGACATGGCTGGTTCCGACAGTGGTGAAAATCGAAGATGGCGGGAGGGTAATAAAACCGAGCCATACCAGATATGCCTTGCTGGCCTTGAGAAATATTGCTGCTGTGAATGCGGCCATATAATAGTTTGAGTGTTCTTTTCTGGCAATGCTGAGAAAAATTGGGAAGAGGAGAAGCTTCCATTGCTTTCTTAAAATTTCCAGGCCCCATTTCAGGTCATCTGTCCAGAGCAGACCAATTATATGCAGCAGGACATAAACAAGAACTGCGATGGTTACCGGATTGTGAAGGATCTCTGTGATTTTTTCTTTCAGGCCACCGGTTATAAACCAGCAAAGGATCAGGAGAATAGCTAATATTGAGCCAGCTGATGTTGAAAGGGGAAGCGCAAAGGCAAAGACGATGAGAAGAGGTGATGCTATCTCTGATACTTTCTGGCGGAATATACTCATGTGTTTGAACAGCTCTATGGTAAAAAGAGAGTTAAGTGGTTTTTAACGGTTAATCCTGAAACTGCATATTGTACAGCGTCTCATATTCCCCATTACGTTGCAGCAGATCATCATGGGTTCCTTCTTCCACAATCATTCCATCCTTGATGACGATAATCCTGTCAGCATTTTTTATGGTCGAGAGGCGGTGCGCAATCACCAGAGTTGTACGATCTTTCATCAGGTTCTCAAGTGCTTTTTGAACTTCACGTTCAGACTCGGTGTCAAGCGATGAGGTCGCCTCATCAAGCACAAGAATGGGGGCATTTTTTAAAATGGCACGGGCGATGGAGAGTCGCTGTCTTTCACCACCTGATAATTTAACACCAGACTCACCGATGATGGTCTCGAAACCATCAGGAAGTTCTTCAATGAAGCCGAGTGCATGTGCAGCATCTGCGGCACTTCGCAATTCTTCTTCTGAACATTCAGGAGATCCGTAGGCAATGTTGTTGGAGATGGTATCATTGAACAGAATGGTTTGTTGGGTTACAATGGCGATCTGTTTACGTAGGGACTCGAGGGTAACGTCGCGAATATCCAGATCATCAATGAGAAGTGACCCCTTTTCAATATCAAAAAAACGTGGAATGAGACTGGTCAGTGTTGATTTACCCGATCCACTGGGGCCCACAATGGCCAGGATTTCTCCTGCGGGTACGGTTAAGTTGATGTTTTTTAACACATGAGCATTGCTGTCATAACTGAATTCCAGGTCTTTCAACACGATTTCCCGCTGAAAAGGAGGAAGTTCCAGGGCATCTTCTTTTGTGAGGATGGATGGTTCCTGGTCGAGCAGGCTAAAAACCCTGACCGCTGCTGCGAGCCCCTGCTGGATAGTGGCGTTAATCTTACTGACTCCTTTTATCGGCTCGTAAATCATCAGAACTGAGGCTAAAAAGGCAAAAAAAGTTCCCGGTGTGGAGTTTCCGGCAATAACTTCCCTGCCACCAAACCAGATGATCAGGGCCATTCCAATACCGCCAATAACCTCCATCAGTGGGTGCTGGACACAGCGGTACCTTGCTTTTTCCATCATGGTATTGAAGAGCTGTTGCACCTTGCTGGAGAAGCGTTGTGATTCAAATTGTTCCATGGTAAACGCTTTTACAACAGGGGCGCCTGTGATGGATTCGTGCATGATATTTGAGACCTCTGCCGTTTCTTCCTGCATTCTGGTACTGACCCGGCGAAAAGCTTTGCCAAAGTAGATAATGGGTACAGCTGCTGCTGGGATGAAGACAAGGGAAAGCAGGGCCAAGCGCCAGTTCATGCTGAAGATGACAATAAGGAGAAAAATACCCTGCAACAGATCACGCAGTAAGCCCACGACCACTGAAGAGATTGCACCCTGCATGTAGTTGATATCCGAAATAACTCTTGAAATAAGCTCTCCAGTTGGTGTCTTGTGAAAAAAAGACAGAGATTGCTGGTGGATATGATCAAAGACCCTGGTTCGCATATCACGAATAACAGTCTGCCCTATCTTTTCCAGGAGATAGGAATTCAGGCCATAGAAAAAGCCTTTGACAGCAAAGAGAGCTATGAGTGCAAAGGGGAGAAGGGTGAGGTAATAGGAATTCTTTTCAAAGAAAATCTTATCCAGCAGGGGTTTGACCATCCAGGCTTGTGTTGCGCTCAGACCTGCAACAACAACGGCTGCAATCATGGCAAACAGAAATTTGTATCTGTATGGCAGAATAAGATTATAGAGGCGTTTGAGAACTATTTTGTTTGACATATAACCAGGGAATTCGAGTGGCTGTGTAATGGATCTGATAAACAGGGATTGTAGTCTTTTCGTTGTCTGCACATCATAGTTAATGAGTGCTGAAAAGTCATATGGTTTTTACAATGACGGATCAATATGGTGAACAGTAAAATTCACGAGGTGTCTGCACGGAATTCATGATGGAGTAATATCTATAATGTCAGCAGGGTCATCAATGCTTGGCGAATCGTATTCCGTTACTGTGACCTGGATCTTGTGGCCACATTCAATCACCCGTAGCTGTTCTAGTTTTTCGATATTTTCCAGGGATGAAAAAGGGAGTTTTGTGAACTCCTGAAGAAAGGAGTTGGAGTACACATAGATACCGATATGCTTATGGTAGAGGACATCTGGTGCCATATCTCTGTTAAAGGGTATCCTGGCCCGTGAGAAATAGATTGCAAAGCTGTTATTGTCAAAGATAACTTTTACGTTATTGGGGTTATCTATTTCTTCATCATTTTTAATGACGTAGGCCAGAGTGCCCATTGAGAGTCCCGGAGCCTTTAAAAAATTTCGCACCAGGTCGTTGAGGCATTCAGGGCGCAGAAATGGCTGGTCACCTTGAATATTCACCAGAATGTCATCCTTTTCAATTGCCAGGGCCCTTGCTGCTTCGGCAATCCTGTCAGTACCGGAACTGCATTTGCCGGAAGTCATGATTACTTTGCCAGTAATTCTCTCTATGGCCTCCCGGATGGCATCACTGTCTGTGGCGACGTATACTTCATCTATAAGAGTGCTCTTTTGTGCCTGTTCGTAAACCCGCTGAATCATGGTTTTTCCCTGGATATCTGCAAGGGCCTTTCCGGGAAACCGCTTGGATTCAACACGTGAGGGTATTATTGCGATGACTTTCATATCTATTTGTGGACTGCATGTAAGTGTTTGTTGTGCTGAGGACTGTTCTTTGCCAGCAAACCTACAATATGTTGGCAGGTTTTTCTACTGCCGCCTTGCTTTAAGTGAATATATTTGTCAGCTTTTTGCTGAATAGCAGCCTTGTCTGGAGGGTTTTTAATAGTGGTGACAAGTAATTGCAATACTTCTTCCCTGTTACGTCCTTTTTTACCAGCCCCTCCCGAAACACCTCATCTCCTGCCCAGTAAAAGTTGTAGACCGAAGGGCCTGTAACCGGCAGCAGTCCGTTCATAAATGCTTCTACAAAATTCTGTCCTCCAAGGGGGGCAAGACTGCCACCGATAAAAGCAGCATCAGCTCTTTGGTAGCCATTGGTCAATTCGCCGAAAACATCCCAGATAATCACAGAAGGAGATTGTCCGGGGAAGCAGTCAGTCTTGACACAATTACTGACCCCAGCCTTGCTGAGAAAGGTTTCCCAGTGGTTTACCCTGTGGAGGTGGCGTGGAAAGAGGTCGATCTGAAGTGCGGGGAAAACTGCCAGGGTTTCATTTATTAACCAGAGTACATCCTCTTCCTCTTCTTTCCTGATGGAAGCCAGAATCAGCGATTTCCTGTCATTTTTCTGGTCTGTTGTGACACTGCAGTTTTTTATCTGATCAAATTTAATGTTGGGGACGTAAATGGTTTGCTCCTGCCCAAAAATTATCTGCAGGCGACGTTTATACTCTTCCGTGCTTGCAAGAATCAGGTCCGGCTGTATGGCTTTCCAGAGAAACCGGGCTTTTTTATATCCTTTGAAACTTCTTTCTGTCATCCTGCCATTCACAATAATAACTTTTTTATGCTGTTTTTTCATTTCAAGCATTACTGCAGGCCAGATCTCAAGTTCAATAAGAACCAGGAGTTGCGGGTCGGCAATTTCCACAGCTCTCTTTACCAGAGAAGGGTTGTCAAAGACCATATATGCCACGCAGATAGTGTGAGGGGATTGGTCTATATTTTTCTCTAATATCTCTTTTCCCTGTGCGGTATTACAAGTAATGAGGATGTCAAAGGTTCGGTTTTCATCAAAGTTCTGTACGAGCTGTAAGGCTATATATGCCTCCCCAACTGATGCGGCATGTATCCAGAGATCAACCTTGGAAAAAGCGACCTTTGCCAGGGTACGTTCCTCGGCCCCCTCCTGCAGGCGTGGCGATCTGAGTAACAGTGGAGTGACACATTTCCAGAGAAGTTTGTAAACAAAAAAAAGGGCTCGCAGGTGAAGGGATATTTTCATGAGGGCGTTACATGTACTCTTTGATTTTTGCAAGGAGAGAGGGGTAACTGATTTCAAGGAGTCGAGCTGCCATGCTTTTATTGCCCTTACTTGTTTTCAGAGCCCTGCTGATTAACTTTTTCTCAACGATTTTTTTTGCCTGTTTCAGTGAAAACGTTCCAAGCATCTCATTTATGTCAGTATTGCAGCTGGTTCCGGATTGGAGTCCGCTGAGATCCGCCGGGAGTATCTTTTTGTCTTCGGCTACAATAGCTGCCCGTTCAAGACAGTTTTTCAGCTCCCTTATATTTCCCCTCCAGTCCCGGGAAAGCAGAACTCCCATGGCCTCCTGAGAAACACTTTCTATGGAGAGGTTCATTTTCTTGTTGAGCATGGTGAGAAAGTGAGTGCAAAGATGTGGAATATCCTCTTTTCGTTCACGGAGAGGAGGCAGGTGCAGGGTGAGGACATTGAGACGATAGAAAAGATCTTCACGAAACCTTCCCTCCTCCACTTCTCTTTCCATATCTTTTGCTGTTGCAGTGATAACTCTGACATTGGTACTTTTGGTTTTAACACTGCCCACTGGCCGTATCTCCTGTTCTTGAAGAACCCGTAATAATTTTACCTGCAGGCCCAGCGGGAGTTCTCCAATTTCATCAAGGAACAGGGTTCCCGACTCAGCTTCTTCAAAAAGCCCCTTGCGATCAGTATCAGCTCCGGTAAATGCCCCTTTTACGTAGCCGAAAAATTCGCTCTCTAAGAGATTTGCAGGGATGGAGCCACAGTGTACTGCGATGAACGGTCGGTTATTTCTTTGAGATTTCCGATGAATACCCTTTGCGATAAGCTCTTTTCCGGTGCCGGATTCTCCTGTTATCAGAACCGTTGTGTCATAGCGTGCCACCTTTTCGGTGAGATGCAGGAGAGTTCTCATGTTTTCGGAGTGAGCGATAATATGTTCGAATTTCCCACTCCCCTGCAGTTCTCTTACTCTGGCCTTTAACCGCAGGTTCTCTTTCTGGAGTTCCTGGTGGTTACAGGCCTTTTCAAGCACAAGAAGAATTTCTGCTGTTTTGAAAGGTTTGGTGATAAAATCATAGGCCCCGTTTTTCATGGCTTCTACGGCATCGTCAATGGTGGCGTAGGCAGACATCATGATCACAATGGGTTTTACGGTGTCTTCAGGAAGCGCTTTCAGAAACTGCAGCCCATCCATTTTCGGCATTTTAAGGTCACAGAGAATAAAAGGAAAGGGAGCTTTTTTCTGAATTGCCAGCGCCTGTTCGCCATTTTCAGCCATGGTTACCTGATACCCTGCCTTGGACGTGACCACGGAGAGCATGTGGCGCATATTTTCTTCGTCATCAATAATAAGAAGACGTTTTTGTTCGGTCATACTGTCTGTTCCCTGGAAAAGTTAGCTCTTTTGTCGTTGGAGAGAGGGAGGGTAATTGTTACAGATGTTCCCCGATTTTCATGGGTATTTACGGTTATGGATCCACCGGATTTTTTTATCATGTTGTGGGCCACTGCCAATCCGAGTCCGGTTCCCTTACCAGCCTCTTTGGTTGTGAAAAAGGGATCAAAAATTGCGTCACTGTGTTCTGGTAGAATACCAGCACCGTTGTCTGTAATGGTAATCAGAATGTAGTTGACATTGTTTTCTGAAATCTGGTTTTCTGTGGTCAGGACGATAAGCCCGTTTTCATCGCCTTCTGTTTCTTCAATGGCGTCAATGGAGTTTAATATACAGTTCAGGAAGACCTGTTGCAGGCCGTCACTGTCAGTAATTACTTCACTGAGAGCTGCATGAAAGTTTGTCACATAGTGGATTGGGAGTGCTGTTTTTCGTACCCGGACATTCTCAATGAGTTTGTTGAGGAGACTGTGTAAATCAACATTATCCACTGAAGAGGCGCTGGGAGATCTGGATAGATCCAGGAGGCTTCTGATGAGTGCATTGATACGGTTAAGTTCCTGAATGGCTCTTTTGCTGAATGCCTCTCGGTCTTTATCGTTGAGAGAGCTGTCCGTGAGCAGATCAATGTACCCCTGGATAATCCCGAGGGGGTTCCCGATTTCATGGGCCAGGCCGGCTGAGAGTCGACCTATGGACGCGAGTTTTTCGGCACGAATCATTTCGTCGCGGTTTTTCTGAAGCTCTTCATTTGCTTTTTTCAAGGACTCAACTGTGCGTTTGAGTTCCCGCTTATCTCCGTCAATTCGGGTCACCAGGCGATTCAGGCTGAGTGAAAGCTGGGTGAATTCTCCGAGTCCATCACTGGAGAGAAAATTTGCATTATCAAGGTCTCTGCGTGAATCGGCGAGACGCGACAGTCGTTCGATGGGTTTTATTACCAGGTGTACCAGTCTGGTAAAACCAATGGCCGTGAAAATAAGTACATTTACAGCGAGATAGGCAAAAAATATTTTCTGGGCCTTACGAATGGAGTCTGAGACAGCTGAGAGGGAGCGGATGAGTCCCATGGCACCCTGTATATTACCGGATACCTGTACTGGAATAGCCATGAGGAGAAACTGTTTAGAGAGAAAAAAACCGTTCCAGGATGCACCTGAGTAAGCAGTGTTTGTCCGGCTGTGGTCAATGGCATCCTCCAGCAGAGCTGTAAGAGGCAGGGTCTGTGGGCATATACCGTGGGAGACCGGAGGGAGATCCGAGCTCTTTTTCCACTGGAGACAGAGGATGTCACTTTCTTTGAGGTAATTGTTGAGTTTTGTCATGTCTGTGGAAGAAGGAGAAGACAGCTCTCTTGAGTTGAAAGAGACTGCAGCGATATGAAGGAGCTTTTCGCTTATCTGTTTTTCCTGCTGAATACCGTTTCGCTGCCATAAAATAAGCATGACAAATCCGAAGAGAAACATGCTGATGAAAAGGAGAATGGAGAGGGTGAGCCCCAGCTGGACTTTAAGGGTATGCATAATCCGCTATTGTAGCAGAACCGCAGGGAAAGGCAAGGAAAGGGCCAGCTTGCAGCGCTGGGAGTCGGGCGCTTGAATTGTTTTTAGTGTCTTTTCGTGCAAACTGTCATAAAAAAAACAGGTAGGAGATGTACGAGACTTCGAGAAACCCGGAGAGCTTTTTTACTTAGCCATCTACAACTTCAGGTTTTTACGAGCTTGTCACTTATTCAGCAACTCTAAAACGTTTTCCGACTTGTCGGGTTAGACTTTTCTTCGCTGTTTGAGGTCTTTGCGGGCGGGCAGCTTACAGTGGTCCTTTCCGGAAAAATAGTTGAGCCAGGAGGAGGTTCTGTCGAGGGACCAGTCTTTCGGGGGGATAGGGTCAGTGCTGCTGATATTTCTGCTGTCAGGTTTTGGCCCTCTGTGATAACTGCGAACCCAGAAACAGCGACGTTCGTTGGGGTATACCTCACAAAAACCCTTATTGGAGCCGCCACAGGGGCCGTTCACCATTTTTTTTGGGCAACCGGATTGTGGACAGAGGTAAGATGAGGAGGCGAGGGTACAGTCACCACACATCCTGCAGTGAAAGAGGATTTTTTTACTGATATGCTCGATGAAGGTATAAAAACGGGTCAGGTACCTGTTGTTCAGGGAGCACGTACTGATTTTCATGGCAATGTTGAAAAGTGAACCGTCGGGACTGAAAACCTGGTTGTGAATAAAATGGTTCACCTTGTACAGCAAGGGCATGTGGCGTTTTTTTTCAGCTTTTCCAGATGTATCCAAAAGATACCAGGTAACTGGCTCAGGAAAGTGAATTTGCTCCAGGTACTCTTTGCCATTCATTTTTTCTGCAGTATTCAGCAGGTATGAGATGGATTCAAAGTTCAGGTTGTTACCGCCGAGGTGTATTCCCGAGTATCCCATCTCCCGAAGAGCTGCTATCATGGCTGCTCCACGTTGCAGGCGTGCCTCTTCTCCCTTGTCCTCTGAGCCGGCCTCAGTTTCCATTTCCTGCAGCAGCTTGTCTGGAAAGATGACACCGGGAACGCGGCCCTGGTTCATTATACGGGCAACACTGAGACTGGGCACGAATATGTTTGCCATTACCGGAATGTTGATTTGATGCCCGTGCAGGAATGTGATGAGTTCACGGTACTTCTTGATATCGTAACCAAGTTGGCTGATAACAAACTGGGCGCCGCATTGAATTTTAGTGAGGAGTTTCACATATTGCCAGACTTGTTCCGACTCCAGGGTTTTAAACGGGGAGACCACACAACCTGCAAAAAAGTCCATCTTGGGGAGGTCCATAGCCTGGCCTGGGGCACCTTTTTTGACAGTAAAATTATGACGTAGTCTCTCAATAAGACTGAGTAGCTGGGGGGAGTCGAGGTCGAAAACAGGCATGGCCTGGCCCTGGAACCCGTATCGGGGAAAGTCTCCACCAAGGACAAGAAGGTTGAGGAGTTGATGGCGGTGGCACTCAAACAGCTGGCTTTCCGCCATGTTGCGATTCTTGTCTTTCAGTGAGAAGTGGAGCAGGGGAGAAATGCCCATAGCCTGAATATCAAGGCCGAGTGATAAAGGGGAAAGGGCAGGATGGCCACCGGGGTTGTCGGTGATGGAAAAAGCCTTGATTCTGCCGTCACTTCTGGCATCTTCTGCAAGTTGCAGGATTTTTTCAAGTCTCTTGCCGCCGGAACCACGGCCGGGAACCAGTTCATACGTTATGGTGAACTCACTGGCTGTAATGAGTGATTCGCGGAAAGTGTCTGGAACCGGTTGGGTCATTGGTGGTATTCCTTTTTTCCTTGCAGTTATCTGGATAGTGAGAATACATTGTATGCATGAATGGTGAAAATGAAAATAAAATTATTTCTGTCATTAGCACTCTCCTGCTGAATAATGGAATAACGAATCAGCGAAGCAATAAAAATCTGACAATCGCAACGCTTGCCGGTGATGGCTCCAGCAGGAAATCCTGGAGAGTCATGGAAGATGACAGGAGGCTTTGTCTTGCAGTCGCTCCTCCCTCAGATACCGCACAAGATCTGGCTGAAGCCAGGGCATCCCGCTTTATAGGGTTGCATCTTCTGAAAAAGGGTGTGCCGGTGCCGGAGCAGTATGGTTGGAATGAAGAGCATGGTGTCTTGCTTTTTGAGGACCTTGGGGATGAAAAACTCCATGATCGTGTTCAGGTAGCAAAAGAAACAGGACGCTGGTTGGAAGGTGTCAGGCCATTTTATGGCGCGACTGTTGTGGCTCTTGCTGAAATGCAGGTCTGTGGCGCGGATGGATTTGATCCGGATTGGTGTTGGGACAGTCCCTGTTATGATAAAACAGTTATGCTTGAGAGGGAGTCTGATTACTTCCTCCGTGCTTTCTGGAAAGAGTATCTTGGCAGGGAGGAACCCGTTGGTTTGCGCGAAGAATTTGGGCAGATAGCCAAACAGGCAGCATTAATTTCAGCGGGTTATTTTCTGCACCGGGATTTTCAGTCGCGTAATATAATGATGCATGAGGACAGACCCTGTTTCATTGATTGTCAAGGTGGCCGTATGGGCCCCCTTGCCTATGACCTTGCGTCTCTGCTCATTGACCCGTATGCTGCTTTGCCTTTTGACTTTCAGGAAGAATTGCTGGATATCTATCTGGATCGAATAGAAACGCTTATTTCAGTGAATCGAAAAGCATTTGTTGAGGAGTACCTTCTCCTTGCCATGCAGAGAAATCTGCAGATTGTGGGAGCATTTTCCTTTCTCAGCCAGCAGCGTCATAAGGTGTTTTTTGAGCAGTTTTTACAGCCTGCGCTCTCTTCCTTAAACAGCCTTGCGGAGTGTGAATTGTTTGCCGGGATGGAGGTCCTGAAAAAGACAGTGCGGACGGCCGTTACGTTGCTTCCCAAAGTGGGGAGACATTGATGTCGTCTGTGTGGTACACCCAGCAGGATTCGAACCTGCGACTCCCAGGTTCGAAGCCTGGTGCTCTATCCAGCTGAGCTATGGGTGCACTTTTTACAGATGACGGAGACTGTATCTCCAATAAAACTGCGTTTAAAAATAATCCAATCCCCGACCCTTGTCAATCCAGCCAGTGAAGATTCCTGTTTACCCTCCACAGGTGATCCGGATCGTTTCTGCCTTCTCGCTGATTCCTTTTTTCAAAACTTCATGGTTATAGGCAGCGATTACATCGCGGCGCTTCAACATCCCCACCACCCATTTATTTTCAAGGTCCTCAACCACCGGGATTTCTTCAATCCCTTTTACATCAAAGAGTTCCATGGCAGTGTATAGTGAATCGTCTGGCGTTAGCATGATTACATCCCGAGAACAGATACCACCCACCAGGTAGCAGACCCGTTCTTCTTCTGCCCGGTGCAGGATGTTTTTTACGTCCTGCATGGAGATGATGCCAGTCATTCTGCCTGAATCGTCAACCACAGGAAAGTAAAAACTGTCTTTTGCCATTCTGAATATTTCAAGAAGATGATTGATGTTTGCCCGTTCCGAGATGAAATCAACATCTTCCGTGATGGCCTTACCCACCCGAATGGACTTCATGATTGCCGCTTCTCGTCCTTCGTGGATATCAATACCTTCTCTTGTGAAGTCAACGGTATCAATGGAATCGTGATTGAATTTTTTGGCAACCATAACCCCGATGATAGAAGTGAGCATGATGGGGATAATAATAAGGTAATTACCTGTCATTTCAAAGAGAAGGAAGATCGCTGTCATCGGTGCGTGGGTTGATGCGGCAAGAAATGCTCCGATACCAACAGTTGCATATGCACCCGGGTCTGCTGTAAATGATGGGAAAACCAGATTGGCAACATGGCCAAAACAACCACCGATCATGGCCCCGATAAACAGTGCTGGGGCAAAGACGCCGCCGGCACCTCCTGAACCAAGGGTAATGGAAGTCGCGATGATTTTGAGGAAAATGAGAGCAAAGAGGATGGAAATGGCGCCTTCACCATTCAGTACAGTTTCGATAAATCCGTATCCATCACCCATGATTTGAGGGTAGGCCATGGCAATACAACCTATGAGAAAGGCACCGGTAATGGGTTTCAGCTGTGGGTGGATAGGGAGTGTCTCGTACTTGTCACGAATCCAGTAAAAAATGCGAATATAAAATACTGCAATCAACCCGATGATAAGTGCCATGAGGCTGTAAAGCGGGATTTCAACAAAGGGGTTGACCATAAAATAATCGGGAATGGGGAAGGCCGGAGTCTCACCGTAATAGGCACGGGTGACAACGGTAGAGATTGCAGATGCGATGACCAGTGCTGCAAAGGAAGATATCTCAAAGGTTCCGAGAAGGACTATTTCCGAGGCAAAGAAAATACCAGCAATGGGGGCATTGAACATTCCGGCAATACCACCTGCAGCTCCTGCGGCAATATAGACTTTCATCCTGCTGCCGGAAACCCTGAAAAACTTGCCCACCTGTGATCCTGCTGCCCCGCCAATGGCGGCAATGGGCCCCTCAACTCCCGCCGAATTCCCTGTGCCGATGGTGAGTGCAGTGGTGATGATTTTAAGGGCAATGGTTCTTGCTTTGATGTAGCCGCCTTCAAGGTTTACTTTACGTAAAAATTTCGTAAACCCGTAACCGTTTACTTCTCCGGGAAAAAGCAGTGACAGAGGGATGAGAAGAATCATGCCGCTGATGGGGATGAGAGGGAGCAGCAGCAGATGCCAGCCGCCCTGTTCAATGCCAAGCAATCCTTTTCCGCCTTCCATAAAAATGGTGTCAACCCAGTGTACAACGGTTCGGAAAATAATGTTGCACACACCTGCCAGAAGGCCAATAACAGTGGCAATAATCATCATGCCGGTGTTTTCCCATGGCATGAATTTACGGAGGTGGGTTTTCATTGTTTTTCCGGTATTTTGCAGCCGACACTTGCAGCCTGTTTCAGGAAGAAATCATCTGTCATCCCGGCGATATAATCGCAGACCATTGCTGCGGGGGCATGGGATGCAAGATAGCCTGCATCCATGTCTGTCATCAGGTCGACGGGTTTTGTTGCTTCTCCTTTTAACAGTTGTGACAGGTAGTGTTCAAAAAGGGTCTCGTAACAGTTCCTGACAAGAGGAAGATTGCTTTTTGTTTTGGGGTGAAGATAAATGTTTTTGTAATTAAAGGTTTTTAACTCCTGAAGATAATCCGCCACCTTCCGGGAAAACCCTATGTGGCCTGTTCCTTCGTTACTGCTTTGCGGGACACGACTGTTGCTGATAAGATCCGTGACCAGAGTGTACACGATTTCTCCATTGGTGCTGCCAAGATGCGATCTGCATGTGGCGGGTATATCGTCACGTTTTATGAGGGAAAGTAGAATGGCATCTTCAATATCTCGCCCAATGTAAGCGACTGTGTCAGCCATACGGACGACACAGCCCTCCAGAGTCATGGGGGCAAGTTTGTATTTTGGGTTCTTTTTTTTCTTTTCCAGTTCAGCGTCAAAACCATCGAAATCCCTGGCAGGGCAGGGGGCAATTCGGTTGGCATGAATCTCCCCGTCGTGACAGAGGATACCATCCAGAGTCTGTAGTGACAGATTCCAGCCACGTCCCTTTCGTTCAAGGTGATCAAGAAAGCGTACGGACTGAATATTGTGCTGAAATGGAGGCAGGTCATGTTTTATGCAGAGGTCTGCCAGAAAACTTTCACCGTCATGGCCAAATGGTGCATGGCCGATGTCGTGGCCAAGTGCAATGGCTTCTATGAGGTCCTCGTTGAGTCCCAGAAAGCGTCCTATGGTTCGGGCAATCCGAGAAACAAGTTGTACGTGAAGTACCCGGTGGGTGATATGGTCGTTTGAAACCAGGCAAAACACCTGGGTCTTGTCAATGTATCTGGTGTAGGCTCGGGAGTGTATGATGCGGTCAGCATCGAGACTGAAGGCCTGGCGATAACCAAGGCGAGACTCTTTTTTTCGGCGCTTGGCAGCCGTTGAACGAGTTGCCGCCCATGATAGTCGTTTCTCTTCCAGCCTGTTGAGGTTGTCAAGGGTCGGGAGGAGGGTGTTGTGTGCTGGAGCTGCCTGTGTCATTTTTTTGCAAAGGGGGTGCCTGCTGAAAGAATCCTCAAAGCAAAATCGTTTGAAGATCCATTACATGTGATAAACAGAAAAAATCTTTCCGTTGCCTTGGTAAAGACCGAAATCAAATATTATACCAGACTGAGTGGAAAAAGCACGTTTTGCTCCAGGCCATCTGCTAAAAATGGTTTTTTTCCCTTGAGAGTGTGGTAGAATTGTAGCAGTTACTTCTGTGTTGATAAAAATGTAACCGGAGAGATCTGCTGTGAAAGTATCCATAGAATATTGTGCAAAATGAAACTACAAACCCCGTGCTTCCAGTCTGGAAGAGGAGCTTGAAAAAGAATTTGGTGCCGAAGTTGAGCTCATAGCATCCGATGGCGGTGTCTATGAGGTTGTGGTTGATGGGAAAAATATATTTTCCAAAAAGGCCATTGGGCGTTTCCCTGAAGATGGTGAGGTTATCACGCTTATTCGAGGCTGATGGACGCTGTGGAGTAACCGGTTAGTCCCTGTCACCCTGAACAGTACACGAAGAAATACACTCGTCGCAGTTGCTTCGCGTTTTGCCGTGTTTGTAGTAATCGGCAAACCCCTGGAGCAGATCGCCTCCTCCCCGGGGACATGCCTGCAGGAAATCAATGAAAGATATCATTCTGGCGATAACTTCTGGCGGTGCTGCATGCTCCACCCTGCAGGCACTTTCTTCTGCTGTTTTAGTGTCAATTGCCAGGACTTCAATGAAAAATCGTTTCAGGGCGTCATGGCGAAAGATCACATCTTCTGCTGTCTGTTTACCAAGTTGTGTCAGGGTAATTGGTTCGTAAGGGGCGTAGTGGATCAGTTCTTTTTTGGATAAGGTACGCAGTGCCTCGGTTACTGATGCTCTGCTTACACTGAGACGGGTGGCAATATCTTTACTTCTTGCCACCTGGTTTACGGAAATAATGTGATAGATAGCTTCAATGTAGTCTTCCAGGCTGGCTGTGAGAGGAACTGTTTGAGTGGGCATATCTTTTATCTGTCTCTGAGATGGAGGAAAGAGTGATGTGGCCAAACGGCAGGAGAGAGCTCCAGCAGTCTTTCTGATAAAGTACCCTTGTTTGGTGACATCGTCAAGTTTGACAAGCTCGTAAGAACCTGAAATTGTAGATGGCTAAGTAAAAAGCTTTAGAGATTGAGCGAAACAACAATGGATGACGGTAACTATGCTCTGTGAATTAAAAATTAATAATCTGGCACTGATAGAGAGTCTGCATCTTGATCTCTGTGAGAATGGTGCCAGTGGACTGGTGGTGATGACCGGTGAAACCGGTGCAGGAAAATCCATCATGCTCAGGGCGATTCATCTTCTTACAGGTGGACGAGCTTCTGCCGACTGGATTCGCAGTGGTGCTGAGCAGTGTACTGTTGAGGCCTTGTTTGAGGTTTCATCGGAGAACAGGCAGCTTCAGGAACTGTTTCGGAACCAGGGGCTGGAAGTAGAGGAAACCCTTGTTATGAAACGGGTCGTGACCAGTAAGGGAAGGAGCCGGATGTATATTAACGGCTCTCCTGCCACAGCCAGGATGGCCTCGGAACTTGCTGTAAATCTTCTCAATGTCGCCAGTCAGCATGATCATCAGCAGTTATTGCAGCCCTGGTTTCATCTGGACTTCCTTGATACCATGGGAGAAACCTGGTCTGACAGGAAACGTTTTGACCAGCTTTTTGTTACGTGGCAGGAAAAAAAGGAGCTTCTTTACAGTCTGCAGAAACAGGAGCAGGAAAAGGAACAACGCAGAGATTTTTTGAAGTACCAGGTGCAGGAAATCAATGATCTTGAACCTGTTCCCGGTGAGGATGAAGCGCTTGTTGAAGAAAAAAAGCGTCTTAAAAGTGCCGACGCACTCATTAAAATCAGCCATAAATCCCACAAGCTCATGGAATATTCTCTACTTGATGGCCTGATCCAGATTCGTATGGATATGAATCTGGTAGCTGAAATGGACAGTACCGCCGAAGATCTTGCTGCGGAACTGTCGGAATTCAGCTACCTGGCAGAAGATCTGGTGGTGAAGCTTCGTGGATACCGGGACTCCTTGCACAGTGATCCTCATCGCCTTGATCTGGTCAGTGAGCGCTTAAACGAATTACAGGGGCTGAAGAGGAAGTATGGGAACAGCCTTGAGGCTGTGCTTGAGTTTGCAGCTGAGGCAGAACGGGATCTGCAGCAGATAGAAAATCTTGACAGGGCAGTTGTTGAGTGTGAAGAAGAGGTTGCAAATCTTGAGAAAGAGCTTTGTGGGATGGCGGCTAAGCTGAGTAAAAAGAGAAAAAAGACTGCAGCGACTCTTGAAAAAGCAATGGCCAGGGAACTCTCTTCCCTGGCTTTTAATCAATCCGGTCTTGAAGTGCATTTCCTGGAACATGACAAAACTGCAGCTGAGCTGCGACAAGGCGGATGGGACAGGGTGGAATTCTTTTTTTCCGCCAATCCCGGTGAGCCACCACGTCCTCTTGTGAAAGTGGCCTCAGGTGGAGAGCTGTCCCGCCTTATGCTTGCCTTTAAATGTCTGCTTGCCAGAAAAGATATGGTGGAGACCGTGATTTTTGATGAAGTTGATGCAGGGATCGGTGGCGAGGCGGCAGAAGCAGTTGCCCGAAAAATTCAGGAACTTTCAGGACATCATCAGGTGTTTTGCATAACCCATCTGCCCCAGATTGCAGCCCGCGGCAACAGCCATTTCCTGGTTGAAAAAGGGGTTGCAGGTGGAAGGACCCAGTCGGGGATTCATCTGCTTGCTGAAAAAGAACAGCGCATATCAGAAATAAGCAGGATGCTGGCGGGTGAATCCGTTACGGATCAAACCAGGGCATGGGCTGAAAAACTTTTGGAAAATGGTAGGGATGCAGCATGAAGAAGATAACAGCACTCGCTCTCTATTCAGGTGGATTGGATTCCATGCTTGCCGCCAAACTGGTCGCATCCTTGGGCGTTCGGGTTCTTGCAGTCAAATTTGTGACCCCTTTTTTTGATTATGGATTGCTTGAAGATCCCGAGAAGTACAAACAGGAGGTGATGGAGAAGTATGGTATTGAGGTTCTTGTTGAAGATCTCAGCAATAACTACCTTGACCTTCTCCATAATCCGTCCCACGGTTTTGGCAAAAACTTTAATCCCTGCATTGACTGTAAGATTCTGATGTTCCGCAGGGCCAAGGCGATGCTGGCAGAGCACGGCGCTTCATTTCTGGTCACGGGTGAGGTGATCGGACAGCGACCTATGTCGCAACGTCGTGATACCATGCGGGTTATTGAACGCGACTCTGACAATGATGGCATGTTGCTGCGCCCCCTTTCTGCAAAATTGATGAACCCCACAAAAGCTGAACTGGAGGGGTGGGTCGATAGGGAAAAACTCCTTGATTTCAGTGGACGTGGGAGATCCAGACAGATAAAGATGGCCCATGAATACGGTATTACAGATTTTCCTACCCCGGCAGGGGGGTGTATTCTGGCCGATCCTGTTTTGAGTACCAGAATAGCAAAAATTTATGCCGATGACTTTGTGATAAAGGCGGATGAGATAACGGTCACAGATATTCGTTTTCTTTTGGTGGGACGCCAGTTTCTGCTTCCCGGCGATTTCTGGTGCATTCTTGGCCGTAATGAGGAGGAAAATAATAAAATCGAAGCTCTGGCTGAAGAAAATGATGTTTTATTCCACATGCCGGACAGACCTGGGCCAACTGCCCTGCTTCGTAATGCCAGGGAACGCCTCAGCATAAACTCCTGCGGCCATGACACATTGCAGCAGGTTGCGGATCTGGTGCTTCGTTACGGGAAGAAAGTGAAGGATGATCCGGGTGAAGGGGTGAAAATCACTGGAATGGCTAAAACGAAGCAGTTGCTCGGGCATCCATTGAGTGAGGAGTTACGCCGGGAATGGATGATAAAGTCATAAAACAGGGCTACTTGCACTCCCCCTGTTTATCTGGTAAACGTCAGTGGCTGAGTACTTCAAGCTGAATCTGGCTTATATTGATAATGTGTTGAATAAACAATATTTTACTCTACAGGGTAAAGGGAAAAATTATGAAGAGAGCGTTTATTACAGGGGTTACAGGACAGGATGGAGCCTACCTTGCAGAGTTTCTGCTTGAAAAAGGATATGAAGTGCATGGCCTGAAGAGGCGTGCCTCTTCCTTTAATACAGACCGGGTGGATCATCTTTATCAGGACCCTCACGAAAAAGATATTCGCTTCAAACTGCACTATGGGGACCTTACCGACTCCACCAACCTGATTCGGATCATACAGGAAATCCAGCCCCACGAGATTTATAATCTTGCAGCCCAGAGCCATGTGGCGGTCTCTTTCGAGACTCCTGAATATACTGCAAATTCTGATGCCCTTGGTACCCTGCGTCTGCTTGAGGCCATCAGGATACTTGGTATGGAGAAGACGACCAAATTTTATCAGGCTTCAACGTCAGAACTCTTTGGTCAGGTACAGGAAACACCACAGACAGAGGAAACCCCTTTCTATCCCCGTTCACCCTACGCCTGCGCCAAACTGTATTCATATTGGATCTGTGTCAATTATCGTGAAGCATATGGTATGTACACCTGTAACGGGATACTGTTCAACCATGAGTCTCCTGTGAGGGGTGAGACTTTTGTCACCCGTAAAATCACCCGCGCTCTGGCCCGGATCAAACTGGGTCTTCAGGAGGATATGTATCTGGGTAATCTCAGTGCCAAACGGGATTGGGGGCATGCCAGAGACTACGTGAAGATGCAGTGGCTGATGTTGCAGCAGGAGACACCCGAAGATTTTGTTATTGCAACCGGGGTCCAGCATTCGGTCCGTGAGTTTGTCAATATTGCAGCATCTGAGATGGGCATGGAGATGGAGTGGCAGGGAGACGGACTCGATGAGATTGGCATAGAGAAAAAGACAGGGAAGACCATAGTGAGGGTAGATAAACGTTATTTTCGCCCCACTGAGGTCGAGACGCTGCTTGGTGACCCATCGAATGCAAAGGAGAAACTTGGTTGGGTTCCGGAGACGAGTTTTGAGGAGCTGGTACGGGAAATGGTTGTGGCGGATCTTAAACTTGCTGAACGGGATCAGATTGTGAATCAGAAAGGATATCGGGCCTATAACTATTTTGAATAGGGTTTCTCATGGACACAAACGCTAAAATTTATGTTGCCGGCCACCGGGGACTGGTTGGGGATGCCATTTGCCGCAGTCTCAACAAGGCTGGATTTGTAAATATCCTGAAGCGAACTCATGCGGAGTTGGATCTGTGTAATCAGGCTGCCGTGCATGAGTTCTTTGGGGATGAAAAACCTGATTATGTGTTTTTGTCTGCAGCGAAGGTGGGTGGGATATATGCCAACGATACCTACCCGGCTGATTTTATCCGCGACAATATTCTGATCCAGACAAATATCATTGATGCGGCTTATGAAAATCAGGCGAAAAAGCTGCTTTTTCTAGGTTCTTCATGTATTTACCCAAGGCTCTGTCCTCAGCCGATGAAAGAGGAACACCTGCTCACCGGCCCCCTTGAACCAACCAATGAGTGGTATGCCATTGCCAAAATTACCGGAATTAAGATGTGTCAGGCCTACCGTAAACAGTACGGTTTCGACGCTATCAGCCTTATGCCCACCAATCTTTATGGGCAGGGTGATAACTTTGATTTGAAAAACTCTCATGTCCTGCCGGCACTGATGCTCAAATGCCATAATGCAAAAATAAACGGCGATGCTAGTATGACAGTCTGGGGCACCGGTAAGGCCCTGCGGGAATTCCTCCATGTGGACGATCTGGCCGATGCTTCTGTTTTTCTCATGGAAGAGTACAGTGAGTCTGAAACCGTAAATGTCGGCACAGGTGTCGAGGTTTCCATTGGAGAGCTTGCCCGTACAGTGATGGATGTTGTGGGTTTTAAAGGTGATCTTGTCTTTAATACAGAGATGCCCGATGGTACGCCCCGTAAACTGCTGGACAGCAGTAAACTTCACTCTCTGGGCTGGCAGCCGCACATTCCTTTGAAACAGGGAATACGTGAAACCTATCAATGGTTCCTGGATAATCAGGGAAAAATCAGGTCATAATCTTCAAAGTGTAGTAAGACAGTGGCAGTGGTA
>JAJRQL010000051.1 GCA_024280265.1 Deltaproteobacteria bacterium
ACAGATGAAAAAGTTCTGGTTATTGCACTGAGAAGGAATTTCGGGCAGACGGCAGCGATGTCGGCAGGCTTTGATCATGCCAGTGGTGATATCATTATTACCATGGATGGGGACCTGCAGAATGATCCCCACGATATTCCGAATATGGTAACCAAACTGAATGACGGTTATGATGTAGTTACCGGTTGGCGTTTTGACCGTAAAGACCCCTTTATTTCCCGAAAACTGCCCTCTATGATGGCAAACAAACTGATCTCCTGGATCACCGGTGTGGGGCTGCATGATTACGGCTGTACCCTCAAGGCTTTTCGTAAGGAGGTAACAGAAAACATTCGTCTTTATGGCGAAATGCATCGGTTTATTCCCGCCATTGCCTCCGGGATGGGGATCTCATTTACTGAAGTGAAGGTGAATCACCGACCACGTCGTTTTGGAACGTCCAAATATGGGATTTCACGTACCATCCGGGTGGTGCTGGATTTGTTGACGGTGAAGTTTCTCCTGAGTTATGCTACTCGGCCGCTGCACGTTTTCGGGACTGTAGGTGTTATTTCAGGTGGCATTGGTGTGCTCATGGCACTTGTCATGACCCTGCAGCGCTTTTTTGCAGGGGTGCCACTCTCTGACAGGCCGTTGCTGCTGCTTGCGGTGTTGTTGATTTTTATGGGAATACAGTTTGTCACCATGGGCCTTCTTGCCGAACTGGTGGTGCGAACTTACCATGAGTCTCAGCACAAACCGATCTACTATGTACGAAGTATCACTGGTCGAAACCGTACGGAAGATGACTGATGGCAGTAAAGAATCCTGCATTCCCCGCAGATCTGTATAAGGACGCAAAAGCGGTTTGAACTCCATACAGTTGGATATTGTCATTCCCAATTTTAACGGGAAAGTCTTTCTCAAAGACTGTCTTGCCTCTTTGCAGCGGCAGAGCTTTCAGAAATTTCGGGTCATAGTTGTTGATAATGGTTCAACAGATGGCTCACTGGAGCTGTTGCGTCGGGACTATCCTGAAGTAGAACTCATTGCCTGGAATGAAAACCGTGGATTCAGCGTGGCGGTCCATGCTGGAATTGCGTATGGTTCGACCCCTCTGGTTTTCTTGCTCAATAATGATACTGAGTTGGACACGCAGTGTCTGGCAGAGCTTGTACGGGTGGCTGAAGAAAAGCCGGAGTATGATTTCTTTGCAGCCAAGATGCTCAACTACCATGACCATTCCCGCCTTGATGGCGCAGGGGAGGCATTTTTACGCGGTGGCGTCGGTTACAGGCTGGGTACCATGGAAGAGGATGCTGACTGTTATTCAACCCCCAGGCAGGTATTTGGGGCGTGTGCCGGTGCCGCGCTGTATCGGAGGAAGTTTTTTGTAGAACTTGGTTCTTTTGATGAAGACTTTTTTGCTTATCTTGAGGATGTTGACTTAAATCTGCGTGCCAATAGTCGCGGCAGGAAGTGTTGGTATGTCCCTGAGGCTCGGGTTTACCATATTGGCAGTGCCACCACAGGATCAAAGATCAACCCTTTCACGGTTCGCTTGTCCACCAGAAATAACTTCTGTATATTGATCAAGAACTATCCGCTTGGCCTTCTTTTTCGTTTTGCCCCTGCGATCTGTGTGTACCAGTTTTTCTGGCTCTGTTTTGTCATTAAAAAACGGCAATTTGGATCTTATTGCAGCGGTATAGTACAATTTGTGAAAATCATGCCTCTGATGCTTGAAAAACGTAAAGAGACCCTGGGGCTTGCCACGGTTGATGCCACAAGGCTTGCCGGCATCATGCGGAAGGCTGAAGATGAGGTTCTTCAGTCCACTATGCGAAGACGAGATGCTGCGAAGAGGAGTAACCACCTCTTCTCTCTCTACAGACGTTTATTCCTTTAAACTAACCTGTCATATGTTGCCAAAAGTGGCTGCCATAGTTGTTTCTCACGATTCCGGATCAATACTTGAGCATTGTCTGCAGTGTCTTGAGTCTCAGGAGCATGCACTTGCAAATATCATTATAGTGGACAGCGGATCTTCTGACAGGGCCTATCTGCAGCTTATTGAAAAACGAGTCCAGGTTCAGCTGCTCTGTACGGAAAATATCGGATTTTCCAGGGCCAATAATCTCGGCCTAGATACACTCGCAAAAGATATTGATTTTGTACTTTTTGTAAATCCGGATCTTTTTTTGCCCCCGGATTTTGTGCAGCGGGCACTTTCCTTCTGTGAAAAAGATTCGGCAATTGGAATAATTGGTCCAAAATTACTGGCCTATGACCTTGGGGCTGGCAGGTCCGATGGCCGAATAGACTCAACGGGTATTTTTAGAAAATGGTATGGCCGCTGGTATGATCGTGGCCAGGGGGAGCTTGATGAAAATCAGTATGATACTGCTGAGGAGATGTCTGCTCTGTGCGGTGCCCTGTTGTTTTGCAGGATGGCTGCCTTGAAATCCCTTGGTGGCCCGGTTTTTGATCCTGATTTTTTCCTCTATAAAGAAGATATTGAGTTCTGCCTTCGACTTGGAAAGCAGGGCTGGAAGATCCTGTATCAGCCGAAACTTGTGGCGTATCACTGCAGAGGCTGGCAGGGTGAACGTGCTGCAATGTCTTTTGAGCTTCGCAAAATTGCAGCAGGGAGTGAGGTTCTTCTTTATAAAAAACATCCGTCTCCATACATGCTCTGGGCGGTTTTCAAGTATCTTCTGGTCGTTGTTTGCCGAGTCTGAGAGGAGAGGATGGATAAGGTGAGTCAGGTGCAGCTATCTGTGATTATACCAACGTTAAATGGCGGTGAACTGTTTGCTGATCTGATGCGTAAGCTTTCACAGCAGGCAGTTACTGTAGGGGAAATTCTGGTGGTTGACTCCACCTCCAATGACCACACCTGCAAGGTTGCCAGAGACTACGGTGCAAGAGTTATCTCCGTAGCCAGGACAGATTTTGATCATGGTGCCACGCGAAGCATGGCCGCAAAAGAGGCAACGGGGGAGTTGCTGCTGTTTTTTACTCAGGATGCAGTACCGGCAGGCGATAACCTGATCGAAAATCTGATAGCGCCGCTGCTGAAGGATAAAACCGTGGCAATCTGTTATGGCAGACAGTTGCCGCAACCGGGGGCAACTCTGTCTGCTGCTGCTCTCAGGAATTTTAACTATCCGGAACAATCAGTTGTACGCGAATTTGCTGACAGGGAAAAACTTGGTCTGAAGACCGTCTTTGTTTCAAACTCCTGCGCTGCATATAGGAAAACTGCTTTGGAAGAGGTAGCCTTCTTTCCTGAGAAACTCATATTTGGCGAGGATACCTGTACAGCCGGGAGACTACTCCAGAAAGGCTACAAGGTAGCCTATGTAGCAGAAGCAGAAGTGTATCACTCCCATAATTACAGTCTCAGTGAAGAATTCAGGCGATCTTTTGATATTGGAGTGCTCCACGCCATCGAACATTGGCTGCCCGACACCTTTGGCCGTGCAGAAGGTGAGGGGCTCAGATATATCAAGTATGAGCTGGGGGTCATCCTCCAGCAAAAAAAGATCCACCTGTTGCCCCTCTTTTTTTGCAGAAACCTCACAAAATTCATTGGCTATAAGTTTGGGAGCAAGTATGATATCCTGCCCCGGTGGCTGCTTCCACATCTCAGTATGAATTCAGGATGGTGGAGGCCTTACGTACCATAATAATTTCAAGTAGCTGCAGGTGGTATTACCCATTATGAATATGCTTTCCACTAATCTCAAAGAACAGAGCTCTATCATGGCCAGGCTGCTGCACGTCGTTGACTGCATCGTTGTCGTCGGCTATATGTGGCTTCTTCTTCTCTGGTACAGGGTTCCATGGACCCCTTATTATACCCGGTTTGCCATTCTTACTACCGTCCTCTGTATGATAACATTTCAGTCTTTTCAGCTCTACCGTTCCTGGCGTGGCTGGAAATTCTTTCAGGAGTTCCTCGTTATTATACGTGCCTGGGGCACGGTTATCGGCATGTTGCTCTTCTATTTCTTTATCTTTAAAATTTCCCATGCCTATTCGCGGGTAGTTTTTCTGATATGGTCAATTTCTACACCATTGCTGCTTTTTACAATACATGTTGTGGCACGGAAAATTCTTCGTCACTTCAGATCACAGGGGAAGAATCTTCGTTACGCTGTGGTTGCTGGTGCCGGTGAGTTGGGAGTCTCTTTAGCCAAAGAGCTTGAAACCATACCCTGGGCAGGAATTGATGTACTTGGTTTCTTTGATGATAAGGTTGAGGAAAGTGATCAGCTGAAAAAAATGGGTAAGACCATACTTGGCGACATAAAAAAACTTCCCGAATATCTTGAGAGTAATGATATAGATTATGTGTATATTGCTCTTCCCATGCGGGCAGAGAAAAAGATTTTTAAAATCCTCCGTGAGTGTCGTTCCCTTGGATCGCGTATATATCTTGTCCCGGACCTATATGTCTATGGCCTCCATCATGCGGAAATGCAGTCACTTGGGAATCTCCTGGTCTTAAATTTCAATCCCAACACCGAGTGGAAGAGAAGCTTTGATGTGATTTTTTCCACTGCGGTGCTGGCCTGTATCTTCCCTCTTATGCTGTTCATCGGTTTGATGGTGAAACTACAGGATGGTGGTCCGATCTTTTATAAACACCGCAGAATCACCTCTGCTGGTAAGGAGTTTGAGTGTCTGAAGTTCAGGTCAATGGTGGTGGATGCAGAAGAGCGTCTGGAAAAAATGCTGGAGGCAGATCCGGCACTTCGTGAAGAGTGGGAAAGAAGTTTTAAGTTGAAAAACGATCCTCGGGTTACGAGGCTTGGTAAATTTTTGCGGAAAACCAGCCTTGATGAGCTGCCCCAGTTTATCAACGTATTGAAAGGCGAGATGAGTGTGGTTGGAGCCAGGCCCATTGTGGGTAAGGAGCTCACTGATTTCTATAAAGAGAGTGCCGGGCGTTACTGTTCCATGAAACCCGGGATCACCGGGCCATGGCAGGTGGATCGCCGTTCTGACAGTACCAGTTACGACGAACGGGTGGGCATGGACGACTGGTATATTCTTAATTATTCCCTGTGGACAGATATCAAGATTATTTTCAAGACCATCAAACGTGTTTTTGATGGTCGGGGTGCTGTCTGATTTACTGATTGATGCTCTGGAGTAAGCGGGATGGCGCATTCCCTGCTGCTTTTTCAAGGTTACCAATGGGGATTTCCTGGCGTTCCGCCTTTCTTATGGCTTCCGAGTCTGGAAAGAAGGCGATGGGGAGCTCTCCCAGCCCTTTTTTAAGAAAGTTTTTGTCATCATCGTCCCGTACCAGGTTAGCCACAAAACTGATACGTGGTATGTTGACATCCTCAGCAAGTTTCTTGACTTTCTGTGCTGTGCGGATGGATGATTTTGAAGGAATAACAACGATTAACAGTTGGTCAATTCCTGCAATAGTTCCTCTACCCAGGTGTTCCACCCCCGCTTCCATGTCGAGCAGTACCACCTGATTTTTTGAGAGAAGCAGTTTTGTGAGCATCCGGCGCAAAACATTGTTTTCCGGGCAGGCACAGCCTTTGTCTCCAGTTTGGATAGCTCCGAGTACCATGAGCTTCATCCCGTCATGCTGTATCATGAAATCAACGAGAAGATCGTTTACCTCAGGGTTCATGTTGTACATTGGAGAACCTTCAGTTTTTCCGGATCGTTCAATCAGCAGCCTGGTCATTTCAGCAATGGGTCGGATTTTTTCCGGATCCTCGACCCCAAGAGTTTCAGCCATGTGGGGGCTTGGGTCTGCATCAATAACCAGTACCTCCTTGCCTGACTTCTTGAATTCCTGAGCAAGTAAAGCCATTATGGTGGTCTTTCCAACACCGCCTTTTCCACTGATTGCAATCTTCATATATAATGTACCTCTGTTGCGCGTTTTTTTTGATATAACGTTGTTTGACATGGATGCATCCGAGAAAGTATGTACCGTAATTGTATTCCTGCGTAAACCAGAATTCGTGAAGACTGTGCAGGCATTACGCACAGTTCAACATATTGGTTTGCCAATCTGATTACCATCAAAAGTCAGCCTTGCCGAACCGGATCTGCAACGCATTTCTACTTTTTCTCTTCTGCTACCGCTTTTTCTTGCATGCTGATCTAAAATGGTTATATCATAACTGGGCATTAAATGTATTTGTAATATGACATAAAATAAAAAGGAGTTTAGGTATGGAACATGTGAGTAATCAAATAACTCTGACTCAGGCTAGGCAGGAGGCGTCCACGATCTTTCTGGCAAAGGTTTTTAATTGGATGGCTGCCGGGCTTGGTATCACGGGGGTTGTTGCCTGGTTTATGGCGTCAAGTGGCCTTGCGGCACAACTTGTAGGCAGTCCATTTTTTATGATTATTCTCTTTGCAGAGCTGGGTCTTGTCTTCTATCTGTCTGCTCGGATCAATAAAATTCAGGCAGGAACCGCAACAGGGATTTTCGTTGGCTATGCAGGGCTTAATGGCCTTACCCTGTCCATGATTTTCCTGGCCTATACCAATTCGTCCATTGCAGCGACTTTTTTCATCACTGCCGGGATGTTTGGTTCCATGGCAGTTTACGGTCTGGTGACCAAAAGAGATCTGTCCGGAGTGGGTTCATTTCTCTTCATGGGCCTGATCGGTATTATCATTGCTTCGGTGGTGAATATCTTTTTGCAGAGTTCATCTCTGTACTGGGCCATCTCACTTATTGGTGTTTTTGTCTTTGTAGGCCTCACCGCCTATGATGTACAGAAGATTAAAAATATGGGTGAGCAGGGGATCATGGAGCAGGGTGAAGAGGCCATAAAGAAGGGCGCAATCATGGGTGCTCTGGCTCTCTATCTTGACTTTATCAACCTCTTTCTCATGCTGCTGCGTTTCTTTGGTGGAAGTAGGAATTAAGTGCCAGTTTTTTGTAGGTTTTGTGGAGTGAGGCACTGAGTGTTAGGTTGTTGGCAGGGGTACGAAAAGCATGTTTTGCCTATGGGCGGAGCATGCTTTTTTTTGTTTTCACGCCGCCGGGACAAGCGTCCTTGGCCCCCTCTGTTTTTCTCCCTTTTAGAGTATGTTTTCTTGTTTCTGGTTCTGCTCCGGCCAGCTGGAAGTGGGCATTCTTCCAGGCCACTTTTTTGACTGATACGAGTTACGAAAAAAAGAATTATGTGGAGATAAACGTTAAAAGGCAATAAGAAGAACAATGGTTATGTCAAGGAGCGAGCCATTGAGCATAATCAGGTAGTGCCTGTCCAGAAATGGCCTTTTTCTCTTAACTCTTAGTCGCGTTGAAAATTTTATCCTTGGAATATCAGACATATGCCTCCGGTAAAATTTATTCTGCACCTCGATTTAGAAGAAAAAATCTCATTTTTGGACGGACACCAGATAACGTATTGATATTTAGTGAGTCAGGAATCTATGAAAAGCCAGTTTGACGGGAAAAAAATTGTGGTTGGAGTCACCGGATCCATAGCTGCCTTCAAGGTTGCGGGGTGGGTGAGCAGCCTTGCCAAGGAGGGGGCTGATGTCACAGTTGTTATGACAGAGTCTGCATGCCGATTTGTGGCACCCCTCACCTACGGAGCACTTACCGGTAATCCGGTGTTGACCGATATGTTTGCTGCGGAAGAGTCAAATGCCATCTCTCATATTCAGCTGGGTGAAGAAGCTGATCTGATAGTAATTGCTCCGGCCACTGCCAACACCATTGCCAAATTTGCCCATGGTATTGCAGATGATCTGTTGTCCACCTCGGTACTTGCTGCAGACTGCCCCATCTTTGTAGCTCCGGCCATGAACTCCAGGATGCTTGCCAACACAGCAACACAGCGTAATATTGGAATTTTAAAAGAATTGGGTTTTAGGCTTATAGAGCCTGAAAGTGGTCAGATGGCCTGCAAGACTGAGGGGCCGGGGCGACTGCCGGAATGGGATCGTGTTCGGGAAGAACTTCTTGCTGCATTCACTCCGCAGGATCTGAAAGGAGAGACGTTTGTAGTAACGGCAGGTCCCACCAGGGAGGCACTTGACCCGGCACGTTTTCTCAGTAACAGATCATCGGGGAAGATGGGCTATGCGATAGCATGTGCTGCAAGAAGAAGGGGGGCTGAAGTTCTGTTGATCAGTGGACCCACGGCATTAGCTGCACCTTTTGGAGTTTTATGCAGAGAGGTTCAGACGGCAGAGGAGATGTATGAGGCAGTGATTCCTGCCTCTCATGAAGCCTCTGTGATCATAAAATCTGCTGCGGTGAGTGATTTTAGCCCGGAGACGGCGGCTGTTGATAAGGTTAAAAAAGATGATGCCGGATTTGTTCTTCAGCTTAGGAAAACTCCTGATATCCTGCAGGAGCTAGGCGCGGAAAAGGAGAAGTATGGCTACCTGCTGGTGGGTTTTGCGGCAGAGAGGTGCGAGCATTTGGAGGCAGGAGAGAAGAAATTAGTCAAAAAGAATCTTGATCTTATAGCTATTAATGATATTGGTGGTAAAGAGACTGGTTTTGAGACAGACACAAATCAGGTGACCCTTTTGGATCGACATGGTTTCACAGAGCTTCCGTTTACCAGCAAAGCAGCTACTGCCGATCTCATCTTAGACAGGGTTTGCAAGCTGCTGTCAGAGAAGTAAATGTACTCAACCTTTTGTAAAATTACAATAGGTTACGGATAAGAAATAACGTACAAAAGAAATGACTCATAGGGAACGTTCTATCTTAAAGGTGACCTGTTTCGGTCATTTTGTAAGCCATTTTAATATGCTGGTCTTCCCAGCCGTGCTGTTGCCCCTTACAGCTCGAATGGGAATGGGGCTTGTTGAAACACTGGCTCTTTCGTTCTGGATGTACCTGCTCTTTGGCGTGACAGCTCTGCCATGGGGGTTTCTTGCCGATCGTTTCGGCTCCCGTCCCCTGCTGATTCTCTTTCATCTGGGGGCTGGCTGCTGTGGGATTCTCGCATCTTTTAACGTATCAAATCCTGCGATTTTCACCTTTTGTCTTGCAGGAATTGGGTTCTTTTCAGGTATTTACCATCCAGTGGGACTTGGTTGGATAGCAAAAGAGATTGAAAACACCAGCCGGGGGATGGCCCTGAACGGTATGTATGGAAATCTGGGGCTTGCAGCAGCTCCACTACTTGCCGGTTCATTGAACTTTTTCTGGGGTGTTGAAGCTGTTTATATGGTTCTTGGTGCTGTGAACCTTATCGGGTTGCTCCTTTTATATCTTGTGCGTAATGGTCATTCAGGAAAACAGAAAGCCTCTATGGCTGGAGGGCAGCTTAAGGGCAGTTTTAAACCTTTTGTGGTGCTTTTACTAGCTATGATGCTTGGAGGAGTGGTATACCGGGCCACCACGGTAACTCTTCCGGCATATTTTGAACTGCAGAATCGGGATCTGTATCAGATGTTCCTGGGGATTTCGGGACAGCTGGGTTCTGCCAACCTTTTTGCAACCCTTATAACTTCCATGATCTATCTCGTTGGTATGGCGGGACAATATTACGGAGGAAGGGTGGGGCAGAAAATTGATCTTGGAAGGGGATATCTTCTTTTTCATTTGATCACCATTCCTGCGGCACTTGCCATGGCCTGGACCAGTAATACACCACTGGTCATCTTTGATATGATCCACTCTTTTTTTCTGCTTGGAATGCAACCGCTGGAGAACACCCTGGTGGCCAGACTCAGCCCACCGAAGCTGCATTCATCAGCCTATGGGTTGAAATTTGTCCTCACCTTTGGAGTTGGCGCCCTCAGCGTGAGTATGGTGGGCGGAATAAAAGAGATATTTGGTTTGAATGCAGTGTATATTGCCTTGGCGCTAGTTTCTGTCTGCCTCGTTTTTGTAATTATGCTGCTTAACCATTACCGTTACCAGCAGGCAATATAGCTTTCGAACAGAAAGTCAAGGGGGCTTATTTCTTTTTTTGTTTTGCCCAGGAATCTCGCAAGCCAACGGTACGGTTAAAGACCAGACTGCCTGGTTTTGAGTCTTTGGAATCAACGCAGAAATATCCCTGTCTCTCAAATTGAACGCAGGTTCCGGGGGCGGCATCAGCCAGTGATGGTTCCACTAGACAGTTGCTCAAGGTGGTGAGAGAATCCGGATTTAAGTGTTCCTTGAAATCTGTTGCTTTATTCGCATCAGGATTTTCAACATCAAAGAGACGATCGTAGAGGCGCACTTCGCAGCTGACAGCATGGGGGGCTGAGACCCAGTGGATGGTTCCTTTGACCTTGCGCCCGTCCGGGGCATTACCCCCATATGTTTTTGGATCATATGTACAGTGCAACTCAGTGATTTTTCCAGTTGTTTCATCCTTGATCACAGCATCGCAGGTAATAAAGTAGGCATACCTCAGCCGCACCTCGCGACCGATGTCCAGGCGGAAGAATTTTCGAGGTGCATTTTCCAGAAAGTCACTGCGTTCAATATAGATTTCTCTGGAAAAGGGAACCTTGCGGGACCCCATATCCGGGTTTTGGGGGTGGTTTTGGCCTCCACACCCTCCACCTTGTCTTCTGGGTAGTTGGTAATAACAACTTTCAGTGGATCAAGTACCCCCATCACCCTCGGTGCTTTGGTGTTAAGGTCATTTCTCACGGAATTTTCAAGTACCCCCATATCGATCCAGCTGTCACGCTTACCAACGCCTATTTCAGCACAGAAGTTACGTATGGAATCCGGGGTGTAGCCACGCCTCCTGAGACCCGAAATGGTAAGCATACGGGGATCATCCCAGCCGGTCACATGGTTTTCGTTTACCAGTTGCATAAGTTTACGTTTTGACATTACGGTATAACTGAGATTGAGTCTGGCAAATTCAATCTGCTGAGGGTGTGCAGGTGTCTCGAGGGTGTCAAGTACCCAGTCATACAGGGGCCTGTGATCCTCAAACTCAAGGGTGCAGAGTGAGTGGGTTATCTCTTCGGTTGAATCAGAGAGACAGTGGGTGTAATCGTACATCGGGTAGATACACCACTTGTCGCCAGTACGGTGATGGTTGACATTCATGATTCTGTACAGGATAGGATCACGCATGTTCAGATTTGGTGAAGCCATGTCTATTTTAGCACGCAGGACATGGCTTCCTTCGGCATGAACACCATCCTTCATCTCCTGAAAAATCCTGAGATTCTCTTCGATAGTGCGGTTACGGTGAGGACTTTCCCTGCCTGGCTCTGTGAGTGTCCCACGGTATTGCCGCATTTTATCAGCGTTGAGGCAGCAGATGTAGGCCTTCTCTTTTTTGATAAGTTCCAAGGCGTATTCATAGAGTTTATCAAAGTAGTCTGAAGCGTAAAAGAGATTCTCACCCCAGTCAAAACCCAGCCATTTTACATCCTTTTTAATGGAATCAACATAGGCTGACTCTTCTTTGCTGGGGTTGGTGTCGTCAAAGCGGAGGTGACAACGGCCACCAAATTCATTGGCTATACCAAAGTTTAAACAAATAGATTTGGCGTGGCCAATGTGGAGAAAACCGTTTGGCTCAGGAGGAAAACGGGTGACCGGAACGGCATGTTTCCCGCTGGCCAGATCCTCAGTAATCATCTGCCGAATAAAATCAAGGGGCTTGGTGTTCTTCTCACTGCTGTTGTCTTGGGTATCCATGGTTTGTCTCGTTGTTAAACAGTTCTTGACGACCTTCTCTGGTAACAGACACTTTCCAGATATTTTTCGCACCGCGCGTGTCTACTGATATAGTTTTTCAACCTCGGAAAGACGACGCACCACGCGCTCCCGACCAATGATTACCAGAATGTCGAACATGGACGGGCCGGCAAGCTGGCCTGTGACTGCGGTGCGCATGCCGTTAATGATAATACCCGGTTTAATGTCAAGCTCTGTTGCAAGATCCCGGGCTGTCTGTTCCACTGTTTCAAGGGTGAATTCATCGAGTGCTTCGTAGCGTTTTGCCAGCATTGGCAGCCATTCTTTGAGACCCTCATGTTTTAAGATGTTCTTTTTTAATGGCTTGGCCTCCACGGGGAACTCATCGCAGAAATATGCACGTCCCAGGGTCGCAAAATCAGTGAGGGTGTGAAAGCGATTCCGGATAAGGTTCAGGGTTTGCAGGAACCACTCCTTTTTTTCTCCTTCGTAAGCGCTATCCCAGAGGTTCTTTTCTTTCAGGAATGGTTTTACCATGTCAGCTATCTCTTCAATAGGCATGGTGCGCAGGTAATGCTCGTTGATGGCGATGGCTTTGGGATCCGTGAAAAATTTGGCATCACCTTTACGATAGTTGAATATGGAATTCGATTTATTGATCCTTTCAAGAGAGAAAGCCTCTATCATCTCTTCCCTGGAATAAATCTCGGTATCATCACCAGAGGACCAGCCAAGCAGAACCAGGAAATTGGACAGAGCCCAGGGGATAAAGCCATGCTTCTGGTAAAACTGTACAGCAACAATTTCACCATGGCTGCGTTTTGAAATTTTGGCCTTTTTGAGATCCAGGGTCAGTGGCATATGGGCAAAAACAGGAACGGGTGCTTCAAGGGCCTCATAGAGAAGAACCTGACGCAGGGTGTTGGTCATGTGATCCTGACCGCGGATGACATGGGAGATGCGGTCGCGGATATCATCGACCACATTGCAGAGCAGGTATAGAGGTTTGCCGGTGGAGCGCACAATGACAAAATCTTCTATTTCGCTGTAAGCAGCCTTTATCTGACCAAGAACTTTGTCGTCATAGGAGAGGATTTCATCACGCCTGGGAACCTTGAAGCGGATGACAAAGGGAAGCTGGGCCGCTTCTTTTCGGGCTATCTGTTCAGCGCTCAAATTACGGCAGGTGCCATCATAACCATAGGTGGTTTTGTTCGCCTGAGCAGCCTGTCGCTTGGCGTCAAGTTCTTCTTTTGTGCAGAAACACTTGTAGGCCTTTTGAGTCTTGAGCAGCTTCTGGGCAGAGGCTACATGGTCAGCATCAAAATCGGTTTGAAAGTAAGGGCCCTCATCCCAGTCTATGCCAAGCCATTCCATTCCTTCAATAATACCTTTGATGGATTCTTCGGTGGATCGTTCTGCGTCAGTGTCTTCGATACGAAGGATGAGTTTTCCGCCGGTTTTTTTTGCATAAAGCCAGTTGTAGAGAGCAGTTCTTGCACCACCAATGTGAAGATAACCGGTGGGACTTGGTGGAAAACGTAGCCGTGTTTCAGTCATGGGGAAAGCCTTGTTTGTATTTGAAAATATTGCCTGGTCAGGTTGAAGCCTTTATATTATGCCTGATGTATATCGTTTTCAATCAGTTTGTTCAATAACAATTGACTGGAAAAGAATGAATTGAATGAATTGATACTCGCGGGCTTGAAAAACAGTTAAATATTTTTAGTTGTTCTCTTTGCTGGAACTCGTTATAGTTCGTTCTTTTTAGTGCCTTACTTTATGAAAACCGTTACAAAAAACAGGCCAGCGAGATACGAGACTCTAAGATTATATCAGAGTGAAACAATATTAAGATGTTACAAATAACAACAGGGCACTTGACCAGCGACTCTAAAAAGTTTACCGACTTGTTGGGTTAGCTGTTTTTATGTAAAGTTTTTCGTTGCAGAGAAAACTACACACTGTGGTGTTCGTGGGTTGTATAATAAAAGAGAGAATTTCAGGGTAGGGAAGGAGTGAAGATGAAAGTATTGATCAGTAATAATATGTCTCCCTCAGGGGAAAAAATTCTGGTGGATGCCGGGCTTGATGTTGATGTGAAAACAGGGCTTGCACCAGAAGAGCTCAAGGAGATCATTGGCGAGTATGATGGTCTGGTTGTGCGTAGTGCCACTAAGGCAACTGCAGAAATTATTGATGCTGCTGAAAATCTGAAGGTTATCGGGCGTGCCGGGATCGGCCTTGATAACGTGGATATTCCTGCTGCAAGCCAGAAGGGTATAGTCGTCATGAATGCCCCCGACGGTAATGCAACAACAGCTGCAGAACATGCCATCGGCATGATGATGTCCCTGTCTCGTAATATACCCCAGGCAACTGCTTCCATGAAGGAGGGGAAATGGGAAAAAAAGAGTTTTATGGGACGTGAACTCACCGGAAAGACCTTTGGTATTTTTGGTATTGGCCGTATCGGAGCCATTGCAGCCAATCGTGCCCAGGGGCTGAAGATGAAGGTTATTGCCTATGATCCCCATATGCCTGAAGATCTGGTGAAAAAGCTTGGAGGTGAGCTGGTGAGTGTTGAAGAGCTTGCAAAACGCGCTGATTATATCACTGTGCATGTGCCACTCACTAAAGAGACTGCCAATGTGCTTTCCACTGAATTTTTCTCCAATATGAAAAGTGATGCCATGTTCATCGATTGCGCCCGGGGCGGTGTCTGCGATGAAGAAGCACTGTACAAGGCACTGGTTGATGGCGAAATTGCTGGAGCTGCCCTTGATGTGTTTGCTCAGGAACCCACTACAAAAGAAAACTGTCCTCTGCTTGGTCTGAAGAATTTCATCTGTACGCCACATCTTGGTGCTTCAACCAGTGAGGCTCAGGAAAATGTCGCAACCGCCATTGCGAAACAGGTTGCAGATTACCTGAACAAGGGTGTGGTCACCAATGCAGTGAATGTTCCCTCGGTGAGTGATGATGTGCTGGCCCAGGTCGGTCCATATGTCAACCTTGGTGAAATGCTTGGTTCCCTTCATATGCAGATCGCAAAAGGAGGCGTCCAGGAGGTGTCTCTTGAATATTCCGGAGAGCTTGCCGAGTTGAACACCAGTCCTGTCACTGTGGCCTTTTTGAAGGGCCTGTTTGCCCCCATCCTTAAAGATGCTGTAAACTATGTGAATGCTCCGGTGATCGCAAAGGATCGTGGTATTCGTGTCGTTGAGTCGAAAAGTGACAGGTCAAATGACTTTGTAAATGTGCTCAGGATTAAAGTAGTTACAAATGAGGGCGAGAATGAGCTGGTGGGAACGGTATTTGGCAAAAATGAACCTCGTCTGGTTCGTATGAATACCTTCCGTCTTGAGGCACAGGCTGAAGGACCCATGCTCCTTGTTTATAATAACGACGTACCCGGAGTCATCGGGGCGCTGGGTACAACTCTTGGCAATAGCGGTGTGAATATTTCCCGGATGACTGTTGGACGCGAAGAGGCTTCAAGCCAGAATATAATCCTGCTCAGCACCGACTCTGTTATCTCTAAAGAGTTGCTGGAAGAGGTCAAGAAACTGGAAAACATTGATGATGCAGTTTCCCTGGAACTTAACTGATCGGAATGAAAAGCAGTTTTGAACTCGCAGGAGAAGTCGGGTGTCAGCATCTCTCCCGGCTTTTTTTATGAGCCTTCAACTTAAAAGGAAAAACTATGATCTCTGAATATGAACAGGGTTGTCCCTGTGGTGATGGGAAAGTACCAGATCAGGAAGGAAAATGTGTGATGCCGGAGGTTACCTTCACGGCCTTTATCATGTCACTGAACACATCAGCTCTGTTTCATCTGGGAGAAATAGCAGATCCGGAGACAGGGGAGAAGGTGATTGACTTTTCTCTGGCTCGTCATGCCATCGATACTCTGGTTTTGCTTCAGGAAAAGACAAAGGGCAATCTGGATTCTGATGAGACGGAGATGCTGAAGAACATTCTCTATGATGTGAAGCTCCGTTTTGTGAAGGCGGTCAAGGATCAGAAAGAATCCTGAAGAGTCTTTTTGGGTCGGTTTCTGTTCGGAAATGGCCTTTTTCCCCTGACTCTTCGTTGCTTTAAAGTTCTATCCTTGGAGTATCAGATATATACTTGCGGTATAATTTCTTTTGAGCCTCGAGTTAGAAGAAAAACTTTCATTTCTGAACATTTACATTTCGTGCTTTTTTATATTTCCAGCGATTACACTGAATAATTACAAAAATGGTTAATCATGCCGAATCCCTTGTGCTACGTGCACCGGCCAAGGTGAACCTGTACCTGAAGATTGTAGGGAAACGCGCAGACGGGTATCACGATCTTGATACTGTGATGCAGAAATTGGATCTCAGTGATACTGTCAGCTTGTCTTTTTCTGAAAATCCGGGGATAAACCTCACTTGTCCGGGAACGGATCTGCCTGAAAATTCCTCCAACCTTGTGTGGAAGGCAGCAGATGTTTTCTTGAGGGAAACAGGTCTTGGCGAGCGGTTCGGAGTAAACATTGTTCTTGAGAAAAAGATTCCCATTGCAGCGGGACTTGGTGGTGGTAGCAGTGATGCGGCATCTGTCCTGAATGGAATGAACCGACTCTTTAAAATTGGCCTGTCTGAAGACACCCTGCTGGATCTAGCCAGACCCCTTGGTGCTGATGTCCCCTTTTTTGTGGTTTCCTGTCCTGCTGTCAGGGCAACGGGCATTGGCGACAAGATGGGCAGCTGGCTATCCCTCTCTGCTTGTTCATTGCTTTTGGTCAATCCCGGATTTTCCGTGGCTACGACCTGGGTGTATAAAAATTTTACGTTGACAAGGGGGGATAAAGATTCTAGTCTGTCTGATTCTCGTAAAAATAAGGTTGATGTCGACGGGTTTTGCCCACTGTTTAATGATCTTGAAACGGTAACAATCAAGAAATATCCGGAACTTGAATGGATTAAACAGCGAATGCTTGAATATGGCGCATCCGGTTCTCTTATGTCTGGGAGTGGCCCGACGGTCTTTGGAATTTTCCCTGATCAATCCGGTGGCAAAAAAAGTGCTGTTGTTGAGTGTGCAGACTATTTTAAAGAAATGTACCCTCAGGGAGTTTTTGTAACTCGTCCTGCTGTTACGTAAATAAGTGCAGGTTGTGTATTGTGGTGATGGGGCGTAGCCAAGCGGTTAAGGCACCGGGTTTTGATCCCGGCATTCGGAGGTTCGATCCCTCCCGCCCCAGCCAGATTTGTTCTGAAAGAAAACAAAAATTATTTTAATCCCTCGTACTGAGAAAAGAGATTATGCCGAACATCATTAAGGTTTTTTCTGGAAATGCCAACCCGGTTCTGGCTCAGGAAATTACTGACTATCTGAAAATGCCGTTGTCTGAAGCAGAAGTTAAGCAATTCAGCGATGGTGAGATTTGCGTTGAGATAAAAGAAAATGTTCGTGGCACTGATGTTTTTGTTGTGCAGCCAACCTGTACACCGGTGAATGACAATCTCATGGAACTGGTGATTATGGTTGACGCTCTGCGACGTGCATCAGCACGAAGGATCACTGCCGTGGTTCCCTATTATGGATATGCGAGGCAGGACAGAAAAGTTGCTCCGCGTGTACCTATTTCTGCTAAAGTTGTTGCAGAGATGTTTATGGCAGTCGGGATTCGCAGGGTTCTCTGTATGGATCTCCATGCCGGACAGATTCAGGGATTCTTTAATATTCCCGTGGATCATCTCTATGCGGCACCTGTTATACTGGACTATATAAAAGATAAATTTACCGATGTTGTTATGGTATCGCCTGATGCTGGTGGGGTAGAAAGAACGCGTGCCTTTGCCAAGCGTCTTGATGCGGGACTTGCCATTATTGATAAGCGGCGGGACCGTCCCAATGAATGTGAGGCAATGCATGTAATTGGTGACGTAAAGGGAAAGACAGCCATACTGCTTGATGATATGGTAGATACAGCAGGAACTCTGTGTAACGGCGCCGCCACTTTGATGAAACATGGTGCCAAAGAGGTACATGCCTGCTGTTCTCATCCTGTTCTCTCAGGACCTGCTGTTGAGCGCTTAACCAAATCTGTAATCAGTTCACTTGTGGTTACCAATTCGATACCCCTGCGTGGTGATGCCTTGAATTGTGATAAAATTAAGGTGCTGTCAGTGTCTAAGCTTCTCGCACAGGCAATAGACCGTATTCATAATGAAGGATCTATCAGCTCATTATTTGTATAGCTGGTGTGTAAATAGAGTAGATATTAAAAAAGATAAATACTATTGAGATAAAACCTGGCGGGTCGAATTGTTACGATAGGGTCAGGACTAAGGAGGAATATATGCTTCAAGTAGACATGTCTGCTTCAAAAAGAGATAGTTTTGGTAAATGTGCCATGCGTCGCCTGCGCGTCAGTGGAAACACTCCAGCGGTACTGTATGGAAATGATAAGGATGTTATGGCCCTGCAACTTGAGACGATCCCTTTTCTGAAGACTCTTTTTCGGATCAGTCGTAAGAATGCTATTGTCAATCTGGCCATAAGTGATGAAGGGACTCGTCCAGTTATGGTGCGTGAAGTTCAGACTGATCCTGTTACGGATAGTCTGATCCATGCTGATTTCTATGAGCTGGACCTTGAAATACCTACGCGTTTTACCGTACCCGTTGAGTTTATAGGAGTTGCAAAGGGTGTTGATCTTGGTGGAGAGCTGGTGGTTCATAGCTCTTCTGTTGTAATCGAAGGAATTCCTCTTGAAATCCCCGATGTTGTAACCGTTGATATCAGTGACATTGGTATTGGTGATTCTATTACGTTTTCTGATCTTGAAATTGCCAGCAGTCTGACCATGATGACAGAGGGAACAGATTTCTGTGTCGAGGTTATTGCTCTGGCTTCATAGTAAATCGGTATGCAGTTTTCTTGTCCGGAAACACCCTCGGTGAGGGTATTTCCGGATTTTTTTTTGACATTAAAAACGTATTGATACAGGGCGGCTGGTTTACCGGCTGCAGTTCTTATGGGTACTTAATGTGGCTGAAAACACTTTTCTGATTGCAGGTCTTGGGAATCCCGGAACCAGGTACGAGAACACCCGGCATAATGTGGGATTTATGGTGCTGGATGCCATTGCGCGGAATGCAGGGGTGCGGCCTGAACTCACAAAGTGGGATGCCGATTACTGCAAGGCTGCAATATGGGGCGCCAAGGTCTTTTTTGTGAAACCTCAGACATTCATGAATATCTCTGGTCAGTCAGTTGCCAGGTTTGTGAATTTTTTTAACATTGATATCGGAAACATCTTGGTTGTGCATGATGACATCGATATGCACCCAGGCCGTGTAAAGCTGGTTGGTGGTGGCGGACCAGGTGGGCACAACGGCATTCGTTCTCTTATTCAGTGTATTGGCAGCAGAGAATTTTTCCGGCTCAAGTACGGAGTTGGAAGGCCTGGCCAGGCCGGAGTGCACCCCGATATACCTGTTGACCGATATGTTCTTGCTTCTCTTGAGGGGGAGGAGGCTGGTCTTCTTGATACACGGATGAATTCGATTGTTGAGGGAGTTCGCACTTTTGTTGAGAGTGGAAGTCAGCCAGCCATGAATTTACTGAACAGTATAAAATAACAGGGGACTGGAGTTCCTTTTTTTGTATATTGTTGGTCCGCTCTTTTGTGGTATGATGGTTAGGCTTTTTTTTGAAAGCAAATTCTTTAAAAGTATGGTATAATGTACACTTGTTCGGGTTATGTTCTGCTCGGGCAGGATGTGGTGAACCGCTTGCTGTCACAGCGTGGCAATTTTAACATAAGAAAGGTTTTTTTTAGTGTTGGCATTTTCAGTCCCTCTGAGAGTGTATGCCTGAATCCCCGATGTTATTCCAGGAGGATACTTTGTTTGTTCAAGGTGATATGGCCGTTTATCCGGCGCACGGTGTAGGTGTTATAGAAGCTATTGAGAGTCAAACTGTTGCTGGTATTGATCAGGCATTTTATGTCATGAAAATACTGGACAATGATATGAAAATCATGATTCCGACTGCCAGCAGTGATAATGTCGGACTTCGTGCGATTATCAGTAAAAAGGAAGTGGAGGCGGTTCTTGATATTTTGCGCGATCGAAACTCTGAGATAGGATCTCAGACGTGGAATCGTCGCTATCGAGACTATATGGAGAAAATTAAAACAGGGTCGATCCATGAGGTTGCTGCTGTTCTTCGTGATCTCTATCTCCTGAGTGTGGATAAGGATCTTTCCTATGGTGAGAGAAAGATGATGGATACTGCCAAAAATCTGCTGGTGACGGAGATATCACTTGCGAGAAAGGTTGATGAATCCAAGATCGAAACTCTCATCGATGATATGTTTCATTAATTGACACGTTTTTGTTGTTATCAAAGTTATTTTCCAGGCCATTGTTCCCGGTCATGACCTCTTCATCAGATAAATCATCTCCTGCAGATGCCAGGGTGATATTTGACTTTCACGTGTCAAATGAACACGCCGGGGTACGTTTTGATCATTTTCTCGTTCAAGCAGTGGCTGATGTTTCCAGGAGCTGTCTGGTTCAGTCTATCCGCATGGGGCTTCTCCTTGTAGATGGTCATAAAAAGAAAAGCAGTTACCGGCTTAAGTCTGGTGAACGTATCCTTGGAAGCATTTATGAAGCTCCGCCGCAGGTGCTGGTTCCACAGCCCGTTCCCTTTGATATCCTCTTTGAGGATGAATTTTTATTGGTTGTTTCCAAGCCCCCAGGTATTGTAGTTCACCCTGCTGTCGGTAATCCGGATGGAACTCTTGTCAACGGTCTCCTGTACCATTGTATGGAAATTGCGAGTATTGGTGATGAGATGCGACCGGGTATTGTTCATCGACTGGATAAAGATACCTCCGGCATAATGGTGGTAGCCAAGTCTTCGCTCTGTCACCGTCTCTTGGTTGATATATTTAAGGAGAGAGAGGTCGAGAAGGAGTATCTTGCCCTGGTTCACGGATACCTGCGGGACAGGCAGGGCCGCCTGGTTGCTCCCATAGGCAGGCATCCGGTACAGAGACAGAAAATGACCGTGTGTGAGGAGCATTACGGTCGCTATGCTGCGAGTAACTGGCAGGGTCTTGAGGAATATACTGAAGGCTGCAGTTTGCTTCGGATCGGGATAGAGACCGGACGGACCCATCAGATACGAGTTCATATGGCCTCATTGGGGCATCCTGTGGCCGGGGATACCCTTTACGGCAGGGCAAGGAATACCAGGAATTACCCCAGACAGATGCTGCACGCCCATCGCCTCCGGTTCGCTCACCCGATCACAGGTACAACTGTGGATCAAATAGCTCCTCTCTGGTCAGATTTCCAGTTGATTCTTGATCAGTTGCGTGATATTGAGCATGAAACGCTGGTGGAAGGAGCATGAATATCGCCGTAACTGGTGGCATGGGTTCTGGGAAAAGTTTTGTTGCAAAGGAACTGGCTCGGATTTTAGGATGTGAATATGTCAGTGCAGATAAAATCTGCCGCAATCTTTTGGAACCGGGTAATCTTGGATATGTACTGGTCAGCAGAACATTTCCTGACAGGTTTTTTATGGCAGGTGGTGAGATTGACCGAACTGTTTTACGCCAGGCGATATTTTCAGATAGCAAATTACGATTAAAACTTAATGATATTTTGCATCCTCTGGCTCGAGAGGAGATGAAAAGGCTGTGTTCCAGTGCAGAGGCCGGAGAAAGAAACCTGGTGGTTGAAGTACCTCTTCTTTTTGAAACTGGTTGGCAGGACGACTTTGATTGTACTCTGGTGGTTTTTGCCGATGCCGGGACTTGCATCTCCAGAGTAGTGCATAGAGATTTGGTGCCTGAGAACGATGCCCTGAAGGCATATTCCTCTCAGATGACACTCGAGGAGAAATGCAGTCTCGGTGACAGGATTATTGATAATTCTGGAACCTTCGAGGAAACCAGAGCCGCAGTGCGGTTATTTGCGACTGAAATACAGTAAAAAATTGTTTCTAAAGGTGAAATCGCAAGAGAGGGTGCAAAAAGGCTTGACAGCTATTTCCCGAAACCTTACTATACTATAATCAAACGCCAGTCCTGGCTGAGATTCTGCTCGAAATAGGGGATTCAGTTAACCGAAATTTGATGTCCCGGTTCCAAAAAAACGTTAAAAGATATAAAAGAAGTGCAGCCCGCTATTTGCACGATGTAATACTATTCAATTATTCCCATATAATCCTATCTAACAAACTACATATATCTATTTGTTGACAGAGTTGCCAGGCTAATTATATGGCATTCTTGTAATGTGAGATTCCTGAAACGTATTTGTTAATAATAGTGACATTATTATCCTGATTATAATCGACTAATAATTTGTAAACTCAACGTTCCTGTCTGTGCAGGAATTGTATAACTATGCTTACTGCCTAGTAAAACAGCCTCTATAAAGGAGAAAAGTATTAATGAATCTGGCTGACTTAAAACTCAAGAAAATAGTTGACCTGGTAAAACTTGGGCGTAAACTCAAGGTGGAAAGTGTTAACACTCTGCGTAAACAGGAATTGATTTTTGCCATTCTTCAGGCTCAGGCAGACAAGGAAGGGAAGATGCGAGGTAATGGCGTCTTGGAAATTCTTCCTGATGGCTTTGGTTTCTTGCGGGCACCTGATTACAATTATCTTCCAGGTCCAGATGATATATATGTTTCTCCATCACAGATACGGCGTCTCGGCCTGCGAACTGGTGATACCATTGAGGGGCTTGTGAGGGCCCCAAAAGATGGCGAGCGTTACTTTGCTCTGCTCAAGGTTGAGGCTATTAACTTTGACTCTCCTGAAGCGGCGAAGAAAAAGACGGTTTTTGGCAACCTGACCCCTTTGCATCCTGAGGAAAAGTTTAACCTTGAATGTGAACCGAATAACTACTCCATGCGGCTCATGGAAATGATGTGTCCACTCGGGAAAGGACAGCGAGGCCTGATTGTTGCCCCCCCCAGAACAGGAAAAACCGTTCTTATCCAGAAACTTGCCAATGCCATAGCTAAAAATCACAAGGAAGTATATCTCATCGTTTTGCTGATAGATGAGCGTCCTGAAGAAGTAACTGAGATGAAACGTACCGCGACGACAGCGGAGGTTGTCAGTTCTACCTTTGATGAGCCCCCCCAGCGCCATATTCAGGTTGCCGAGATGGTTATTGAAAAGGCCAAGCGATTGGTTGAGCACAGAAAAGATGTGGTAATACTCCTTGACAGTATTACTCGGCTCGCCAGAGCCTATAATACAGTTACTCCTGCGAGCGGCAAGATTCTTTCCGGTGGCGTTGAAGCTAACGCTCTTCATCGTCCCAAACGTTTTTTCGGTGCAGCCAGGAATATCGAAGAAGGTGGCAGCCTGACCATCATTGCCTCTGCCCTTGTTGAGACTGGTAGTCGCATGGACGAAGTGATTTTTGAAGAGTTCAAAGGAACCGGTAATATGGAGGTAGTCCTTGATCGTAAGATGTCAGATAGAAGGATTTATCCAGCCATTGATGTGAGGAAATCCGGTACTAGAAAAGAAGATCTTCTCCTTGAGCCGAGCGTGCTGAACCGTGTCTGGATTCTGCGTAAGCTGCTGTCTTCCATGAACCCTGCCAATGGTATGGAGTTTATTGTTGATAAGCTGAAGCAGCATGAAACAAATGAAGAGTTCTTTGATTCTATGAACAGCTGATTGATGATTGGGTATCTAAGTTTTTTATGACTGCGAGCGTTTTTTGTTGAAATTCCTGCCAGCTTTTATTATGTTTCAAATCCTTTGATATGTTGCAACACAAAATGTGATCATGAGATCACTTCTATTTTTAAGGAATAAAGATTATGAGAAGCGATATACATCCAGAATATCATCAAATCACAGCTATTTGTGGTTGTGGTAACGAAGTTGAGATTGGATCTGTAAATACAGAGATGAATGTTGAGATCTGTTCAGCATGTCATCCTTTCTTCACCGGAAAGCAGAAGCTTATTGATACTGCTGGACGAATTGAGAAATTCAAGAAACGTTACGCAAAGCATTTCGAGAAAAGCAAGAAATAACAACCGGACGTTCTGTCTTCTGCATACAGGGTCCTTTTTTTCTCATTTGCTGCTTTTTTTTTCTTTGCTGATCCACAGTCTGTTCGCAGGTTGTGGATCTTTTCTGTTTTATGGACTTGACAATTTTTCTTTTGGTATCCCTTCATGATAGATAAACTCACTGACCTTGATGAAAAAATATCTCACCTTGAAGGAAGACTCTCCGACCCCTCTCTTATAAACGATCAGAAGGCGTATCAGAAGGTTGCCCAGGAGCATGCCCATCTCACCAGTCTCCAGTTGCTTTACGATGAACTCAATGGAGTTGTTGCCTCTATCACTGAAAATAGAGAGCTTCTCCAGGATGGAGATGAAGACCCGGAACTCCTTGAGCTCGCTCGGGAAGAGATTGAAGAACTGCTTGAGCAGGAAAAGAAGCTTGAGCAGGAAATCATGCTGCTGCTGCTTCCAAAAGACCCCAATGACGAACGTAATACCTTTCTGGAAATCAGGGCTGGGACAGGTGGAGATGAGGCAGCACTTTTTGTTGCAGACCTGTTCCGCATGTATTCCCGTTATGCAGAGTCCATGGGCTGGAAAGTATAAGTTATGAGTTCCAGTCCCCTCGGAATTGGTGGTTTTAAAGAAATAATTGCACTTATCACCGGTGATTCTGTTTATTCACGGCTCAAGTATGAGAGTGGTGTTCATAGGGTTCAGCGGGTTCCTGAAACAGAAACCCAGGGACGAATTCACACCTCAGCTGTTACGGTTGCCATCCTTCCTGAAGCTGACGAGGTAGAACTTAATATTAATCCCAGTGAATTGAAATTTGATGTATACAGGGCATCGGGACCCGGTGGTCAGTCTGTAAATACTACCGACTCTGCAGTTCGTATCACCCATCTTCCCACAGGGCTTGTTGTCACCTGTCAGGATGAAAAATCGCAACACAAGAATAAGGCCAAGGCTCTTATTGTTCTTCGGGCCCGTCTTCTTGATAAGATGGAACAGGAACATCATGACAAGATTTCGGAAGAACGTAAGAGTCAGGTTGGCAGCGGAGACAGAAGTGAAAGGATCCGTACATATAATTTTCCTCAGGGAAGAATGACAGATCATCGTATAAATCTTACACTCTATAAGTTGGACACTATCATGGCCGGAAAGCTCGAAGAGGTTATCAATCCGCTCATTACTCACGATCAGGAAGAAAAACTGAAACAGATCCAATGAACAGTGTTTGCATTTTTGCCGGATATGGTGCCGTTTTCACCATAAGGGGTGAGTAGTGCTTGTTCATCAGGCGATTCAAGCTGCCACCCAGCGTCTTGCTGCTGCCGGTGTCGATACTCCAGAACTTGATGCAACACTTCTTCTCGGGCACTGTCTTGGGAAATCTTATACAGAGTTGTACCTTATGGCTGCAAGTGAGCTTGAAAGTGGCAAAGAAAGTCAGTTTCTTGAATTTCTTGCATTGCGAGAGCAGCGCCACCCTCTTGCATATATCACAGGCAGCAGGGAATTCTGGTCCATGGATTTCCTGGTTGGCCCCGATGTTCTCATACCTCGACCGGAAACAGAACTCCTGGTAGAAAAAGCGATTGAATTGTACAGAAACAACTCCTGTCCCAAAGGCGTGATTCTTGATCTCTGCACTGGAAGTGGCGTAATTGCTGCTGTCCTCGCCCGGGAACTTGGATGTCCAGTGCTGGCCATTGACATTTCCTGTAATGCTCTGCAGGTAGCCAGAAAAAATGCCAGCACCCATGGCGTTGAAGATCTGATCACTTTTGTGCAGTCAGATCTTCTCTCAGCCATCCAAGCACTTCCTCTATTTTCTCTAGTTCTCTCCAATCCGCCCTATGTAAGTAGTGTTGAGATGAATGAAGGCCTACAACCTGAAGTTGATCTTCATGAGCCCCACCTCGCCCTTGACGGTGGGGACAAGGGGCTTGAGATAATAAAAAAGATCTCCAGACAGCTGCTGCCGCTTTTTTTACCTGGTGCTTCTCTTCTAATGGAGATAGGAACTGAACAGAGTGATGATGTTCTTTCCATGTTCAGCGCTGTTTCTTCTGGAAACAGGAGCTATACTGATCTTACTATAAGCAAAGACTACAGCGGTCATGATCGTATCTTATATGGAAAGCTGAAAGACAATTCTGACACTGCAGAGGTGATATAAAGATGGAAAAATTAATTATTGAAGGTGGTCGGGCACTCCATGGGGAAGTTTGTATAAGCGGCGCTAAAAATGCTGCTCTGCCACTTATCGCAGCAAGCCTCCTGGCACCAGGTATTCATGTTCTCCACAACGTTCCGGATCTGCGAGATACCAGGACAATTCTGAGACTTCTTGAATCTCTCGGACTGAGCTGGGAGCGCCAGGGAAGTACTCTGAAGATTGACGGTACAGGTTTGAATCGTTCTGAGGCCTCTTATGAGCTTGTGAAGACTATGCGGGCATCGGTTCTTGTGCTGGGTCCTCTGCTTGCAAGACTTGGACGTGCAAAGGTGTCTCTTCCCGGAGGCTGCGCCATAGGCGCTCGTCCCATCAATTTCCACCTCATGGGATTTGAACACCTCGGGGTTCGCTGTGATCTTGAACATGGTTACGTTGATGCGCGGATTGAGGGACGGTTGCAGGGCGGGACTGTTTATTTTGATATTCCATCAGTTACCGGTACAGAAAATCTCCTTATGGCGGCAGCTCTGGCAGAGGGGACAACAGTAATAAAAAATGCTGCCCGGGAGCCTGAAATTGGAAATCTTATTGATATGCTCAGTGGTATGGGGGCCGTGATCGAGGGGAAAAACAGTGAGCGGTTAACCATTCATGGAGTAGAAGAACTTACGGCTTCCGAAAGTACTATTATTCCTGATCGTATTGAAGCCGGAACCTATGCTATCACCGTGGCGGCAGCAGGCGGCGATGCCATGATTAAAAATTGTGATCCCGGACACCTGCCCTCATTACTTGAAAAATTACGACTGGCAGGTGTTGGAATTGAAGTTGGAGATGACTGGATTCGGATCACAACAGCTGCGCAGGATCATGTAACGAAGGCAGTGGATGTGACAACCATGCCGTATCCTGGATATCCAACGGATCTTCAGGCCCAGTTCATGGCTCTGATGACCTGCAGTGATGGTCTCAGCGTTATTCATGAGACTATTTTCGAAAACAGGTTCATGCATGTACCAGAGTTGCAGCGCATGGGGGCAGATATTCAGATTGACGGGCGGGTTGCGATGGTTAAGGGACTTGGCAGGAATTTACTCACCGGGGCCCAGGTGATGGCAACGGATCTTCGGGCAAGCTCCTCCCTCGTGATAGCTGGCCTTGCCGCCGCCGGGAGAACTGATATTTCCCGTATCTATCACTTGGAACGTGGCTATGAAAATATGGTTGACAAACTCACCGGACTGGGCGCTACGGTGTGGAAAGAAGACGAATGAACAGGGAGTCGTACTGGCTTGTTATATCAGGGCAGTGGAAAAGAGATGGTGAGTTTTGCACCTCCGAGGGTTGATCTGCCGACCTCAATAGTACCATGATGTTCTCTTATCATCTGTTTGACGATGGCTAGTCCCAACCCGGTGCCATCGATACGTTCAGTGTAGAACGGTTCAAATATTTTTTCCTCTTTGCCAGGAGTAATTCCAGGGCCATTATCTTACACCGTGATGTCAAGCCATTCAGTCCCTCCATTCTCCTTAGTTTCTTTGGCGCTTATACGGATCTTTTCGCTTCCGAGAGGTGTAAATGCCAGAGCATTTTGAAGGAGATGATTCAGTATGGTGAAGAGCTGATATTGGTCAGCCCAGATATCCACGATATTTTCAATCTGGATATCAAAATCAATATCCTGAGGCCAGGATGGAGCAGCTTTTGCCACATCAATCACTTCATCGAGACATCGTTTCAGGGAAAACCAGTCTTTTTCAGCATGCTCAGGGCGTGCAAATTTCAGAAAATCTGAAACAGTATCGGAGAGTCTGTTGGACTCCCGCAGGATAATTGTTATCAGTTCGGTGTTGGTTTGTTGCTGCGGTACCTCCAACTGACGCAGCTCATTGGCAAGAACCTGGGCAGACCCGGAAATGGCGGTGAGCGGGTTTCTGAAATCATGGGCAATACCGGCACTCATTCTTCCTATGGCTGCAAGCTTTTCTGCCTGCTGCATCTGTTTCTGGAGCCGCTCTACTTCACTGATATCCTGGATGGTAATGACTCTGCAGTTATCACACTGACGCGTATTTTTCTTCTTCTGTTGCCTTTTCCGGAGTTGTTTGTATTGCAATATGGAGTATGAGTATCCTATCTGAATGATATCGCCATCTCTTCGCTGCAAGGGTGCTGAGTGTCGTGATCCTTTGTTGGTGAAACTCACATTTGGGAAGATTTCATGGAATTCCCTGTCAAGGAGCTCGGACAGAGGAAAGCCTGTTATCTGAGTTGCGGAATTGTTTGCGGATGTTATCAGGTTATGGTCGTCTGTAGTGATGATGCCGGTGCTTATGTCGTCAAAGATCTGTTTGTAAAGAAGGCTCAACCTGTCATAGTCACGCACTGAATCAGAGAGGGCATCTTCTGTTTTACGGAGACGGCCTGCAAACAGGCTGCTCAGGATTGCGACCAGAAAGAATGTGAGCCCATATACTGCAAAAAGATTAAGGGTAGCCAGTTCATCCTGACCGTTATCATAGAATGGAACATTAAGGAATTCAGGATAGATAAGATAGTATTCGAGGATGAGTACCAGCGCATATTGCAGGGTTGCAGCACCAGCTGCGATGAGTCCGCCGAGGCGCGGTAAAATAAAGCCTCCGGCAATGATCGGGAAAAAGTAGATAGGTGAGAAAATTGAGTGTGATCCGCCAGTATAGTAAAGAAGCAACGATATAAAAAAAGTGTCGAGCAGGATCTGCTTTATGCCGAATGACCTGGGCTTGATTTCTGTCTTGAGAAGGATAAGACTTGAAACGATGGATGTGACATAGACCAGTAGAATGAAGAGAAATAACAGTGGCGGAGGAAGAACAACAACGTTGAACTGACCTGACTGGAGGTATGCGCTCACCCCAAGAAGCAGGGTATAGAGAACCACACGGAGAAACAGCATCCAGAGGAGCTGGTTGATCATTAGCCTGTGGACGGTACTCTGGGGCAGTGTTGATTTGTTCGAGGTTAATGCAGTTGCCATCACTGGTGTCCTTAGTCTATCGCATACTTTTTAACTTTATATCGAAATGATCTGAAGCTGATACCGAGTAGCTCTGCCGCACGCATCTTGGAGTTTCCGGTCTTTTCAAGGGCTGCTTGAAGAAGTCTTTTTTCTGTGTCTGCCATGACTTCTTCAAGGCCCCTGGAAAAAAGTTCATCCTCATTGGCAACAACCTGAAAAGGTGCAGAATCTGAATTGTCTTTTGTGTTGTTTGCCTGTCGAAAGGTGGAGAGGGTCAGGCTCTCTGGTAGGATGATATTTGACGACTCAAGGGCAACCCCTCGCTCAATGATGTTTTCAAGTTCTCTGACATTGCCTGGGAAGTCGTATTTCATCAGAACCTCCATGGCATAGGAGGACATCTCCTGGATTTTTTTTCTAAAGAGTTTTGAATATTTTTTCAGGAAAAAGTTGACCAAAAGGGGTACGTCTCCTTTTCGTTCACGTAAGGGGGGAACCCTTAATGGCACAACTGCAAGCCGATAAAAGAGGTCTTCCCGGAAGCGGCCTGCCATGATCTCCTCTTCTAGAATTCGGTTTGTTGCAGCAATGATTCGAACATTGACTTTTTCCACCTCAATGCCGCCGACAGGTTTTATTTCACGTTCCTGAAGAACCCGAAGCAATTTAGTCTGAATGATTGGAGTCAGTTCTCCTATTTCATCGAGAAAAGCGGTGCCATTGTCAGCAAGCTGAAACAACCCCTTTTTATCTGTGATGGCGCCGGTGAAAGAACCTTTGACGTGCCCGAACAGTTCGCTTTCCATCAGTTCTTCAGGTATGGCGCTGCAGGTGATGGGCACAAAAACCTGGTCGTTTACATGGGAATGGCGGTGGATGGCCTGGGCCACAAGCTCTTTTCCAGTCCCTGACTCCCCGTAAATCAGCACATTCGCAGGAGTAACTGCAATACGTTGAATCATCTCGAAAATCTTTATCATCTCCCGGCTTTCTCCAATTATTTCAGGAAATGCAGCTGAGACGGATTTTGCCAGGGTGCTCTGTTTTTCCCCAGAGGTGGCAGAAGTGATGACAGATTTTATTTCATCAACATTGAAGGGTTTGCTGATATAGTCAAAGGCGCCGTTTTTCATGGCGAATACAGCATCATTCGGAGAGGCGAAGGCGGTAATCAGGACAACAGGAAGGGCTGGGTATTCGTCTTTGATGGATCCGAGAAGTTCAAGACCATCCATTTTTCTCATGCGGATGTCGGTAATTACCAGGTCAACAAGACCCTCACCAAGAATAGCAAGGGCCTGGTTGCCACTTGATGCAACTTTTACCTGATATCCTTCTTTGACAAGAAGGATTTTCAGGAAGTCCCGCATGCTGCGTTCGTCATCTACGACGAGGATTGAGGTCATGTTTCTGTATTTGAGATAATGTGAGATTACGTGTTCTGTCAGTAATACCTGACCCGACAAGTCGAAAAACGTTTTCTGAAGTGCAGGATTTAGGTAACAGGATATATTTAACTTACCGCATTAACCAGAAATTTTCCATTCCTTAAAAACATTCACCCGAACATTCTTATCAACTCTTCCTTCTCTTTTTTTCTGAGACGCTTTATTGCATATTCCCTTGAGGAGGCAAGAGATCTGCTTGGTTGCTCTTCCGAATAGACAAGAGAAACCGGTCTGCGTCCCCGTGTGTATTTGGCACCTTTGGTCGAGTGGTTGTGTTCAGCAAGACGTTTGGTGAGATCGGTTGTGATGCCGGTATAAAGTGTATGGTCACTACAGCGGACCATATAAACGCACCAGGCCGGTTGGTCAGGTGCCATGGGGTCCACGGGAATAGGTGGTTTTTGAAAAGATGTTTTTTGCTTCTGATACCATTACTTAAGGTAATAGTTAAAGTGTTGATGGATAGTGGAACTCAAAAATTCGGAATGAACTCAGGATAAAAAAAGGCCTGTACTTTCTTCATCGTAGAAGATAGTACAGGCCTCCCAGAACGCCAATAGATTTAAAATAAAACCAGATTATTTATGGTTTGCTCTCATGGTTCTGGCAAGTTCTTTGATCTCACCCAGGTCTTCGGTCATCATATTCCAGCCATACCAGTAGGCATAGTCAGGATTTATGTGAAAGAATGCCTGATAAGCCCGCATGCGATGTTTCATGTACATACGCAGGAGAACCTGATCAATGTAAGAGAGCCTGTCAAGATCCTCATTCCAGGCAGCACCGTTCGTGTGCATGAAAGAGAGGAGGAATGGGTAATTAAAGGGATAACTCTCTGGCTTTTTGATGATGCCCTCTTTATAGAGAGCGGCAACGGTCTCAATGGCCTCTGCCATCAGACGGTCAGCTTTGCCAAGGATGGAATCTCCCATCTCAAGCTGGTTTTTTGCGTAGTTTTCAGAGTGACACTGGGTACAGATTTTGAGCATTTTGTTACGCTCCTTGTCCCAGGAAGCCTGGTCAAGGCGGACCATATCAACGGCTTTTACCGCGTCAAGAATTGGGGTACCCTCACCTGTTTCAGGATCCAGTACGCCAAGTGCTTTGAGGATGACTACCCGGTCTGCGGCTTCCTGTTTGTCTTCAGGGAGCGGCAGGCGAACACCGAGAAATCCCCATGCTGTGCGGTTCTCATGGGTACCATCTGGAAGATGACAGGTCTGGCAGGTTGGTGCAGCTGCACCCTCTGGAAGATCACCGGCCTGTTTGGCAAAATAACGTATTCCGTGTTTGGAACTGGACCACATCTCCCACTGAGGATGATCATAACCCATGTGGCACTGTTGACAGGCACGGGGGTTGTTGGCCTCTTTTTTGGAAAATGCGTGGCGGGTATGGCATTCGTCACAAGAGTTAACCTGGTAACGGTAGCCTTTTGCCAACTGATCTTTTTTCTGCTCTTCGGTTTTGATGCCCATGTTGTGACATCCACCGCAACCGCGGCCGCCTTCGATGAGCTCATCGGGCGCATAGTGGGTTGCCGGAATGGCATTCAAAGCGGTCCAGCCAAAGTTATGTTTTCCCATTGCAAAAGAGTCATATTGTTCCTGATGGCACTCGGCACAGACGGCTTCGTCAGGCAGGACAGCTTTCATGGAATCTTCTGCTGTGGAATGTTTGTCACCGTGACAGGTTGAGCAGGTAACATCATTTTCTGAATGCTTCGATATTTTCCAGTCGTTAACCATACCCGGTGATACCTTTGTGTGGCAATCAACGCATGTGTCTGCGGCTCCAGCAATTCCTGCTGTACTGAACAGAGCAAAAACGCCTGCCACCAGTGCTGTTTTTAATTGAATCATCTTCCCTCCCAATGGTGAAAATGGACTTTTTTTTAGTCTTTGTCGCCATTCGTCAAAGACTGTTTTCTGTAGCTGTGCATTTATAATGAATATTGAATCACAATTCTTTGACATAAGTCAAATCAAAAAAATGAGGATAACTATATTTTTTATTGAATGATCAGTTGGTTGTCGGTTTAATGGGAATTGAGATCAGAGCTGATTAAATTGTGGTCGCCCCCTTGTCAGACTGCAGGTTTTAAGGTAATAAGAGGCAGGATAGTTATTATAATGTGTCCGTCTAGAAATGAGATTTTTTCTTCTTAATTGAGGCGTAGAAGAACTTTTACCGCAGACGTATATCTGTATTCAGAGGAAAAGGTAATCAGCTTATTATCAACGTTGTTAATAATACTGAGTGAAAAATTTTAAAAGCAACGAAGAGTCAGGTGGAAAAGGCTATTTTTGGACAGGTACCGGAATGCAGGGAGGGTGGAATGAGTGAGCAGGCAGCAGAGGATACAGTCAAGAATGATGGGGATAAGACGTCTTTTGAGTCTCAGGCTCTGACGGGACATCTCCGCGATCTGCGCTCATGTCTTATTAAATCATTTATAACCATTATTGTTGGCTTTGCACTTTCTTATGCTTTTATCAAGCCCATAGGGACCTGGTTTTTTAAGCCGCTTATTGACGTTCTCCCTGAATCCAGTTCCCTCATCTTCACATCCTATCAGGAAGGGTTTTTTTTTACCTAAAGCTCGCGCTTGTCTGTGGATTACTCTTTGCCAGTCCTGTTATTTTCTATCAAATCTGGCGTTTTGTGGCGCCGGGGCTCTACAAACATGAAAAACGGGTAATTGTTCCTTTCACTTTTCTTTCCACCGTTTGTTTTCTCGGTGGGGCGGCTTTCGGCTATTTCGTTGTTTTTCCTCCGGCTTTTAAATTTCTTGTAGGCTATTCAAATGAGTATCTTGCCTCTATGCCTGCGGTGAGTGAATATTTTTCCCTTGCATTACGACTTCTTATTGCTTTCGGGGTGATTTTTGAAATGCCAATTCTGATGGTATTTCTTGCGAAGATGGGTGTTGTTACGGTCTCATTTCTTCATAAAAACCGTAAATATGCCATCCTTATAAACTTCATCATTGCAGCCATCCTCACCCCCACTCCTGATGTGGTGAATCAGTTGATGATGGGTATCCCACTCCTGATCCTGTACGAAATCAGTGTGGTTTCCGTCTACTTTTTTGGCAAAAAAACCTTTCTTGGGTTTACGGAGAAGAAAACTGGAGGAACCGACACTGAATTACTTGAAAACAAAGAGTAAACTTTTCCTTACCGGGCTGGATTTTCGGCTCGTGATACGGTATAAAGGATGGGGTACCAGTGAACTGATAATGACCACACTAGAAGAAATATGGAGATTACCATGAGCAACAGTACAGAGTATGCAAAGGTTCTTGAGATCGGTCGTCCGCCAAATATCAAAAGACTTTTTCCCCATTCCCAGGCCCTGCTTGTGAGTGGTAAAGTTGTGGATCGGGCAATGATTGCCAGGGGTGATGCCATGACCATGGCAGCCAATGGCCGTAACGCAATCGTCATCCGGGGAGTATTGCAGGCGGCCCAGCGTGCCAACAGTACAATTATTATTGAAATTGCACGTTCGGAAGGTGGTGCCAATGCATACTGTCCTGTCAACTTCTGGAACATGGCACGGATTGTGGACGCGATGTGCAACGAAATGAATATCACCATTCCTGTGGCTATCCATGCTGATCACTACGGGATCAAGAAAGAAGAGGATATGGTGATGGCCAAGGTGGAAATACCCACTATTTTTGAAGCTGGTATCACCTCCATTGCCGTTGATGCTTCCCATATGCCGGATGATAAGAATCTTCTGGCAAATATCGAACTGAACACTCTTATTCCCGACTGGGCAGGCCTTGAGACAGAGGTTGGAGAAATAAAAGGTACTCTCGGGCTTTCCACTGTGGATGACGCATCCTTTCTCATTAAAGGGCTGAATGCACATGGCATCTGTGCAGACTGGATTGCCTTGAACAACGGTACCATTCATGGTCTGGAATCATCAGGTCAGGGAATCCAGGTAGAGCTCACATCTGAAATTCATAAGGCTCTCGCTCCCTATGGAACCTCTGGAGCGCAGCATGGTACGTCTGGAAACAGTTCTGAACGCTTGCGAGCCATTGCAAAAGAGACGGCTACCACCAAAGCCAACGTCGCAACTGCGTTGCAGATGGTTGCCTGGGGTGTTGATGTGAATGACTATGGAAATGCCATTCTGGATAGTGACGGAAGGCTCCAGAAAGTGAAGGGAGAAGGGCTTACTGAGGAGATGTGGGCAGAAATGGTAGCCTTCGCAGATGCTCAGGGTTGGCAGGGGGGGGATTACAAAAAACTCAATCTTCCTTTTGAAAATAAAATCAGCGGTCTTGCAAAAGAGATTCGTGAGCGAATGTGCAGACGCGTGGAGGAGTTCAGTTACAACCTCCTGGTAGATGTTTTTTCAGCGGAAGGTTCAGCAGATTTGGGAAAAGAGGCAATTATTGCTGCTGGTTCTCATGATCTTGGCCCGAAAGCTGACCGAATTGAGGACCCACTGGAGTGGACAAAAGAAAAAATTATTGCACGAGCTGCAGAACTTGATACCGATAAGGGGCCTGAAGGGGATTTTGATGATTGATGAACTGCAGCAGATACCAATGAAAAAGATCATGGTAACCGGGACAGCTGGTTTTATCGGTTCTTTTCTGGCTAAAAAGTTGAGGGAAAGCGGTTGTGAGGTTATTGGTGTTGATACCATAACTGATTATTATGATGTGGGGCTCAAACGTGACAGGCTCAGCCATATAGCTGATGGAGATGGATTTCAGAACCTTGAAGTGGACATTTCTGACCGCGGTGCAATGGAGAAACTCTTTACTGATCACAGCTTTGATGCTGTTGTCAATCTTGCAGCTCAGCCGGGAGTTCGTTACTCCCTCATTAACCCGGCTTCCTACATTGATACCAACCTGGTTGGTTTTGCCAACCTCCTTGAGGGATGCCGCCACTCAGGAGTAAAACATTTTGTGTATGCCTCTTCCAGTTCTGTTTATGGCGCCAATACCCATCAGCCTTACTCCGAACATGACAATGTCAATCATCCGGTATCCCTTTATGCAGCATCTAAGAAATCCAATGAGCTGATGGCCCATTCCTACAGCCATCTCTTTGGACTTCCCTGTTCCGGCCTGCGTTTTTTCACGGTGTATGGGCCCTGGGGCAGACCTGATATGGCGCCAATGCTTTTTGCAAAGGCGATTCTTGCCGGAGATTCCATCAATGTATTTAACAACGGCAATATGGAACGTGATTTCACTTTTATTGATGACATCGTGGAAGGTGTGGCCAGGGTGATACAAAAACCTGCAGAACCAGATTTTGACTGGAAGAGCGATACTCCGGACCCTGCCACCTCCTATTGCCCTTACAGGATTTACAATATCGGAAATAACAAGAAAGAACGGCTGCTCTATTTTATTCAGTTACTCGAAGAGAATCTCGGGAAAAAAGCCGATAAGAACTTTATGCCGATGCAGCCAGGTGACGTCCAGGCCACTTATGCAAATGTTGATGACCTGATAAAGGACTTTGATTATAAACCGGATACACCACTTGATGTGGGAGTGAAAAGCTTTGTCGACTGGTACATGGAGTACCATACGTAATTTTTTATATGACCTGAATCTTGTACTCCAGAAAACAGAAAAGATGCTTATCCTTTCGTATCAACATGTTGTGGTGTGTTTGCCGGAGCCAGCATTCACCTTTTGAGTAAAGATACATTTTTTCGTTTTCTTTGTCCTGCGGGACTGTTTTTATTAAGGCATCCGTTCACTGTACAGTGCGGGTGCTTAATTGTGATGGCGGCGTAAAAACTCCCCTATCTGCTTTGTTGCTGCAAAACACGCCGGACTTACTTCATCAGTTCCATAGCAGCATTGATAATCGAGGGCGAATCCAGTTTCGAGATCTTCCAGAGTATCTACTGTGGTGCGTGTTCGATGAAGTTATCCGGGTGTCCCAGTAGCTGGGTCTTAACTGAGAAGAGTTTTTGTTCCGAGAGGAGTTCGAGCACCAGACTGCCAAATCCGCCATGTTCTGCATTATCTTCTATGGTAACTATTCGTCCGGTTTTTCCGGCCCATTCACAGATAAGTTCCTTGTCCAGTGGTTTGATGAATCGTGGATTAATAACGGCTGCATCAATACCAAGTTTTTCTAATCCTTCCGCAGCACGCATAGCTGGATAAACACGGTTGCCAATGGGGAGGAGGAGAATGTCTGTGCCTTCGCGGAGGAGCTCCCCCCGGCCGATTTCAAGTTGCAGCAGATCCTGATCCAGGGCTACATCTTCCCCAGCACCTCTGGGATACCGGACTGCGGTAGGTTCTGGAAAAGAGATTGCAGTATAGAGCATATGCTGCAGTTCATTTTCATCTTTTGGCGCCATATATGTAAGATTTGGAATAAAGCGTAGAAAAGAGATATCGAAGACACCGTGGTGAGTAGGTCCGTCATCACCAACAACACCACCCCGGTCAATGGCCAAGGTGACAGGCAGGGAGGGAATGCATATGTCGTGGATGATCTGATCCAGTGCCCTCTGGAAAAATGAGGAGTAAATGGCCACAACAGGGTGTATTCCCTCGGTTGCAAGGCCGGCTGCAAAGGTAACTCCGTGCTGTTCGGCAATCCCAACGTCAAAGAACCGGTCAGGAAAAGTGCTGCTGAATGTACTGAGACCGGTACCGGCTGGCATAGCGGCTGATATTGCTATGACGTCCGGATTCTCTTTTGCGATTTTGCAGAGGGTGTTTCCAAAGACTTCAGTGTAGCTGATGGGACCACTTGAAGGGCAGGGAACTCCGGTCTTGATGTCAAAGGGGCCCAGGCCATGGTAGTTGCCAGGATTATCTTCAGCTGGCTGGTAGCCTTTGCCTTTCTGTGTTATCACATGAACCAGAACAGGACCGTCAACATGGTCTCTGATGTTTTCAAGTGTTGGGATAAGGTCTTCAAGTTCGTGGCCGGGAATGGGCCCGATATAGTAAAACTTAAGGGCTTCAAAGAGCATGCCGGGGGTGAAGAAGCTTTTGATGTTTTCTTCACTTTTCTTTAACACATTGAGAAACCGATCCCCCACACCATGGAGTTCCTTAAGGCCACTGGATATGTGTTTTCTAAGGCGGCGAACGGTCTTACTGGTGAGCTGCCTGGAGAGAAAGCTGGACATTGCGCCAACATTTTCAGAAATAGACATCTCATTGTCATTCAAAATAACGATCAGGTCCTTATCGAGGTGACCTGCCTGGTTCAGAGCCTCAAAGGCCATTCCGGCAGTCATTGAGCCGTCACCAATGATGGCGACCACCTTGGCTTTGTTTTTTTTCAATTCTTTGGCACACGTCATGCCCAGGGCTGCTGAGATGGAGGTGGAGGAATGCCCTGTTTCAAAGGCATCATACTCACTTTCTTTAAACTTGGGAACACCACTCAGGCCTTTATACTGGCGCAGGGTATGGAATTTATCCTGTCTGCCGGTGAGAAGTTTGTGAGCGTAAACCTGATGTCCAACATCCCAGACAAGTTTGTCATCAGGTGTGTTGAAAACGTAGTGAAGAGCAAGGGTGAGCTCTACAACCCCAAGGCTTGGCGCCAGGTGTCCACCGGTTTGAGACACTGTTCCAATAATCGTCTGGCGGATATCGTCAGCAATGATTTCCAGCTCGGGAATTGTCAGATTCCGAAGGTCAGCAGGAGATTGAATGTCTGTTAGTCTGGTACTTTTGGATTCAGGGCTTTCAGGTGTTAGCATTTTAGGTGTCCTAAAGGTCGCAGCATCTAATGTGACCGTGTGTATATATAATCCGCAAGCAATCGTAATGGCTTGGCCTTTTCGTCAAATCCGGTCAGACGGTTTTTTGCTTCTTCCACGGCCTGTTTTGCCAGGTGTCGTGTTTCCTCAATTCCGAAGTGAGCAGGATAAGTGGCTTTGCCGCGTTCGGCATCACTTCCGGCTGCCTTGCCCAGCTGTTCAGTTGTGGCTGTTATGTTGAGAAGATCATCAACAATTTGAAAGGCAAGTCCTACTTTATCACCGTACTTTTCAAGGGCTGCAAGAGTGTCAGGAGCAGCTCCGCCGCAGATTCCTCCTGAGATGACAGACGCGGTAATCAGAGCACCCGTTTTGCTTCTGTGAATGGTCTGCAGGGTTTCAAAGGGGAATTCACTGTTTTCGTTTGCAATGTCCAGATCCTGGCCACCGACCATACCGTAGGAGCCAGCTGCCCGGGCAATACAGTGGGTGATGGCCAATTTTTTTTCAGCAGCAAGCTTACTGCTATCAGGATTTGAAAGTAGGTCAAAGGCCCAGGTCAGAAGTCCATCACCAGCGAGTATCGCTGCTGCCTCCCCAAAGAGAACATGATTTGTTGCTTTACCACGGCGCAGATCATCGTTGTCCATTGCCGGAAGATCATCATGAATCAGAGAATACGTGTGGATACACTCCAAAGCACAGGCTACGGGAAGAATATCCTGGTCATCAACGGATTCTCCGCCAACGGCTCTTGCAGCTGCCAGACAGAGAATGGGACGGATGCGTTTTCCACCGGCAAAGAGTGAATAACGCATGGCTTCAATGTGCTTTTTGACAACTCCCTCTGCCTTAGGAATGAAGGTTTCAAATGCTGCTTCGACCAGGAGCTTCTGTTCGCTAAGGTAACTCTTGATCGCCATGGTCCAACTCGTCAAAAGGGCTGCCTGTGATTTCTCCCTGCTTCTCAAGGAGTAACTCAACCTTTGCCTTGGCCTCTGTCAGTGTTCTGTTGCAGTATTCAACGAGGCTGATGCCTTCGTCAAACTTCTTCAGACTTTTTTCAAGGCTGAGGTCTCCATTCTCAAGCTCTTCTGTTATCTGCTCGAGTTTGCTAAGGGCAGTTTCAAATGTTCGTTTGGCCATGGTGTGAATTTTGTATATTGTTGCTGAATTGATTTCCTTTCCGTATTAAGATTATTATATATATTCACAGTTGGAAGAGAAGTCGAGAATAAAGTGGTCTGGAAGGAACGTGGATGAAGGGCAGAATCTATACATTGGTAAATACGTTTCTCGATTGGCTTGAAATAGAGAAGGGTTACTCAGCTCACACAATAAGCGGGTATGGGCGTGATCTTCGGGAGTTTGTACTGAGGTTACCCGAAGACCTCCACCCTGCTGAACTTGAAGTGACCCATGTGCGCCGCTTTGTGGTGAGTCTGCATGGGGAAAATTCCGGGGCGACGGTAGCCAGGAAGCTCTCTGCTCTGCGATCATTTTTTAAGTTTCTGCTGCGGGAAAAGTATATTGCAACTGATCCGGGTGTTGGGGTTGCCGGTCCCAAGGTTGGGAAATATCTTCCTGTTTTTCTTACTGTTGATGAAGTCTTCAGGCTCCTGGAAACCCCTGAGGAAAGAGACAGATTCATGCTTCGTGACAGGGCTATCCTTGAGTTGCTGTATTCCACCGGAATGCGTGTTGCAGAACTCGTCTCCAGAAATGCGGTAGACCTTGATTTCGAAACTGAAATGCTTAGGGTGAGGGGCAAAGGGAACAAGGAGAGGCTGGTACCCGTTGGAAGGCCTGCCCTTGAGGCTGTCCGGGGCTGGTTGCCCCTGCGCGGTCAGCTCATTGCTGCCCGTGCCAAAAGAGGTCGCCCCGTTGAGAGAGATGGACTGTTTTTAAATGGACGTGGCAGTCGTCTGAGCAGCAGGAGTGTTGAGCGAATGGTGAAGTCCTATGGGGAACGGGCCGGGATTCCGCAGGTGGTAACTCCCCATGCCCTGCGTCATTCTTTTGCCACTCATTTGCTGGAAATGGGGGCTGATCTGCGCTCTGTGCAGGAGCTGCTTGGTCATGCGAGTCTTTCTACAACTCAACGTTATACTCATTTGACACTTGATCATTTAACAGATGTGTATGATAAGGCTCATCCCCATGCAAAGTGAATATTCTCTGAGAATTCATACATGGTTGCTGGTATCCCCCGTGGATAACTGCTCGTAACCTGATAATCCAAAAAAGACAATTACCTGAAATCAGATACTATGAAAATACGTTCAACAACAATACTTGCAGTGCGCCATAAAGGACAGGTTGCAGTGGCTGGTGATGGCCAGGTTTCACTGGGAAATACAGTGATGAAGCATCATGCCCGAAAAGTGAGACGTTTGTATGATGGCCGGGGTATAACCGGATTTGCCGGGGCCACTGCAGATGCCTTTACCCTTTTTGATCTTCTGGAACAGAAGCTTGAACAGTATAAAGGGAACCTTATGAGGGCCGCAGTTGAGCTTGCCAAGGAGTGGCGTACAGATAAAATGCTCCGCAGACTTGAAGCTATGCTGGTTGCAGTGGATAAAGACTATTCTCTGCTGCTCAGTGGTACAGGTGATGTCATTGAGGCTGATAACGGTGTGCTGGCAATAGGCTCCGGTGGACCGTATGCCCAATCCGCTGCACTTGCACTCATAGCCAATTCAAACCTTGATGCCAAAGAGATCTGCAAAGCTTCCATGGCCATTGCGGCAGATATATGCGTTTTTACAAACCATTCCTTTGCAGTTGAAACAATCGATGAAAGAGAACAATAAAAAATGATACCTGCGCAATCCTTAACACCCAAAGAGATAGTAGTTGAGCTTGATAAATACATTGTAGGGCAGGCCGAGGCCAAGCGTTCTGTGGCCATTGCCCTGAGAAATCGCTGGCGCAGGAGGCAGGTTCCGGGCCCGCTTCGTGAAGAGATCGCGCCCAAAAATATCATAATGATTGGCCCCACGGGTGTTGGTAAGACGGAGATAGCCAGACGGCTTGCCAGTCTTGCTCAGTCACCTTTTATTAAAGTTGAGGCTTCAAAGTTTACAGAAGTTGGCTATGTGGGGCGTGATGTGGAGTCTATGATTCGTGATCTTGTTGAGATTGCGATTAATATGGTGAAGGATGAGGAAAAAAAGCGTTTGCAGGGGCTTGCTGAAGTAAGCGCTGAAGAACGTATCCTTGACATCCTTCTTCCTCCCGTGAGTGGTAATTCCAGTGAAGGGGGAGATACCATTCACGGTTTCCAGACCTATGGTACCGGTTCAGACGACAGTGGGCTGCCTGTGCTGAAAGAGAGTGGCGGGGGGACGGACAGTACCCGGGAAAAATTCCGGGACATGCTGCGTAACGGAAAACTGGACGGTCGCGAAGTGGAACTGGATCTTACTGAAATGCGTTCCATGCCGATGGTTGAGATTATGACCACTTCCGGGGTAGATGATATGCAGTCCAGCCTTCAGGATGCCTTCAGTAAAATTTTCCCAAAGAAAAAAAAGAGACGTAAGGTGAAAATTCCGGATGCGCTGAAAGCCCTTACCGCCGAGGAGATGGAACGTCTTATTGATATGGACAGCGTTACCAATGAGGCCTTGAGGCGGACGGAAGAATCTGGCATTGTATTCCTTGATGAGATTGATAAAGTGGCATCCCGCAGTTCAGGTGGTCAAGGACCAGAGGTTTCCCGCGAGGGTGTGCAGCGTGACCTCCTCCCCATCGTTGAAGGATCCACTGTCACAACCAAATATGGTATGGTGAAGACAGACCATATTCTCTTTATTGCAAGTGGTGCCTTTCACCTCTGTAAACCCTCTGATCTGATTCCGGAACTCCAGGGACGTTTTCCCATCCGTGTTGAACTGACTCCTCTTGGTAAAGATGAGTTCGTGAGAATCCTCACAGAACCCGAAAGTGCTCTGGTAAAACAGTATATAGCCATGATGGCCACAGAGAATGTGGAGCTTGCCTTTGAAGCAGATGCCATTGATGAGTTGGCAGCCATTGCGGTTGAGGTAAATGAAAACACGGAGGAGATTGGAGCCAGGCGGTTACATACTGTAATGGAACGGGTTCTTGATGAGCTATCTTTTGATGCTAGTGAACGTGGCGAAGAAAAATTTGTGGTTACTGCAGATTATGTAAAAAAACAGCTTCAGGATGTTGTCGAAAACCGGGATCTCAGCAGATTTATCCTGTAGATGGTCAAGGCCATTCACGAGAGATCCACGCATCTTACGGGGTCTGGGCGAAATGGCCAGGAGCTGACGGCCAAAAGTCTTATTCCAATCTGGTCAACAGGATTCTGATGTGGTTTGGGTGTTGGTATGACTTGGATTCGCCCTTGGTTCGGGTGGCTTTATATTGCTGCAGTGACAGATCTTCCCAATAGAGAAGTTGTCGAATGGACAATGAGTAACAAGATCAGATCATTACCCTATAAAAACTGTAACAGAAAAGAGTCCAACGACTCTAAAAAGTTTTCTGACTTGTCGGGTTAGATGGTTAGCAATTCAGACTGTCGAGTAAATTCGGTAGTGAGTCTGTGCTTTTATTCATGGCATGAGTGTATATTTCCGTGGTTTTCACATCAGCATGCCCGATAAGCTCTTGTAATACCGGATATTAACCCCTTTCTCAACCATATGGATGGCAAAACTGTGTCGCAGAGTATGACAACTGACTCGTTTTTGAATGTGGGCTTTAGTGACTGCTCTTTTCACTGTTTTTTGCAGGCCGGATTCCATGACATGGTGACGCCGTTCAACACCGGAGCGTGGATCAATGGATCGTTTCCTGGACGGGAACACATACTGCCAACCGGCTTCTCTGGCCGCATTTGGATATTTTTTTTGCTAAAGCATTGGGCAGGTAGGCTTCGCCATAACCCTGCTCAAGATCCTGGTGGTGTACAGATGTTACCCTTGCAATATCCTGTTGTAATTCCTCTGAAAGGTTAGGGGGGAGGACAGTAACTTGGTCTTTGCCACCTTCCCCGGATCGAACATAAATCTTTTTCTGACCGAAGTCGACATCCTGAATCCGGAGGCGGAGACACTCCATAAGGCGCAATCAACGCTGTAGATCAGTTTAGCCATGAAAAGGTGCGTACCGTTCATCTGCAGAAACAACCTATGCATTGGCAGTAAGTTTCCTCAGTACGATAAGCGTAATGGTAATAACGAAGGACCTCTTTTACCTGATCCATTAATTTGAGCTGAGGATTCGGACGAAAGCTAGATTGTTTTTCTATGATTTATCTTTAATATCTGGAGTTTAGAGTTTCGTGCTGATGTAGCCTAAGATTCAACTAAAACTACATCCGCATAAAAAATAATAAAATTTAACGAAAAAACACATAAATATATTCAGTAGTGTCCGGTTAGAAATTTGCAAACGAACGTTTTCGTCGTTTTCGTTGCTTTGCTCTCGGTTTTCGTTTTTCTTTTAGTGCAACCGCTTGTTTTTCAACTTGTTGCAATGCTTCATTTCGTATCTGAGTGCGAA
>JAJRQL010000052.1 GCA_024280265.1 Deltaproteobacteria bacterium
TGGATTTTTTTCAAAACAAGGCTGAACAGCTGGCTGAAAGGAAAATATAATTTCTCTTTCTTTTACGGTTTCCAGTAAACCACCGGTGAGATAATCAGATAGTTTTTGACGGTATTTTGTTATTTATTGGGCCTGACAACAGTATGACAGCCGAGCAGGTTCTACTGGCTGCAATTATCAAACAGATGGAAGAGTACAGTTACCGGGAGCTTGCTTTTCACCTTGTTAACTCAAGGGCCTATAGTCGGCTCTGCAAGATCGGCCTCGCCAGGTCGTTCGGGAAATTGACCCTGCAGCAGTACATTAAGGCTAATGGCTGATGGCACTTGGGAGCGGATCAATACAATCCTGATCAAGCATGCAGACAGCACTGAAATTGAACAAGGGCGTAAAGTCAGGGTAGACTGTACCATGGTAGTATTATCTTGTTTTAAGCTGTTTTGTTCGGTTCCTTAATAGCACTTACACCTAGAACAGTAGCGCATCAACTTCGGACTCGATGGAAATGATAAGCACAACAAGATTTTCTGGTGAATCAGAAACAGTCCGTTTCAACTTTCGGCCCCATTCCTGTAACATCTCCGTGCTTATTTTACGAACGTCATTTTCTTTGCTCCATTCACAACCTATTTTGATGCCAAGGGCAAGCATGGTAACCTTTGCCTTAATTTTATTTTCTTCAGGCACCTTTGCAACCACATCTTTACTGATTTCCTGCCAACCATCAAAAAAGATTCCTCCTTCCTGAAATTTAGAATACCAGCCACGTGCCTTTTCATCGAGCGATTCTAAAGAACTATCAGTTATCTGGAGCAATCGTTTCTCAATGGCCGCAAGGTTGGCAGCATGTTGAATAGATTCACAGTACATGCAATCCTCCTTCGCATCCTGCACCCTGGCGGAAGCAAGTGAATATGATAGCAGTATCGTCATCAGAATTGTAGTGCAGAAAGATCGTGTCATAAATAGAATTATAGAAAGAATAAAAGAGCTGCCAGCCCATCGTCTACCATGAGAACAGTGCACAACAGGAGCAGGATATTTTTTAAAAAGTCATTACAAGGGACGATAATTGTAAAATTACACTAAAACAAAGACTCAAGTCAAGACTTGCTCTTTCATGCCAGGCGAAGCAGTGCGTTTACAATTGCTACAGACACAGTGGTTCCGCCTTTCTGCCGCTGCAACAGATATAGGGGTAATCTTTCTCAGCAAGGATCTCTTTGGATTCACTGGCATTCACAAATCCCACTGGTACCCCTACCACCAGATCAGGTTTTATCTTTCCTTCTTCTATGAGTTCCATTACTGTTATTAATGCTGTTGGTGCATTTCCAATGGCCACAATCCCGACATTTTCCCGCACCCCGACTTCAATGGCTGTCTGGGATCTAGTTCTTCCCCGATATTTTGCAATATCAGCGACTTCGGTGTCTGCGACCTTACAGACAACTTTGCCTCCGTATGGAGTCATAAAAGAACGACTGATTCCCGCTGCCGCCATATTCACATCAGTGAGGATATTTTTCCCGGATCGAATGGCCGAGAGTCCAGTCTCGACTGCTTCATGGTGGAAACAGATTAGATGGGCAAAGGTAAAATCACCTGTTGCGTGAATGACCCGCCGGATCACCGCAAACCGGGAGGGATCAAAATCCTCCTGCTTCAACCCGGTCTGTTCTGTAAATTCTTCCTCTATTATGCGAAAGCTTTCCCCTTCAATTTCAAGGGGACCTATTTTGGTTATTCTATGCATAGAAATATTGTTATTTATCAGGTGAGCACCCGTGATTTCTCCAGGTGACAGATAAAGGAGGTCACAGCACCTTCACTCTGTCCAAAGTGTAGATGAATATAGCCCCCAAGGACATTTTTATACTTGTAGCCTTCCCGTTTTATTCCATTTACGAGATAAAGTGTAAGTATCTCTTCAGGACTTTCAACAATTTCCGAGTAATGAAACTCATGGCCATGCAGTAAATCTCCCTGCAGACCAAGCAAACAGTTTTTCTGCAGTTCGGGACTGCGATATCCAAGGCTGGATAGACGTGGTTTCATCCTGACACTGCACGAAAAAAGACCACACAGGTGATAAATGGATTCGTCTATTGTTTTCAGGGAGTTACATAGATACATAAATCCTCCGCATTCGCCATAAATTATTCCATTTGAATGTCCAAAGGTAGCGACCTCTTTCAACATTGCTGCATTCCCAGCCAACTCACCAGCATGGAGTTCCGGATATCCACCACCAAAATAAAGACCATTGCAGCCGGGCGGAAGATATTCATCCTTCAAGGGACTGAAAAACACCAGTTCAACTCCCCTGTCCTCCAAAATTTTAAGATTATCTTCATAATAAAAACAGAAGGCCTTATCTCTGGCCACAGCCAGGCGAGTCCTTTTACTGACATTCCGCCTGTAAACAGGAGCAGCACTCAGACATTGCCTTTTTTTTGTGGAAATGCGCAGTAATTTGTCAAGATCGAGATGTTCCTCGACAGCTTGTACAAGGCCTTTGAGCTGGTCACTGTTCAATGGTTGTTCTTCACCCATATGAAGCCCAAGATGACGATTAGGCATTTCAAACCGTACATCACGCGGAAAAAAACCAAGTATTTCACAGTTACAAATACCAGCCATCCCCCTTTCTATAAGTTCGCGGTGACGAATGGAACCGACACGATTGAAAATAACAGCGGCTATATCAACTTTATTTGAATAAACCTCAAAACCCCTCACAACAGCTGCTACACTTTCAGCGGCTGATTGTGCATCAACCACAAGTATCACAGGAAGATCAAGCTCCACCGCCAGTTCAGCAGAACTTGCAATTCCGCCATCGAAAAGCCCCATAACCCCTTCCACCACCGCCACATCTTTACCTGAAAAACGAGATCTGAAGATTTTCTGACAAAATGGGATACCGCACATCCGAAGATCCAGGTTCGATGAGACCTCTCCAGTAACCATACAATGAAGACTGGGGTCAATAAAGTCAGGCCCGCACTTAAAAGGTTGGACCTTCAGACTTCTGGCCTTCAATGCCGCCATGATACCGAGCGTCAAGGTCGTTTTACCTGATCCACTGGCTGTACCACCTATGAGAAAAGCTGCGGGCGTGTTCATGAAAGTGTATTTTGTACAAGAAAACGTAGAGACAACATTACAAGCAGAAAGAAAAAGGATCCCAGTAACATCAAAGAATTTGTTCTGAGTATATCTTTTTCTTCAACTCTCCTGATACTGTCACCAATGCCTGCTTTTATCATCTTTTTCCCAAAATAAAAAGATATCCCGCCAATTTGTATCCCAAGGGCTCCGGCAACAGCAGCCTCAGGGTGCGCTGCATTGGGGCTTGAATGGTTGAGCCGGTCACGACGGAAAATTTTCAGACTGTTTTTCCAATTAAGATCAAGAAAGAACGCAGCCGGAACCAAACTCAATCCACTTATTCTGGCTGGCAGCAGATTTACAATATCATCCAGTTTTGCAGCACAACAACCAAACTTCAGATACCGCTCATTCTTGTAACCAAACATCGAGTCCATGGTGTTTACTGACTTATATCCAATGGCACCAAGAGCGGCAAGCTGGAGTGGATCCCAGCCCGTAAACAATGACAGACCAGAAAAAACAATAGCATAAAAAACAGGAGCGGTTACTCCATCCACCATGTTTTCAGCTATGGTCTCTACAGTGGCACGAATTATCCCGTTGCGATCAAGGGCAGCAGTATCTCGTCCGACAATACGCGCTACAGCACGTCTCGCACTTCCAAGGTTCTCCCTGTCCTGCAATGCCTCATAAACTGCCCTGCTGTGATCAACAAGACTTCGGGCAGCAAAACTTGTATAGAGAAGAAAAACAGTCGCAACCTGACCAGCCACA
>JAJRQL010000053.1 GCA_024280265.1 Deltaproteobacteria bacterium
AGCGGGGCCTTTCGTGACTTGCTCAACCGTTCCAACTGAGTCCGCTGTTCTTTGGTCAGTAGAAGTTTTGCTCGTTTGGTTTTTCGTGCCATGGCTACCTCCACAGTTTTTTTTGAAAGGTAGCCGAAAATAATCAGAATGTAAACATTTTAATGAAACTTTATACTAGCCTATAAACTATCCCTGAGTTCCTGACGTGCGCAGGCAGAGGCCCCGGCATATATGAATGGAAAGATCTCAACCACTCCCGGCATTGGCTCACGAATTGTTGTGGTATCTTTTTTTGAAAACCAGACGCCGATATCCTTTCCATCAGGCGCGGTGAGTACTCCTCCGTGAGTGGTACAGAGGCCAACTTCATCAATTCGCATCAAGAAAACCATCTTGCTGAGTTCCTCGGAGGTCAACTCTCTTTTTGACCACAGTTCCGACTGCAGCTGATACTCGTTGGAAAGTGCGATAATGGCCACGGGGTCATTCAAGGGACCGTCGATATAATAGGTATGATCCTGAAGAATTGTCCCGGAATCAAAGATTACATTAACTTCCATCCGTTTTTGCAATCCACCCGACGCGGCCAGAAGGGATGTACATCCTGTGGAAATAACAACAGCAAGCAAAAGGATCATTCCATATAAAGGAGATACATATTTCTTTTTCAACATCACAGTCTCTCTGATGATTGGTTGTTTACCACTTGTGTGTTTTTTTATTGCAGCAACCAGGCGAATAGCCCAGTCTGCTGGACTCGTAAAAACCTGAAACAACGAAGGAGGTGAAGAGTTTCTACGACGCCATTTTAATTGATCAATTCGGAGGCAATATCTTTCAATCTTCTGTATACTAAAGCCCCACCATGTCTTTTTAAAACGGAAATTTCAAAATCTTTTAACCTTTTCAGACGGGTTGAGATAGAAGAGGATATTTCAGCATCATTTTTCCGGCTTTCTCCAATATGGCTATCGATTGAGAACCACATAGCTTTGGGTCCTTCTCCAGCTTTATGTTTCCATTTCAAATGCTGAAATTGCTGTCCTCGAACCTGCTCCATTAATATACCAATCGCGGCCCCCAAAACCATGGCACTGCTATTTGTCGGAGACTTGTCTAACTCAAAAGGTTTTCCGGCATCACTGACAATTACATAATCCAAGTTATTTCTTTTTGTTCTCAGTAGTGGATTCACACCAAGATTATCATAAACTCCACCATCAGACAACGCAACACGGCTTATCCCTGGAACATTATACTCTTCCCTGGAAATTTCCATCGGTGGGTAGACAGGCGGAAAGGCAGAGGAAGCAGCCACTGCCTCAGATATCCTGAAACCGGGAGCCTCAACGACACCAAGTTCGTGTTCGCCCATCTCAGACTTCCCATTTCCACCAGCAACAAAGAAAAACATATTGCCAGTCACAAGATTAGTGGAATTCAAGTAAATACGTGGACCATTTGTCAAATCATCAAGAGTTTTTTTACCATAAAGATCTTTTTTATAAGTAGACGCCAAAGCCTCAGTTCTACTTTCAAAGGGATTTAAAATACCCCCCATAATGGAACCGATTTCAATACTCTGAGTGGTTAAATATTTCTCCAAATTGTCCAAGACGTCAGTTTCTTTCCAGTGAAGAGCAAGATATGCGCCAGCAATACTGCCGCCACTGACACATGAAAGCAAGTCAATTTTCCAAAGCAGTCCCAACTCTTCCAATTTCCGAAAAACACCTAAATGAAACCCGGCAGCTCTAAAGCCACCACCAGATAAGGACAGGCCTATTCGCTTTTCTTGTCCATTAATGATGATTGACATAACTTCCTCCTGCTAATGATTAGTGTGGAGATAAGTAAAACAGTTCATTTGTAATTTCATCCCGTTCAAATTGACTGATAGACCACTTTTTTCCTTTTCCCCTGTAACGTTCTAACTTTTGTGCCACAATGGCCTTGTTACCATCTGTTCTGAGGCAGATCATTCCGTAACGGGCAATGCTTTTTCCAAGAAGATCTTTTGCTGGCTGCAACTTTCTCATCGCTTGCTTTTTATTGTTTTCAGAAGCTGTTCCAGAATCTATAATTTTCCTGTTTTTTTCTATTTCTGTTTGCAGCTGGTATGGATTAAGAATCTTTGTATCATAAGCTCGAGCAAGTTCAGTACTGAAAATTAAGGGACGAATTCCACGACCATACTTTCCCAGGGCACCTAAGGTGTCAGGGCGTGGATGATTATGCGGTTCATTATCCCCACTCGAGATAACCGTAGCCCTTGCATTAATGGCTTTCAAAAACTCCTCAGTGAAATCACTGCTTCCGTGATGACAAGCCTTCGCAAAGTCAGATTCAAAAAAATATCTTGCCCGACCAATCAACCGATCTTTATCTCCAGCTGAATCCGGATTGATATCTATGCCAGTGTACCTGGATAGCAGGTATTTCTCTGCAGGTATATTCAGATCCCCCCCTAGCAGGATCGTTATGCCACCCATGTGGACTCGCAATATTACAGAATGACCATTCTTGGTTTTTCCAAGACTTTGAAACACCTTGAGTTTTGGATGCTCTCTGGTACCCTCAAATACCGGCCCGAGTACTTCAATGAAAGAATCTGGATTATCTTCTTTGGCAAAGCCTGGAAAGTAAGAGATTGACTCAATATCAGGAAAGTTACCTATTGAGTGGATCCGTGCATAACGACTACTTTTGACGGCTGCGTTGAGCAGTGTGGTGTACAAAGATCCTTTCAGGAGATTGTCACTTTCCAGTTGTTTTAAAAGAGCATTCAGGTCATCTTTATTTCTTACAACCCCCGTAACATATCCATTTCTGATTTCCCCAAGCTTTTTAATACCGCCACCTGCCCTTACTTTTCTTTCTACCAGGCCATTGTGGATTAAATGGTCAAAATATAAAAATTCCTCGTCGAATATCTTTTTAAAACCATAATAATGATCTTTGTCAGGGTGCGAGATAACAGCTGCGTAGAGCCTGACCTCTTCAGTAAATTTTTTATTCTTCGAGTATCTCCATCGAAGAAAACGATACATATTATCTTTTTCCCCAGCATCTATAATCATAGCCTTATCATCTGGTGTGACAACATGAACTCCGTCACCTTGCCCTACATCAACAAAGTTAATCTCCAGGATTCTTTCGTCCTGAATTTCAGATTCATGAATCCAACCATTGACCCCACGACTGAAGACTCTGAGCCAATCACCATCATTGCCATCTACATACAAGTGGTCCCCAAAGATCAATTGAGTTAGAGAGGTCTTGCCGTTAGTTTTTCCAACACCCCCTTTTTCTTTGTAAATAACACCATCAGGATAGCTGCAAAATTTGCTGTTATTTTCTGGCATGGTCGGCCTCCTTGAATTGATAGTTGGTGGCAACTGGCAAGGGCAGATAAACAAGCTTCAATTGTTCGGTGGGAGAAAACGACCCACCCTTTGGAGCAGCAGAGGACGCACTCACCGCATCTATCTCCCCCTTTGTTGAAATGCTTCTTCTCTAAAGGATACTTCTTCTATTACTCAGGTTCCGGTATCAAGTAAAAGGTTCAAAGCATATATTACCGCAATGTTCAGCGTAATCTTACGTTTTCCTTTTACAAACTACGACTTTCACTAAAGAGACCTAGCTATGAGCCTAACACGTGCCTGCCCAGAAATGGCTTTTTCCCCTAACTCTTCGTTCCTTAAGAAATTTTATCATCGGAATATCAGTGATATGCCTGCGGTGAAATTTCTTCTGCGTCTCGATTTAGAAGAAAAAGTTTCATTTCTGGACGGACACTAACACACAACCAGATGCTTAGAAACGGTAAATATACCCATTTTCAACGATGATTAAGTCAGTAACAATGACAGAACGCAGGGATCCCAACAACTCTCGTCGACACTCAAGCAAACTTCGACAAAGAGGCACCGTGCTCGACATTTTTGTCGAGGTTTTCGCCTGAGTCCAACTTGCCCCCACTGGAGAGGAATCATAATTTGTAGTCATAGTGGTAGAAAAGAGGTCCAGTTACCAATTGGCACACAAACTGCTATGCTATAAATAACGCAATAGAGTTAAATTACACAAAACAATATCAGGAGGTGTATAATGAAACTTACACAAAAACTCAGTTTAGGAATATGTGCAGGAATAATCACTCTCAGTACAGCTGTTATTCAGGCAGCAACAATTCCAGCAACAGGACCAATTCCTTTTTCCGCCTATGACACTGATGGAAGTGGTGGAATATCAAAACGGGAGTTCACTGCAGTACGTGAACAACGCCAGGCAGCCGTCAAATCCAGTGGAAGACTGGGAAGAGGTATGGTCAATGCTCCTTCTTTCAACGATATTGATGTCGACAATAATGGATTTATTTCTTCACAGGAGCTGACAAATTATCAAGCTGAAAGACGTTCCGGTAGTGGTATGGGAAGAGGTGGGATGAATAATCAATAAACGCCCTCACAAAACGCGCTTTAATCTGTAATACTGTTCAGCCGTTTCTGCTCACTGAACGGTCGCAAAGGGTTGTATGGTGGTGGCCATGCAACCTTTTTTTGCGACAGAAACATTCCAGAGGTGCCACCAAACAGGACCAACTCAACTGAAAATACTTGATGCAGTTTTTTTGTGTTATTTCAGTAGTGTCCGGTAAGGATTTTGCATGTTAAATAAAGCAGTTATTTTTCAAAATAGACACACTTTTTCCTTGACAAAGTAAAAAAA
>JAJRQL010000054.1 GCA_024280265.1 Deltaproteobacteria bacterium
CCTTGTCTTGAGCTATTATTTTCTCAGCGTTTTTAAGAGTTGCTTCAATATTGATGTTGTCAATTGTCATCCGGTTTCCATGGCAAGAAGTATCGTTCTTTGTTACGAACTACTATACCATACGTTTTGAAACCGCTTTTTCTGTCTCTAAATGCCTCCCTGTAGAGTTTTGAGAAAATATCCTCGGTGGATGGTGTTGTCTTTGGTTCTTGCTAAGTGTTCGGACACATATGGGTCGTCTTCCCTCACCTCAGTCCGGAGTGCAAACAATGTCGTTTTTATAAAAACCCGGCTAAAACACTGTCAAGAGAAAAATAGCTGTGCTTTCGCTATATTCGCTGAATAGTTACGATTCAAGATTCAAAATTCAACTTACAATAAAATCTCTTATCGTTTGTATCAGGCGTTCTTCTGCATACGGTTCAACTTTTTCTATCGACACGTTCTCATTTCTGCCGCCTTGTTCATCAAGCAGGGCAGTAAGGCCATATTCATCCTTAGCTACAAAGACACCTTTACGTCGGGAAAACCTATCTGCAGTAGCTACCTGGTGGTCATTCCTGTGTTCTTTAAAAGCAGCAAGGCGCGCCATAATCACAATAGGTCTGGACACCTCAAGAGCAGTTATGATAGACCCCATACCAGCATGGGCTATGATTAATTCTGCTTCATTACACTTCTCCTGGTACACCTGTGGGGAAACAAACTCCTCCCATTCAAAATGAGCCGGTTTGTATCCTTCTACTCCGACGGGTCCTATCTGTCCGAATACCATATGTTGTTTATTCTCCCCACACCACTGATCAACCGCCCTCACCAGACGATCAAAAGGAAGTTCGTTACCAACCGTCAAAAACATCATACAACAGTCCCCTCGTATCGCAATGTCCCCTGCCTGTTACTCTTGGCAAGATGCTCCCATTGGGTAAGCCAGAGATCAGCACAGTCCGCCACTTTTTGGCCGGATAAAGAAAGCTCCTCGGCATTGGCAATACTATCCACCCACACAGTCCTGGCACCAAAATATTTTCCAATTTTCAAGGCAAAAAAACCACCGGCTGCACCTGTGGAGACAATGACATCAGGGCGGGTTTTCAACAGTATTACGGTAATCTGAAAGAGCTGCCGCAGAAGCTTGAATTTCTCCCAACGTGAAGCTTCGACAACGGCATGAAAAATCGGCAAAGGATTCTCCTCCTTCTCTGCTTCCTCAATTAATTCCTGTTCACGGCTTTTAGACGTGGAGACATAAATCAGCTGGCAGTCTTTCCAGGCGGGTCGCAATCGTCTAAGTTCGACCCAGTGTCCCCCGGAAGATGCAATGGCCAGTACACATTTTTGTTTCACAGGTTCCATCATAATCGTTAGAAATTAGTCATGAGAGTGACAACCATTAATAACACCACCACTCTTTCCGTCGTTTCCATACCTCACCCCATACCTTACAGGCTTGTGTTGAAGATTTTCTGCCAGCCAGCGCAAGGAGACCATGGGCAACATAACGTGACAATGGCCAGCAGGCAAACAAGACTGTACCGATGTGAACGGTGTACGGACTAAAATGGCGGTGGATGAGCAACATTTTTGCCTTGATAAGTCTAACCAGTTTATCACTAGGAATTTTCTCAGAAACTCCACCATGGTGTACAATCGTAGCCTGTGAGCTGACTATCGGTTGCGCCCCTTTTTTCTTAGCCCTTAAACAGAGATCCGCCTCTTCTCCGTACATGAAATAATCCGGATCGAAACCTTGCAGGTCGTCCCATAACTTATGTGTTATAAGCAAGAAACAGCCGGACACAATATCCACCTCACGAACGCCTTTCCGGTTCCACCCGCCAAGGCCTTCCGGGTTAAAGAAGCTTGAACCCCTGAAAAGGGATGTAAATCCTGTCACTTGACTAAACAGACTCCATAATGTTTGCCGCTGCCAGCATGAAAAAGGGTTCAAACTCCCATCGGAAAACACAGTTTTCCCGCCCCATATTCCTGCATCAGGGTATTGCCTGGCAAAACGGAGTACATTATCAATTGCGTGATTCAGGATAACTGTATCCGGATTCAGCAGAAGGATGTACTCTCCTCTGGCATGACTGACAGCCAGATTATTGCCGGCGGCAAAACCGAGGTTTGTTTCAGACTGGATAAGGTGAATCTTCTCTCCAAAAGAGTCTCTTATTCTCTGCACCGAATTATCCACGGACGCATTGTCCAAGACTATTACTTCAAAATCATCAGTTTCACATTCGGCGAAGACTGAAGCCACTGTCTCCAATGTGTATTCAGTAGTATTAAAATTTACGATTATGATGGATAGCAACATATTTTTTACTCCACGACCAGCCAACGATTCAACTCTAAGTCAAAGCGCAGAAACCGGAAGTAGGTGTCCTCCCGACAACAACCCCCATCATACGTATCAATAAGCCTGCTCCCGCTCACGCATCAACTCATCATGGGCAAAAGCACCTATGGCTATGGACAAATACAACAGCATGGTTATCTGGCCAAAATAGGCCACGGATAAAAACGTGATGCAGTGTGCCAGCATCATAACTGTAAATCCCCACCAGAGCCACTGGTCCTCAATGGTATCCTGACAAATGGAACATGCACCCAATGTTTTGACAACCTTATAACAAAGCACTATAAACAGAAACATGGTGAAAAAACCACCACGAACTCCCAGCAGTAGATAATGGTTTGTTACGTCGGTGAACGTGACATGGGTATAGGCCCAGTATTTAGTGTGCCATTGTGGCCCTGTATCCCCATAACCGAGCAGCCACCAATTCTTGAACTCTTTGACCGCAGCTTCCATCAGTTGATAGCGATGCCACCCTGTGGAGCCACTTTTCACCGATATTCGGACGTACAGCAAATGCCATATAGGTGATTCGCGAACAAAATGAATAATGGTTCCCGCAGTAAGAGAGACCCAGAACAAAAGTCTGCTGTACTGTTTCCACCTGAAAAAAAACAGAAAGAAAATAACTCCGGCGAGCACCACAATGGGCCCACTGGAAGAAGAAGTATAGACAAAAAACACACAACAAAAGACAGCCAGCAGTTTAAACAAAGTCCGACCATTTTTATATTCTGCCCAGAGTATGGGCACTAATGCAGCAGCAAACGAACCAAACAAAATTGAATGACTGAATGTGGCAGATGTTCTTATTTCCCCGTTCCGGAAAGAGATTGCACTCCGTCCCAGTACGGCGAACAGGTTACTTGCAGAGTAATACTCAAATATAATAAACGGCAGGAGTACAGCTACACAAACGGAAAAGGTCTTGATTATTAAGCGCAGGCTCTCTTTGGAATAGATTACATTCCTGATAACAACATACAGAATCACACTGTCCACAAAATTTCCGCTTTTAAATATAAAAGCCCCGACCCTGTCCTGACTTGCCAGTATATAAATAAGCGCCCCCAGGACATTATAGAAAATAAAAAGATGATCTATTGAGTTCATCCTTATTCGATCGTTGTCCCCACTTAAATATATTCGGAGTAATGCCACTAAAGCCACGACCCTTACCGCATAAAAATCCAGTGTCATAACCTGTATTGATATGTCGGCAGGTAGAAAACACATGGCAACAATCAAAGGTACTATGATATTTTCTTTTTTAACTGCAACGATGGCAAAACAGAGAACGGCCAGCAGCAGCAAAAATGCGGGAGTTACACCATTCAAAAGTCGTTCACCTCAGTAATGGACATTCGGGACAACCTGACAAAAGAAGTTTATGGGAAACGATATATCCATTTGTACTCCACCGACAATACCGGATCAATCAGCAACAGGAACAGCTACCCGAAGCAGCGCTCCTTCGGCAACTCAGTGGTTTCCTTGAGCATTTGAGCACTTCCCATGGTATCATCAGCGATGACCTGTTTTTTTATTAAAATTGCCTATGATAATAATACCATACACAAAAACAGTGACCAATTCCTTACTTATTGTATCACCCAGGCACTCCTAAACAACTTTTTATATATCCAATACATAAAATAATGCATGTAACAGTCATTCTTTACTGCAATCATTGCTGCCCGTAACCTGAGAGCCAATTGTTAATGTTTTTATTTAACCACATGGTATCATTATGAAAACAGCTATATACGCCACAGCAGGAATCATTTTATTATTATGTATCGGCATTGGTTACACAATTACTTCTTACAAAAACAACAAGATAGCCCGGATGGAAAGATGCCCGAAAGGGCTGGGCACTCAGACTAAACCACACTCTGCACCTGCCCAGAAACGTATCGTCCTGATTGGAGATTCTCGAATCCAGGATTGGGGCAAACCAGACCTTGGCAAAGATACAGAAGTTATTAACTTTGGTATTGGCGGTGCCACCTCAAGGGAAACACTTTGCCAAATTAACGACACAATGCTGAATTTGAGTCCTGAGTGGTATATAGTGCAGGTTGGCATAAATGATATTGTCGCTGCCAGTATGATGAAAGAGCACGAGCGGATAAAAATCCACGAACAACTGCTGGAGAACATAAGGCAAATCATAACAAAACTCTCAGGCACCGGGAGCAGGATACTCCTTCTGACAATAGTTCCCCCTATTTCACCTGACATGTTAAGGTCTCTTGTCTGGGGTGATACAATTGAAGAAGATGCAGCCAGGGCTTCAAAAAAACTACTCGATGAGTTTTCAACCACAGCTCAGGTATATGACATGAAGGGAACTTTTTTTGACTTTGAAAAAAACACATGGAAAGATGAGCTTTCCAGAAATGCCCTCCACTGGAATGAGAAAGCATACAGGAGCTTAGATGTTGAAATAAAGAGGATAGTAACAGAACCAAATCCCCAATCTCCATCCAACTGACATTACGAACAATGTTAAATAACAAAATTATACAACAACTGCTTTTTTTCATTCGACACAGCATCATTTCTCTTCGCAATATTTATCTGAGAAAAATATATGGAATGAGTATCGGGAAAGATGTCAGGATATCTCTAAAAGCCAATCTGGACAAGACTAATCCCCGGGGAGTTATTATTGGTGAGGGCTCTTACCTGGCCTTCGGGGCGACAATTTTGTGTCACGATATGTCAAGGAATATTGCCCGAGATGTTGTAATAGGGAAAAATTGTTTTATCGGCGCACACAGTGTGATTCTTCCTGGTGTAACAAGTGGTGATCAGGTTGTTGTCGCGGCAGGCGCGATAGTTACAAAAGACGTCAAAAGCAATACCATTGTGGCAGGAAACCCGGCAAAACCCATTAAAGAACATATAGTAACAAAAAAATGGGGAATAATAGATACTCCCGCATTATGAAACAGGGAGCACTCACTTCTTCCTGCTCACAACGGAATAAAAGACAACTGTTGTCCCAACTGCTTTATTCTGCTCAAAACTGGCCAGACGCAGTTGGTACTTTCCAGGGTGAGTCAACTCGAGAATTCCCTGAGCTTCAAGAGATTCACGCGTTGGTTCGGTGCCATCCAGGGTATAATAGCTGACAAATCCCTTTGGCGATTGAACTTCCAATTGCAATGGGGCATGATAATTCCCCTTTTTGTCTTTCCTGGCACCAATCGGGTGTACCAACACCAATGGCACCTCTGGTTTTACCCAACGGCCAATAACCGAATCGTCTCCCCCTCCATACAGAAAACCGGCATAGGTCTGCCTGAACCACTTGATTTTCATGGAATCCAACTGGGTCCAGGTAACACCATCTTCTGAAACAAACACACCTGTATAGCCATTGCGAGTAACAATTCTAAAAAGTTCAGGTTTGTCGGAAATGGTGTTGGGGAGGAAATTTATCCTGCTTTTATTCTTTCTTTCGGATCCATGCAGCCGCGCCACAACACGCCCATGAAAAAAGCCCGTAAAGGCAGACCTGGAAAAATAATCCAGACTATTCGTTAACAACAGACCCAGGGCAGACTGAGTGGGATTTCCCGGGATTTGAGCAACAAGATCTATGTTCCCCTGAAATTTCTGAAACACAAAAAGTCCCTGAACTTCTCTGATGGATTTTACAGCAGTTCCACCCGTAAAGTTAAAATACACACCTTCCTGAGCCACCTGTGAATGCAATGATGCCTGTCCCAACAAACTCACGGACCAGTTGTTATCCAGTACATCCTGAGCCTTGCCGATACACAATTTAATCTGTGTTCCACTGTACCCACCTGTTCCATCGGAAAAAAGAAAATGCACAGGCTCAATACGATCCTGTGCTTTCTTCGATATCTTCACCTTAAACTCTCCATCGCTTACGGTACCAGATTGCCCCAGACGCCTGTAAACGGTAACTGGATATCCCTCCGGGTCGATGCCGCTAATGGTAAATGTAACTACATCTCCAGGGCTGCATGCAATAGTGTCACCGACAAAATTTGTTACAACTATGGGGCGTTTGTTTACTGTTACCGGAAGCCTTCTAAGCCCCCGTTTCTTCACTATTCTCTTTGGTAGTCCGTAATCAGACAACTCGTTGGCGCCAGGCCAGTAAAAATTCAGGAACACTGGATTGCCAGGGATCTCACCCTGATTACGAACCGTGCAGATAATGGGTATACGTCCTTTTGGCAGCGATTCGTCGTGCTCAACCTTCACAGAAAATATCCCTGGAGCCACAGTCTGGATAATAGTGTTTTTCTGATTGGGGTACAAGTTCTGGCAAGTATACTGAAGATCCTGCCCCTGCAAATCATAGCTTTTCCGCAAATCCACCACTGCCTCCAGTGTTTCACCAGGTTCACCCCAAATCCTGATGGATGTCAACCCCATACTCTTTATCCGTTTGCCAACTACAGCACGTTCAGTAAGTATCTTTCCCGGAGTTTTAATACGAAATCCGGCAAGGGTTATCACCGTAACCGGCGGGGCTATCTCCATTTCCCTGGCAAGTCTTGCCATTTCCCATACATGAAGATCTTCATCGTACCCGTAGAAATGCACGTTGGCAGAACAGAAGTGTTTATGAACGGGATCACCATTGGAACTGTAGGCAGGAAGATGACGTAACTCATTCTCAAATGCCAGGGGTTTTCCGTCTTCATCGGCATAAGGCAAAGCCATTTTGAAAAGGGTCAACAGGGTAATGGCATAAGAACCATTCTTTTTGAGGAGATCCTTGATGGTACGTGGCATTGAAGCACCAGCTATCATCATTTTAGAAAGGGCATGTACTTCACTTCCAGACTGTCCTATTGCCTGGTATGAGGATCCATATGAGCCATCGTATAAATCTGTTACCGCATCTTCTCTGGTGTCTTTGAAAGAATTATGTGCGGGAGTTGCACGGATACAGTTTGCAAAAAAGAAATTTTTCTCGGTATTTAAAACATTTAGCAGATCATCAACAATGGCACGCCCGCGTCCGGAATATGACTGGCTGGTGAAATTTACCCCGAGCTGGAAGCGGATTCGATACTCCTGCGCTGTTGCCATTTTCCCGGCATTCAGGAAGATGTTTCCAGGAGGATAACCAAGGTTGGTGTGGCCATTATCAAGACTCAGGTAAACATCATCGAAAAAGCCTGCCATCGATGTTACACCTGCCCTTTGAAATGATACTGGGGCTCCAGGCTCATCATTAAACAATGGAACAGGATAATTATCCTCTTTAAGAGACTCGAAACGACCCTTAAAACGGGGCGTATTAAAAACTATGGGAGAGGGATCCACAGCCCAGAGTTTCCACAACGCATCAGCATGATATGGATTTTGAATTGTACGGGGTGCATCCTCTGGTAACGGCAGGAATTGTTTAAAGAAATCATGGGGTAAAGGAGAACTCCCAGGATTTTGCTGAGCCCATCCACCTGAGCAGGTACAGCAAAAGAAGAGAAAAACAAACCCCATACGGAAAGACAGACTCTTCCGCTTCTGTTTTTCTTCCTTTTTCCTTATCCCCGAAAAAACAGTTTCATCCGAGATATTCGATGGCAGCATAACCCAACCCGTGAAAAATAATGTTGATGGCGTCGTAAAAACTCTCCATCTGCCTCGTTGCTGCAAAATATCTGTCATTACGACGTACTCCTTACGCCTTAATGATGAGACATTTTGCGCGCCTCACATATGGAGTTTTTTTACTTAGCCATCGGTTTTTTTAGTTTTTACGAGCTTTTCAATATTGTTTCACTCTCATATATTCTCGGAGTCTCGCTCCTCACTTACCTGATTTTACAACAGTTTCTTACGGAGCAAGATCCTACAATACCAAACGGCAGCACAACAAACCATCAGAATGCCCAACAACTCCAGACATTCAAAAAGAGTAAAAACTCCAACAGAACGAGAGAAAATAGCCTCAACTTTGTGATGCGAAACCAGCCGCAGGCAAAGAAAACTAAAAAGACAAAACACACCGCCAATCGCCAGAAAAACACTCCTGTGGCAACTGCGAAGAAGTATCATAAGCAGAATAAAAAGGCTGATTCCCATGGAGGTGAAAAAAGAAATAATCCGTATCTGAAAAGGTTTTCTCACAGCATAAACCTGATACTCTTTTGCTGCAGTTCTGGCAATATCAGTGATCAGCATCTGGATATCCAACTGTTTGTTTATGGAAAGAAACAGAATTATACCACAGACTGAATACCAGAAAACCTTGTCCCGAAATGATACCCCCGTGGATTTACCTATGAGAAACAACAACATAATAAATGAGCACAGATACAAACAAGTAATTAACCATCCGGAAAACGAATAATCCCCCTTGTCTGTTTTCCACAAACCAGTTTTATACCCCTTTGAGATTATATCGAAAATCCCAAGGCTCCGCCCATCCTGCAACAGAGACTGATCAGATACAGCTATCCACCGGGACATGATCGGTTTGACAAACATTTTACGACTCCTGCTTCCATCACCGGTACCTGCGCCCTTCAGAAACAAGATAACTCTAATTCGTACCTGAGCGATACTGTCTGACGTAATGGCCGGTAGAACTATTGTTTTTTTTCCAGACCCCATCAAGGTAACAACCAGATCTTTATAGGCGTCCTCCCCATAATAGGTACCGGTTTTATCGCGATAAGTTGTCTTGATGTGCATTTTAACTGGCGAAGTTATGTTTTGATAGGAAACAGAAACAGGTATCTTTTCTGACAACAGAATATGCTGGGGATGAGTAATACTCCCCCATCCAGGAACGCCGCTCAAGGGCTGCAGGAAGGCATTTATTATGACATAAAAAAAGACCGTTATTACGGCAAAAGTTATAGTCCCAAGTATGATTTTCATGGAGGTGGCAGCACCATAACTTCACGTTACAGGGAGGTTCTGGGCTTTTCTCGCAACTTTTTCACAAAAACCCTCTTAACTGTTCCAAGGATAGATCGAACTTTTTCTGTAAAATTCAGGTTCTGTCTCCAACATTGATACAGTGAGAATCCACCATACCTTGGACAAGGAGCACGACAAAGCTTTAAAGCAATAAGCTGTCCCCAGAGTCTTGCCCTGGCCTTCTCCAGATTAACCTGGGAAGCTGGCAGCACCTCTTCATTTCGCCTTTCTGCAATCAGATACCCACTAGCGATTGCCTTTTGTAATACCGCACGCCCCTTTTCAGTTCTAATGAGGATAAGTGAGCGACCAGGATCATCCTCTGTTGCATCCCTGTACCATGGATCCCCCACTGAAATATCTGCAAACTCACCAGTATGATCAGGACATATATAGCAACGCCACTGTCTGTGTTTCTGTAAAATTCCCCCCCAGGACTCATGGTAGTCAAGTTCTAAGACCTTTTTTTTAGAGTTCCGGCCATGTTTCAGCTCTACCCGGGGTTTCCCTGGCCAGCCACAACCACGATACCGAAGACTGAGAAGAGTAGCTGTGTCCTCCAGCCCCATTTCTGCAAGTATCTCAAGCGTTCCATTGGTTGACGGTGTGCCAGCACAGAAGCAGGCAATACTGAGGGCTATTTTTTCAGACCATCCCGTTTGAGTGTCGGTTAATCTCTTTACAGCAGCAACATCACATGGTTTTCCCATAAACACGCATGGAGCATTGGCGTTGTCGATTTCTTTTAATTGTTCACAGGGACTTGCAGGGCTATACCGGGAACCGGTCGCCGAAAGAATTGATTCTTTTGTTTCACTGAAAATGGTTTTGTTAAGATGTGGGTTTCCCTCATCTGCTGCAACGTGGAGGACTCCCGCCACGTTTTCCTTTTCAAGGCAATACAAGGCCAACGCGCTCATAACCCCGCCACTGGATCCCTCAAACCGAATTTCCTGATCTGCAGCATATCCTTCCCACAACTCAAAAACTGGCCCCCATGACTTGACGAGGGGTGCTAACAATCCTTTTTGACGCAATATCTCCGGCAAATGCGCCACATGAATTCCAGGACAAACTGTTAAGGCCTTTGGATATATGTCCCCCGATTTGTCCTTCCGGATAAATGCCGGGCGTCGTCCGCTTGATGCCACATCCTGCATTTTGATATCTTCGGGATACAGGTATGCACAGACTCCACATCCGCAACAAAGGTGACTTTCCGGGATACTAGACAAGGTTTTGAACGTATTCATAAGGGATTATAAAGAATTCAAATATTGATAGTATTAACCTGCTCCAAGTTTCCTCTTCAATTGGATAAGCTTCTCCCTGAACCTTCTCAATACCTTCCGAATCCCGAAATAATAACCTGCCTCCCAAGGATCATCCAAAACATTATCCACAACTTTCTGGTGCCATGCTTTTGCCTCCTTTATGGAATGAACCCCTTGGGTGGCTGCTGTAACGCTATTGGACAAGCCATAACGTATGTTGTCCTTAGACATATAATATGGCGACCAGACGTAATCCATATGTTCCACATGGATCAATGGAAAATAAAACCCATTGACGTATCCTTTTCTTGCCATACGCAACCACAAATTAGTGGTCTGTTTGGACTCAAAGGGCCCGACTTCTTTCCAGGCCTTTCGTTTAACAAGGCCGGATGCGCCACCTGTCCATGGATGCCGCAGAATTTTGTGCTCTCCAAAAGTTTGTATTTTGTGTTTAGCCCTGTGATAATGAAAAAACTCCTTCCCCAAGTGCCAACACCCGATAAAACCAAGTTCAGGGATGTCGGCATGTGCCCTGGATAATGTTTTCGTCCACCCAGGCGAAAGGATAATGTCATCATTCAATATACCCACTAATTCAGCTGTTGAGTCTTCAAATACTGCGTTGGCAGCGCCATGTACCCAGACATTATCCTTCGCAAAAACTTTCTTTGATATGCGAGGATCAGTTTGGCTGGCTAAATACTCCCTGGTGCCGTCCGTTGAACCATTATCCCAGAAAACCACTGTGAAATCCTCAGATTGATCAGCAAACAAAGATTTAATGACATGCTGAATATATGACAACCTGTTATAGCTCACCAGAACTAATTCAATATTCATTTTCTTCTCGCTAACCAATGCCATTTCAGGCTGTCATTGATTCAGACTTCCATGTCCATTTATCAGATTTTTTAAATACAAGCGTGGCTCTGTAAAAAGTAGCACAGATGAGGAAATTATCTTCTGTTGTCTCCCTGCGACAAACACATGCATAAGTATAAAATAGAGACTTGTTAACAGAAAAAATGCAACAATCAGATCGAACCATGAAACAATATCCCCAGTGATCCCCCCCCAGATATTCAATGGATAAATAACACTCAAAACCACTACTGGGAAAAGCAATTTTTCCTTGCAAAAATGCAGATATGATATTTTCAACCGTGTACATATGTGCATGAGACAAAACACACCTCTTACCAGACATATCGTACACAACAGCCCGATTGCGGTACCGGTCATCCCGTAAGATACGGTCAACAGGTAGCTCAGCACAAGGCCCGTTACTCCCTCAAAAACTGCAAACCTTGCCATCGTTTTCTGTTGTCCGATTCCTCCCATAAAGGAAGGAACAGCTGCCAGCATTGAATCCACCAGAAAACCAATCCCAAGGATCACAAGAGCGGAATATGCGTGCTCAAAACCATCTCCCACCCAAAGAGTAATAAATGATGGCCCAAGAATAACTACACACAGATAAACCCAGCCGGCACTGAGAGAGTTAACAGTTGAAGCTTTAAAAAAGAGCAATCTGATTTCATCATGATTCTCCTGTCCATCAAGAAATGCAAAGCGTGGGAAAATAACACGGTTAGGACCTACAACGGCCTCTCTCGCGTTACGAATCAAGATTACAATAACGGCATAAACGCTCACTTCATTAAGAGAGAGGACCTTTCCTATAATAAAATTATGCCCCTGTAGAGTCAGTGTGAGTGAAATTGCGATAAGTAGACTTGAAAAACCATATGTCAGTAGTGAGTAAAGCTGACGTATGGACATATATCTTAATCGCAACTCTATGTCGGGGAAAAACCTGTGCACCAGAAGGTAAAACAAAAATAGAGAGTTCAGGTTTACCCCGACCAGAACCCAACCCATTGCTATCAGGCCATAACCATTTAACACACAAAACAATAAACCACATGCTCTGAAGACAGCAGCAACTGTGACAATGCCATTCGCCCATATCCAGTGTCCTCTGGCACGTATAATTGCGTCAAAGGGCAAAAACAAGCATTCCAGCGCTGCAGCCAACCCCACAACCCTGACAAGCCCGGCCATCTCCCCACCTCCTTGATAAAAATCTGCTAGAAGCGTATTCAAAGTACTGGAGATCAGGAGAATTACCAGAGCAACAAGCACATAAAAGACCAATGCTGTATTAACTACTTCATTAGTTTTTTTTACATTTCCCCTACTATCATGAAATGGAAGATAACGCATGATAGCTGCCCCTACCCCCAAGCGTAACAATCCATAATAACCCACCAGCGACCCAGCCAACACCCATATTCCATAAGGTGTCTTGCCCAATTCTCTTATCAGGACGGGGGTGAGGAGTATCCCAACCAGAAAATTGACTACCAGTGGTAACCAATTGCTGATTGCACTGATTTTAAGA